>MDTP02000078.1 GCA_001714685.2 Methanosarcina sp. Ant1 | reverse complement strand
CTCCTCCATAATTTTTTCTTTTGTAAGGTAGACGCGTTTACCGTCTCCCATCCGCAAAGCATATTCAGTTGCCATTTATTTTCACCCTTATATTTTATATTAATATCAGATATGGAAAGCTATTTTTTATGGGGTTCAGAATTCGGATACGAAGGTTCTGGCCTGCCAGAGGGCTATTACTGCTAGGATCAGGATCAAAACCATCCACATAATATCTGCTGCCGGTATGAAGGATTTTGCCCAGTATGCATCGTAAGCAGCCAGAGCTGCTGCGGTTTGTGTCATATTTTGTCCTCCAATCACACATATCTAAGGCAGGCATCAGAGCCCCGAACTTTCCCGAAGTCTGTGATCACATACTTGTGCAGAAGGAAGTCTTTTTTGTAGATCCCTTCTTCGTCGACTTTCTGTTCCACATCTTTCAGCATCCCTCCGGATGCCAGTTCGATGATGTCAAAGTTTATGCTGTCCCTGCCATAATTGCTGTTCATTCCGTACTCTTCCTGGATCTTCGAAACAATTTCATAGTTCCAGTATTCTTTTCCATCCAGGAAAAGTTCCAGGATCCTGAACTTAATAGGACGGTTTCCGCTCACTTCATTCACCTCTCAGAGTTTCAAGTGCACTTGCTTCTTCCGTAAACATGACGAAACTGCCAATAATACAGAGAGTGCCTCCGACAAGGATAGTCCACTGCGGGACATCTCCGAAGAAGAGGAAAATGAAGATAATAGCAAACATCCCGTAAAGGTTTCCAATACCCTGGCCTCTTCCAACACCGATAAGCGGGAAGGACTTGTACCAGCATACGTAACAGAAACCAAAGGTAATTCCTGCAAAGATCAGAACAAGCATTGTCAGGGGTTCAAAGACCTGGAGCGCAAAGGAATACATCGGGAAGCCAAAGAGTGCGAGCAACGGAATGATGATTATCCACCAGATAATGTTTTCTCCAAGGAAACGAAGAGTCAAACCGGCATCCGGCTCTGAAATATCAAGACCTTTGCCTGCAATTGCACCTTCAATTCCCCAGCCGGCAGCAGCCATCAAACCTCCAAGATATCCGATCCAAGGGACAGTGCCTGAAGAGAGTTCAGTCAGAAGTCCGCCACCGAAAATCGTAATGCCTCCGATAATGATGACTCCAATGCCCAATGCAGCCCTTTTTGAGATCTTTTCCCCATACCAGTAATAGGCGAGAATCGAACCTACAACAGGGTAAAGAAGAGCGGCAACAGCTGCAAATGCTCCACCGATAAAGCCCATAGCAATAAAAGAACCGAGAATTGCTATCGGGCCTCCGAAAATTGAGGCAAGGAAAAACCACTTGGAACATGGATGGAACTCCTTAAGGGTCCTGCCCAGTTCCCCGTATTTACCAAGCACCCCATTCCAGAGAATGAGCGCCAGCATAACAGTTAGTGCATTAAAAGCAGTGATCAGCACGGCAGTCACTACAAGGGATACGCCATCTCCGCTTACCTTGGCAATGGAGAGATACATTTCATCGAATGGATTCAATACCCACACGACAGTTCCTGGCAGATACCAGATACCCCAGAATACTGCACAGAAAAGGGCCCACATATACCCTTTGCTGATCTTTCTTTTGCTTTCCTGTTTTTTTAAAGCTTTCAAATCCACGAAAACTTCCTCCAGTTTTCAGAATACTATGGAACTCCCTCAGTAAAGAGGGCCTCTCAGTCTATATTCCACAGCCTGAAAACCCTCATTTGCTGTCATATCTCCGGGAATATTTTCAATTTCCGTTTTTAATGCCATTTTTCAGCTGCTTTTGACAATTATTTTTTTAGTTGCCATTTTTACAATTGTTATTCAGCCGTTTAATTTCCTTACAGTTGTTTTGTAATAACAGTCGTTTTTTGTAATAACAGTCGTTTTTTGAAATAACAGTCGTTTTATAGTATTCCCGTGAGTGGTATGACATTTGAGGGCTGTTCAACCTATATCCGCAGCTATGGGTTCGCAAAAACTGCACAAAATAAAATTGTGGCAGAAAATGTATTCAATAGTACACTTTCTGCAACTTAAACCGTTTTAGACTAAGGCTGCTTTTACCTTGCTAACGGCGTCGTTGGCGCTTTCACCATAGATGTCTGCACCGATCTTGTCAGCCCAGGCCTGGGTGACAGGAGCGCCGCCAACCATTGTTTTTAGTTTGTCGCGGATACCTGCCTCTTTCAGCTGTTCCTCTATCTGGATCTGGTTGACCATAGTGGTAGTCATAAGGGCGGAGGATGCGATAATCTGGGGTTTGAGTTCCTTTGCTTTTTCGACAAAGGTCTTGATTGGGACATCTCTTCCAAGGTCCACAACTTTGAAACCGGCAATGCTGAGTAGGGAGGCTACAATGTCCTTTCCGATAGAGTGGATGTCGCCTTCAATGGTTCCGATAACGACAATTCCGAGGTTCTTGGTCTGGGATTTGCGCCTTTCCATTTCCGGCTTGATGACTTCCAAACCTGCGTTCATTGCCTCTGCGGCTGCGAGCATGTGTGGCAGGAAAAGAATTCCCTGGTCAAACTTTTCTCCGACTTCCTTCATGCCTACGGTAAAGCCTTTCTCAATGAGCTCTACAGGGTCGATCCCTGCGGCAAGGGCTTCCTCTGCGACTTCTGCTGCGATTTCATCATCGAACTCAGTGATTGCTTCCTTTGCTCTTGCAATGATATCTTCTTTGCTTGCCATTTTTAGATCTCCTAATATCCTGATACTGTAATTACTTACTTCTGAAGGCTTTGTCAGCTCTGTCCACGACTGCCTGCATGTCTTTGAGAATGTCTGCGTCGATCTTTTTGACCTCATGGTTCTTGAGGACGTCTACTACCTTTTCGTGTGCAACTGCTGCAAGGTCCTTTGAGCCAGCTGCTGCCCAGTCTCCGAACATGCGCCTGTCGAGGAGCATGGGATTGGACGGATAGTCTACAAGCTGTCTGGTCTGTTTAAGGGCAAGGAAGTTGTTTCCGATGCCTACTTTCTGGATAGATTCAACTGCAAGAGTTTCTTCAGTGACAGGAATTCCCTGCATGGCTTTTTTGACCATACCGAAGATATCATTGTCAATTACAAGCTGTTCCATTGAGAATGTCATTCCGAGTTCAAGCATCCCGGCTCCGTAGATGGTGTTGGCACCAGCGAGAGCAGGCAGGAGAGTTGTCATGGTTTTTTCGTGGCCTGCCTGGTTATCCGGGACCTTGGCGTCAGACTAGGAACCTGCTACATAGGAGGGGAGGCCATAGAACTGGGCAAGCTTTGCGACTGCAGCACTGATAAGTCCTAGTTCAGGAGAACCGACAGGTGCAGTACCTTTCTTCAAGTCGAAAGTAGTTGTTGAGCTTCCGTACCAGACCTTTGTTCCTGGCACTGTTAGCTGGGCAAGGGTGATACCGGAGAGAACTTCGGCGTTATGAGTAACAAGGGTTCCTGCAAGATATACAGGAGAGGAACCACCGGACATTGCCATACTCAGGACATTGACAGGGATTCCGAGGCGGGCACCCTTAATGATGACCTGGCAGGCATTGACACTGAGTTCAAGGGGACTGGTGGGACAGAGGAGCATGGAGAAAATTGGCTTTTTCCTGGCTTCTTCTTCATCGCCACCGTAGTAGGCTTTTAAGATGTCCCAGTAGTACTCGACGTTTTCGCCAACAGGGTCAATGTGGTGGTAGTGCTTTGAGGTGTTTGCAATTGGGGTGAGAGTCTCGTGGACATCCTGGGCACCCTGGCCTGCAATATCCCTGGCAGAGACCGGGAGAGAGAAGTAGTCGATGTTTTCAGCCCAGTCACAGAGTTTTGCGATGTCTGCAATATCCTGTTCGACGGAGTCGACAGTTACGTACTTGCCGTCCTGGTACTTGCAGACCTTCACACCGGTACCGAAACAGGTCCAGTGTACTTTGCCACCGCATTCCTGGACGGTGTTGTTCTTTTTGTCGCGGCCCCAGAGGACGAATCTGGAGGGTGCGAGCTGAAGAGCTTTTCTTATAAGATATTCAGGAATTTTTACAACATTGGTCTTTTCATCAACTTCACAGCCATTTTCCTTGAAAATCTTCCTTGCCTCGGGGTCAGAAACCTGAACACCAGGGTTCATAAGAACTTCCATGGTAGCATAGTGAATTGCTTTGAGTTCGTCAGTAGTAAAAAGGTTTAGTTCCACACCGTTAAGTGCATTGAATCCTGCAACTGCATTACATTTTGCCATTTTTATGCCTCCAAGAAATATAAGTTATAAAAGCAGTTCTTTTGCCTTTGCAACAGCCTCGCTTGCGTTTTCAGCGTAGCAGTCTGCACCAATCTTGTCAGCCCAGGCCTGGGTAGCCGGAGCGCCTCCGATCATAACCTTTACCTTGTCCCTCATGCCTTCTTCCTTCAGGAGTTCAATAATATCCCTCTGGCCCTGGAGAGTGGTGGTCATAAGAGCTGAGATTCCTATCATATCGGCGTTGACTTCTTTTGCCTTCTGAATAAAATTCTTGACCGGGACATCACGCCCAATATCGTACACTTCAAAACCGGCAGACTGTAGCATCGTTGACACGATTGATTTGCCTATATCATGCACGTCACCTTCTACGGTACCGTTCACGATAACACCGAGCTTTGAGCTGGAAGCCCCTTCAGGCATAAGTTCCTTAAGAGCTGCAACCCCGGCAGCCATTGCATCGGCAGCCATCATCACGTGTGGCAGGAACAGTTTTCCTCTCTCGAAGAGGACTCCAACCTGGTTCATCCCTGCTGCAAGTCCTTTTTCGATTATTTCGGAAGGCTCCAGTTCTCCTTTAGCTTTTTCAACTGCAGCGAGTACTGTATCCCTCTTGCAGGAGATTACAGCACCTGCAAGTTCCTGAAGCAATTCTTCTTTGTTAATAGTGCATCCTCCGTTTTAGTTTTAGATTATGGAGACTTCTCTGTCCTAACATCCACGATTATTCATAATATATAGGGCGCAAGCTCATACCTTTCATACAGGTAATGATATGCAGAGAAGAAGCTCATGATTTTTATGGGTGGGAAACCACAATCACCACAAGCGAAGCAATGAAATCATAAAGGGTTTATGATTGCCCTTGTTTGGGTTCATGAGTATTTTAGCAACGGGAGCGTTTTTGGTGCCATTTAAATCCCAGCTGTAACTCATCTTCACAGATGTCTCCAATTAAGAATCTAATTTACTCATATAAATATTTTTGGAGAAAAAAACAGACTAAACTATTGTAAGTATATATAATTTCTGGTAGTGAGATTGTGAATGGCATTTTGGAATAAAAATAAAAAGATTAAAACGAAAAATATAAATAGTAAATCATCAGTGGGTATTTTTTGAACGTTGAATAAAGAAAGCTGAAAAGAGAGATATTCATAAAAATATAGTAGATGATATAGAGAATCTCCAAAAAATTTGTCTACATTTAGATTTTTTGAGATAAATTGAGGCATAAAACTCCATTTTACCTTGAATTAAACTCCATATTTAGAGAAAAAAATAACAAGAGCTTTTTTTAAGAATCTGTATTCAGCTTTTGCAAACAGTGAATATCTCATGATTAAAAATAAAGAGAAAAAGAAAAATATATATACTAATATTTTTCCCCGTTGAGATATTATAAGAAGAAAGAAGAGAATTAAAAGAATCAGGAGATACAAGAGACATGCTGATCATGAAGTATCGAATTCTCCGTAACCTGAAATGCAAAGCCTGTAAGCCCTGTTGACAAGCTCGAGCATTTTCTCATCTTCCCGCTCTATCTTTACTCCGCAGGCAAGGGAAAGGTATTCAGTAAGGTCAAGGACCCTTATCTTCTCATTTTTCCCGGCTTCAATGAGATTCTGCATACAGCCCCCGCAGTTCGTGATGATTATGTCACATCCCCATTTTTCCGCAGCTCTGAACCTATCCGATGCCACTGCAAGGGACTCGGAAGGATAGTTGACCCTTACCCCACCTCCAAAACCGCAACAGGCTGAGGTTTCTGGAGTTTTATTGGCAAGTTCGGTACCCTGGATCTTTTCGAGCACATTTCTTGCTTCGCGATATACTCCCATTCCCCGAGTCAAGTGGCAGGGATCATGATAAAAAACCCTGTGATTAAGGACAGCCTCAGGACTAAGTTTACCTTCCATTAGCAGAAGCTCCAGGTACTGGGAAACCTGCATGATCTGAAAATCAAGTTTTCCAAACATCCTCGGGTAAATATCCTTAAAAGCCTTGAAACAGCCGGGACAGGCAGTTATAAGAATTTTTGCTCCTCTTCTTCTGATTTCCTCAATATTTCGCTGCCCGTTCCTGCGGATAGGGTCCTGATCACCAGCGCCTGCAGAGACTGCTCCGCAACAGTACTCAATCCCGCTCAGAACAGTGTAATCGACTCCTGCTTTTTCCAGAAGGGCAACTGCAGCTTTTGCCATGCTGGTATTGATGTAGGCACCTGCACAGCCCGGAAAATAAACTACGGAACCGGGACCCTCTTTGTACACAGGAATCTCATCCATTTCAGCAATTTTTGCGAATATGTTGTTTTCAGCATCAGGATCTACCATAGTCTGCCTATCCGTTAGACCGTTTTCATTTACCCACTTCTGCCGGGCAGGAGAAATAAGCGGCTTGATCCCAAGCCCTTCAGGACAGGCGCAGGTACAAAGTCCGCAGGTCAGACAGCGAAGCAAAGAACCGGAATCAATGTCCGAATTTCCTTCTAAGTACTTGCAAAGGTTTTCAATCAATTTGAGATCCTCGTAGCGAGGGCAGACTTCAAGGCATTGTCCGCAGTAAGTGCATTTTTCCCTGTGTTCTTTTACGATATCCATTTTTCAACTCCATATCTTTTAAACTCATCCGGCTTATCTTATCTTATCTTAAAGGGATCATTAAAATTTCCTTATGAGCTATTCCATGCCTGCGACAATCCGATCATAAAAGCGCCCTTCAAATTCATATAGATCTCTCAACTGAAGACTCAAATGTCTGAAACCGGATATCTTTCCAAAAAAGATAAGACTAATATCCAAAGATGAAGTATCAATAGCCAGATAAAAGGAAGGGATTGAAATATTCGATGACTTAAAAAACAGCGTAAGAAAGCTGATAATTCCCATTGCCCGCTTAATTCCTCTATCTCCAAACACCCTTACTTTATTGGGTTTTGCGGTAAGCGTGGCTGCTGGAGTTGCATTTGCCCTTGGCAAACCTTTTGAGGGAGGGTTCCTGATCCTCTTCAGCGGAGTCTTCGATATTCTTGACGGAGGAGTCGCAAGAGCAAAAGGCAGAATAACTCCTTTCGGAGGCGTGCTTGACTCAGTCTGTGATCGTTATTCCGACGGACTGATGTTTTTGGGGATTATAGCCGGAGCAGTAAATGGCAGGCTTGTGCTCCCCCCGATTATGCAAATTGAGAGCTGGCTCTGGGCAGGCTTTGCTCTCATAGGTTCTTTTCTGGTAAGTTATACCCGCGCCCGAGCCGAGTCCGCAGGCTGCCAAAAACTGTCTGTTGGAATTGCCGAACGTACTGAAAGAATGATTATCCTGGCTTTAGGCGCTCTTTTCAGTTTTCTTGGTTGGGCTCTCGTACTGATAGCTATATTCTCCCACATCACCATTATCCAGAGGGTCTTGCGGGCAAAAAGAATACTGAATAAGCCTTCTGAACCCGTTGTTCAAAAACCATAAGATCCCGATATTTAAAAACTATAAGATTTCGATCCTGATAAAATGTGAGATATAAATCTCAATCCACAATTTAAAAAATAATAAGAAGAAAACCCTGGCTTTCTCGTACCGTTATGCATTTATACAAGATATTTGATTACAATAGTTGACGATGGCAAACAAAGAAAGAGAATTGCCATTGAAAAAGTACAACCTGCTCCGCGGGGCCGTAGGGTAGCTTGGTCCATCCTGCAAGACTGGGGGTCTTGCGACTTGAGTTCGAATCTCAACGGCCCCACCAAAATTCATAGGTCTTTTAGATATTTCTGTTTTGGATATTTCTGTTTTAGATGTTTTTAGACGTTTTTACTTGCTTTGAAAATTATTACAAGTATTATTTAACGATTTTATAGTCTGTTTACGTGCTTTTGCAATTGTTACAAGTATTATTAACGATTTTAGTCCGTTATATCGCTTTATTCTTATTTTTCAGATCCTTTCAATGTCTTTGAGCTTATTTTTAAGGTTGTATGCAGGTTTTCTAATTTTTTCAGAGTTTCGCTCTCATCTATTGAAGCAGGCCTTCTTTTCAATACAGAATATAAGATTCGAAAAAATATAGAGGCACTTTAAAAGCAGATGCACATAAAGGACGAGAATAGAGACCTAGTGATCAAATTTAGATTATTCATGCATCAAGGTTACTGCTTAAAATACAGGAACTATCTAAAATACAGGAAAAATATTTATGCAGTTAAGCTTTAAAAATAGGTCAGATGAACGGGGAGTATTTAAATATTAAATATCAATCATTTGATGGGGCACGACAACGTGACAGCGATGATGATAATAATTATAGATATAATAAGCGAATTTGAATACATACCACACGCTCTTTAGAGGTAATTATAAGTAACAATTTTTAGCTAAGTCAATAAATGTATTAGTCAAATCTATACTACATCAAATGTTAAACTAATTAATATAATTTATTGAGTTATTTGGGCAAATATGTATAACTCCTAAAGTTACAATTTAAATGCATAATAAAAGAAACCAACGAAATAGGCGGAAGAGCTAACAATCAGCATAGGTTCTATCAAAGGCATATCATATCACTCCTGATACTCGATGAATAAATTAACTAAGTTGTTAATTATATTAGTCAGAACTATATTATGTTTAAGATCAAACAGATATATATTATTTATTGAGTATAATTTAATATTACTTGCAAATAACCCAAAAGAGTAGATCGCCGGGATATAAGCCCGCCAGTTCAGAAATTCATAAGCACAACTAAGACTATTCAAAGAAAAAAAGAACGCTGTAACTATTCAGCTTGAGCAAAAAAACATCAGTGCTCATCTGTCCCAAAATTCAATGGCTTATTTATTGGAGTTGGTTTTTTGAGTCGTGCACACGAGTTAGTGATCAATTAAGAAAAAGCGAGTATATCTCCTGTATTTGAGGAAAATGTAGAGAGATTCTTATGCTTACGGTTTTCAATAACTAACGCCCTCGACCCAATATCATGACAGCAGGAATAACATAGTCAAAAATACTTAGATGCCTTGGGAGAAATCCTTCAGCTCCATTAAGGATTGATCTTTTCCCAAAGAAATTTAAGGGATCAGATCACTACATATTGTGATAAATATATAATTAAATTTATTTAGATCCCTTCTCCCTTTCACGCTCATACTTTTCTCGGATTTTTTCGATCATTTCCTCATTAGCTTCAATAACGAAAGCTCCGATATACCCGCATTCCTTACAGTGGTAAACCGTACCTGCATATCCGCCAACCTCATAGTATATATCCGCGCTCCCGCAGACAGGACAGACTTCAATTAGTTTTTCCCTAATCAGAGCAGTTTCCTCCTTCAAAATGGCTTACAGTATTGAATTGTTAATTATATATAAGAAGGATGATTCAAGATAAAGAAATAGATCTAAGGAACTTGAGATGCGGAAAGAATAAAGTGGCTTTAATTGACCGTACCCAATAACGTAACCCAAAAGATATCCCAAAAGATATCCCAATAACAGGATCCAATAACTGCAAACTAAACTGCACACCATTATTTATTTTAAACTAAAACGATTCAACAGTTTACAGTGAGCTAAAAATGACTGAAATGATGACCCCTGCAATGCGCCAGTATTACGAAGCCAAGCAGGCATACCCTGACGCCCTTATCTTCTTCCGGATGGGAGACTTCTACGAGTCCTTTGGGGAAGACGCAAAAACCATTGCCAAAGAACTTGAAATTACACTAACAGCTCGGGGAAAAGATAGGGTAGGGGAGAGAATGCCGCTTGCAGGAATCCCTTACCATGCTATTGACACTTATCTTCCAAGACTCATAAATAAAGGGTACAAGGTGGCTATCTGCGAACAACTCGAAGACCCAAAGCAGGCAAAAGGAGTTGTGAAGCGAGGAGTTGTCAGGATAGTTACTCCGGGTACAGCAATAGATTCTTCTATGTTTTCGGATGCTTCGAATAATTACCTGATGGCAGTTACAGGAAGAGAAGTCGTAAAATCCGGAAAAAATACAGAAAAGGAAATCGAAATTGGGGTTTCCTTTCTGGACATTTCTACAGGGGAATTTCTTACAACCCAATTTCGAGACTCGGAAAGCTATGAGAAACTTCTTAGCGAACTTGCCCGCATGCGCCCGGCAGAATGTATCCTTCCTCCATCTCTATATGGAAATTTAGAACTCACAGGCAAGCTGAAAGAACAGACTATTGTCCAGGAATTTGCTCCTCAGATCTCAGGAACCGAGGAAGCCGGAGAAAAACTGAAAACCCATTTCAAGGTTTCAACGCTTGAAGGAATGGGCTGTGAGAAGCTGGATTTTGCAGTGTATTCAGCCTGGGCTGCTCTGGAATATGCACAGACTACCCAGATGCGGGACCTTGCCCACATCAACACCCTCAGAGCATACTCGAATTCCGAGTTTATGATCCTGGATCCTGTAACCCTACGCAATCTCGAAATCGTGAAAAACGTAAGAGATGAGGGGGAAGAACACTCCCTTTACCGGATTCTTAACTACACAAAAACGCCTATGGGGAGCCGTATTTTAAAAAAATGGTTTTTAAAGCCTCTGCTTTCCGTAGAAAAAATCAATCTTAGGCTTGATGCTGTAGAAGAACTGGCAGCAACTCCTTTGCTTCGTTATGATCTCAGGAAATGGCTCTCCGAAGTAAGGGATATAGAACGCCTGATAGGCAGGGTAGTATATGGAAACTCAAGTGCGAGGGACCTTATAGCCCTGAAAAAGTCCCTTGATGTAGTGCCTCCTGTTCGGGACTGCCTGATGGAAAAAGTTGAGTCTGAGCTATTAAAGGAGATTGCAGACGGGCTTGCATCTTTTTCCGAACTCGAAAATCTGGCTAAAATGATAGAAGAAGCAATAGTTGACGAGCCTCCTCTATCTGTCAGAGAAGGAGGGATGATAAAGGCAGGATACAGTGCAGAACTTGATGAACTCCGGGACATTGCCAGCAACAGCAAACAATGGATTGCGGCTTTTCAACAAAAAGAGAAAGAAAGAAGCGGAATTAAGTCCCTGAAAGTAGGTTACAACAGGGTCTTTGGGTATTATATTGAGGTAACCAATGCCAACAGTAGCCAGGTGCCTGAAGATTATATCAGAAAGCAGACCATGGTGAATGCAGAGCGCTTTTTCACACCCGAACTCAAAGAAAAGGAAAGCCTTATCCTGACAGCCAATGAAAAAGCTATGGCTCTTGAACATGAATTTTTTATGAAAATCACGCAGACGCTTTCAGCTCATTCAAAGGAACTCCAGGAAACGGCCGATAGAGTAGGCTCCCTTGATGTTCTTGCAGCCCTGGCTGAAGTAGCAGAAAATAACAATTATAGCCGACCTCAGCTTACTGAAGACTGCAAGATCCTTATCCGGGATGGAAGGCATCCTGTAGTTGAAAATACCGTACCCGGGGGTTTTGTCCCTAATGACACGGAAATGGACTGCAAGGAAAACCAGTTTTTACTGGTTACCGGCCCGAATATGGCAGGAAAGTCTACTTACATGCGTCAGATTGCCCTTATAGCTATTATGGCACAGGCGGGCTCTTTTGTTCCTGCGTCCCATGCATCCATAGGGATTATTGACCAGGTCTTTACAAGAATAGGAGCTTTCGATGACCTTGCAAGCGGGCAGAGCACTTTCATGGTAGAAATGGTAGAGCTTGCAAACATCCTGAACAATGCAAGCCCCAAAAGCCTTGTCCTTCTTGACGAAATCGGCAGAGGAACGAGTACTTACGATGGATACAGCATCGCAAAAGCTGTCGTGGAGTTCCTGCACAACCGGGGAAAAGTAGGAGTAAGAGCGTTATTTGCAACCCATTACCACCAGCTCACAGCCCTTGAAGAGAAGTTGAAAAGGGTTAAAAATTACCATATCGCAGTAAAAGAAGAAGGTCATGAACTTGTCTTCCTGCGAAAAATCGTACCCGGTGCAACCGACAGGAGTTATGGGATACAAGTTGCAAGGCTTGCGGGAGTTCCGGAAAAGGTAATAGAAAGGGCAAATGAGATCCTTAAGGAACTCGAAAAGGAAAATGTGCTTGAGGAAACCGAAGACAGTGGAGACGGAAAAAAGAAAAAAAGCAAAGCAACAGCACGCTATACTCAGATGATGCTTTTTGACCCCGGAAATAGCGGAGGAATTCCTGCACAGGTAAACAGGCCTGCTCCTGTAGAAGCAGCTCTGAGAAAATTGAATGTAGAAGAAATGACGCCGATAGAAGCCCTGAATAAGCTCCACGAACTGAAAAGGCTGCTCGAATAAGTGTATTAAAGGGCATTTCGATTTAAAGGGTATTTCGATTTTTTAAAGCATATTTAAAGGATATTTTATGGTCTTGACGGAGTAAAGGAATGATAGAAGAACATATTGAAGCTCAGGGAAATAAGATCCGACTCCTTGATAAGGATACGATAAACAAAATCGCAGCAGGGGAAGTGATAGAACGCCCGGCATCCGTGGTAAAGGAGCTGATAGATAACTCAATCGACGCAGAAGCCACCGATATCCGGATTGAAGTTGAAAAAGGCGGAAAAAATTCTATCCTTATTCGAGACAACGGCTGCGGGATGAGCAGGGCAGATGCCCTTATGGCATACAAGAAACACGCAACAAGCAAACTTACTCGAATCGAAGACCTCGATACTGTCTCTACAATGGGCTTCAGGGGAGAGGCTCTTGCTTCGATCACAGCTGTTGCAAAGGTGGAAATCCTTACCCGGCCGCCGGAAGAAATCACGGGCACGAAGATAGTAATCCATGGGGGGAAGGTGCTTGAAACCTCGGATGCGGGCACGGCTCCAGGCACCTCGGTGCACGTAAAAGACCTTTTTTATAACACGCCTGCAAGGCGCAAATACTTGAAAAGTGATCGTACGGAACTTGCCCATATCACAGATACAGTCATGCAGCTTGCCCTGGCAAATCCAGACACTTCCTTTACCCTGCTCAACGAAGGAAAACCAGTTATAAGAAATGCGGGCTCAAATGATCTTTTTAATAGTATCGTAAATCTTCTGGGGCCTGAAACCGCTCGTTCAATGCTTTCTCTGAAACACAAAACAGAAGATTTTGAAATCCAGGGCTATATCTCAAAACCCGAAACCACGAGATCAGAAAGTGACCATCTTTTCCTTTTCGTAAATAACCGCCCTGTAGCTTCAAGAGCTATCGCTTCAGCCGTCCGTGCAGGATACTATACAAAGATCCCAAAAGGACGTTATCCTGTTGCAGTGCTCTCCCTAGTCCTTGATCCCGGGGAAGTGGATGTGAATGTGCATCCCCGAAAAGCCGAGGTCCGTTTCAGCCGGGAAAAAGAGCTTGAGGACGCAGTCACAGCTGCCGTTGGAAAGGTTCTTTCTGAACATGGGCTTATACCTGAGATAAGGGAAAAAGGGAGCAGGGCTTTTCAGAAACCCTTCGAAGTTTCAGGTTCTTCAGGAAGATTGCAGGTATCAGAGGCCCAGGAAACTTTCCAAAAAAAAATTGCTGAAACAGAGGTTTCAGATAAATCCGGAGTTCCTGAGAACATCAGCAAAACCCTTCGAGAAAAGGCAGAAACTTACACATATCCTGTAAAAGATACTGAAAGAAAGCTAAGAAAATCAGAACGTCTCATTGATTTTGCTGGAGAGAAAGGAGCACAAGAAACCCTTAGAGTAAAAGAACAGGATAGTAAATTAGGGGAAGAAAAGGAAAAAATAAACATAGAAGAGGGACAGAAGCCGAAACCGAAAACAAATACAGACCCCCTCGAAGACCTGAGGGTCATAGGCCAGGTCTCTAAAATGTATATCCTTGCCGAAAAGGGAGAAGATCTAGTGCTTATTGACCAGCATGCAGCTCACGAGAGAATCCTTTACGAGCAGGTTTTAAGAATTAAAAAGTCCAGGGTGCAGGAGCTTATCACTCCGATGACTATAGATCTTACCCCGAAAGAAAAAGTGCTTATGGAAGAATACATTCCCTACCTTGAAGAGTACGGCTTCGGGATTTCGGAATTTGGAGACAATACATATGTAGTCACCTTCGTGCCCGAGGTTTTCGGGCGGCTTGAGGATCCGGAACTTATACATGATGTAGTCTCTGACCTTTTAGCCTCAGGAAAGGTTAAAAAGGAAACAGGGGTTTCAGAAAAAGTATGTAAGACCCTGGCGTGCAGGGCAGCAATCAAAGGGGGAGCAGCCTGTAGCCCCAGACAAATGGAAGAACTGATAGAACAGCTCAAGAAAGCTGAAAATCCCTACTCTTGCCCGCATGGAAGGCCGACTGTTATAACCTTTACAAAAAGCGAACTGGACCGCATGTTTGCAAGAATTCAGTAAAACTAGCTACAATCTCGAAATTTGAACAGCTAGTTTTCTTCTCCTGGTTTCCAGTTCTTCTAGATAACAATACTATTTAGGCTATTCATAGGTCGGATTTTACAGAATATTTATAGGTTATTTATAGACTTTTAGTTGACTATTAATTGACTATTTATAAGATATTTATAGACTATTTAGTATTTGCAGTCTATTTATCTGTAATCAATCAATAGAGTTCTATATTGGAAACCCATACTGAAATACCTATATATTTATATAATATAACTTAAAATGTAGTAATTAGATGTCAGACGAGTGCTGACATCTGAGCCGGCATCATTCCATAAGGCTATTTATCACACATCAGCCCTAAATCATCATAAGGAACGTTACCCCCGTTCCAGAACTCAGGACAAAAACCCAACTTTCCAGAAAAAACTCAAGATAAAACCCCAACTTTCCAGAAAAAAAAATCTTATTCATGGAATGATGCCACCTCTTTTCTATTTTTGTTGCTTTTTAATTACCTGAGGATTTTAGCTACAATTCAGAATTCTTCTGTAGGAGCTAATAACTTATATCTGTATGAATAATTTTTATATTTACTCGTAAATGTTCACTAAAAATATAGTTGCTTTCATCGAAAGTGGTGAGAAGAGCTAAGGATTCAGGCAAGGCTTATCAAGGACTCAGTGAACTTTTTTCCTATTTTCACATCAATACATTTATAATAAAAAACCTCCGAGTATCCTTCCATGATAGATCCTGTAAACAATTTCAAGATCCCTGAAGAATGGATTTTCCGTACCGGAATGCCCAGGGAAGAGCTTGAAACAAAAATAGCATCAGGGATGATTGTGGTCCTTAGTGATGGGGCCGTCCTTAAACGAGGGTACACAACAGGGACCACAGCCAGTGCCGCTGCAAAAGCCGCGGTCCTATCTCTTAAGAAAAAAGTTATCGATGTATCCGTCCCGACTCCTGCAGGCCTAAGAGCCCACCTGGATGTAAGCGAATCCTCTGCAGGACGAGCAGTTGTAAAAAAGATCTCAAATGACCACGAATCTGATATCACCAGAGGACTCGAATTTGTGGGCGAAGCCAGGGAAGCCGAAGAAATCCGAATTTTCGGAGGAAAAGGTATAGGAATAGTAAGAAGGGGGGGGCTCCAGGTTCCACTGGGTCAGCCTGCAATCAACCCGAAACCCATGGAACAGATCCGAGCTGCAGTGCAGGAGGCAGTAGAGGAACTGGGCCTTAAAGGAGCTGAGGTTACAATCTCTATTCCTGAGGGGGAGAGGGTTGGAAAAGAAACTTTGAACAGCAGGATAGGGGTAGAAGGCGGGATTTCAGTTCTTGGAAGTACAGGTTTTGTTGAGCCCTGGAATGACCATCTTGGAGAGACGAAAGGAGACCTGATCCGTTGCACCGACAGAGTGGTACTGACTACAGGTCGGATAGGAATGCGTTACTCTCATATGCTCTTTCCTGATTACACTGTAGTAATGGTAGGAAGCAGGATCTCAGAAGGGCTTGAATCCGCATCAGGAGATGTAATAATATGTGGGCTTCCTGGCCTTGTCCTTAAATGGGGGAATCCTGAGATGCTCAAGGACAGCGGGTACGCAACTGTTGTTGAGATGCTTGAGAAAGCTCCCGAACATGTGCGCCTGAAAGAGGCCTTCGAAATGGCAGTGAAAAAAGGAAAAGGCGCGAGAATCGTGGTAATTGACAGGGATGGATCTGTCCTTATGGACAGCAAAAATTGAGTTTTAAATCGGGTAAAGGGGAAGAAAAATTATGATAGTGGTCGGAGTCGGGGTCGGGCCCGGCATGCTTACAGAAGAAGGGATAAAGGCAATAAGAAAGGCTTCAGTGATTTACGGTGCAAAAAGAGCCCTTGAACTTGCAAAGGATTACATAACCTGTGAAGCAAAAACGATTAAAGACTATAAGTCTTTCCACCTTCTGCCTGCAGATGCAGTCGTTTTATCCACGGGAGACCCCATGTTTTCAGGGCTTGGGAAATTTGCAGGTGAAAACGATTTCGTAATTCCGGGGATTTCCTCTATGCAGGTAGCCTGCTCCCGTACGAGAGTGAACTTGACCAACCTCTGTGCAATCACAGCCCACGGCAGGGATTTTGAACCAGCAAAAGCTGAACTGATCCGGGAATTAAAGAACGGAAGAAATATCTTCCTGCTCCCGGAAGAGACATTCGGCTCCCCTGAAGTTGCAGAAATCCTAAAGGAGCTGGGAATGGAAGCTGAACTCTACATATGCGAAAATCTTGGTTATCCTGAAGAAAGGATCGCAAAAGGCACCCCTGAAAATCCGCCTATCCCGAAAACAACTCTCTACGGGCTGCTTGTCGTGCAAAAAAGATAAAAATAGTTTGAATCATTAGATTGACTGAATCCGATAGAACCTTTGCATCTGATAGAACCTTTGCATCCGATAGAACCTTTGCATCCGATAGAGCCTATAAATCCTGTAGAACACGTGGATCGCGTAGAATTTATGGGTCCTGTAGAAACTATGAATTCAGTAGAACCTCTGCTTTCGATAGAAACTTTGCATCTGATAGAACCCATAAGCTTACACCCAGTTGACTCTATAAATCCTGTAGAGCATGTGAGCCCTATGGAACGTATGTAACCAGTGCGCCGACTGGAACATGTGAAAATGACAGAAATTCGGAATAACTGTAATAGGAAAGATTGCTGAGGAACTTGGAGATATATTTTAATTCATCCTTTTATTAGCCTACCACAAGACGCATGACAATATAAAAAATCAGATCCCCGAAAATCACTGCAGTAATAAATCCTGCTGTAATTGAGAGCATGAAGGGCAGGGCAGGTGTAACCCAGATCTCTTTTCCAATCAGTCCATTTTTCATATATTCTTCAAGTTCGGGTTTCTGATTTGCATCGAAATTAAGCCCTGTCCGCTCAAACTTTTTTGTGATACTTCCTTTTTCGTCAACCTCAAATTTCTCAAGCAGTCCCAGGTGTTCTTTGTTTTTAAGGGAAGAGATCTCGGTCCTGTACCCTATAAACATGTAAAGCGGTTTTTTCAGCATTTCAGGCGAGAAATGCAGAAGGTTATAGCAGAACATCCCCAGAGGAACAAAGGTTGTCAGCAGGAGAGCGTTTCCGAGGACCGTGAAAGTAAAAAGCCCTATAAGAGGGATCCCGAGCAGGGGATAGATTTCCCCCGAGAAATGGAAGACAGGATATAAGGGGAAAAGGATAGAAAGTACTATGAGCCCCTTTGCATCTCCACCTCCGAAAGCTCCAAGCTGGAAGAGAATATAAACAGAGACAAATACGATCACTCCCGAAAGAAACAGAGCCTTGAAATAGGGGAATCCCCCAATAAAAATTTCGTAAAGTACGAAAACTGAGCCCAAGCTAAGCATGTACTTCCATAACCTGTTTGAGACCCTGCGGGCTTTCAGGTCAGAATAACATGAATAGAGCAAAAAGGGCATTGTGAAAAATATTTTGAAGATTTCGATCATTTCAACCCTACAATGAATTGTGCATACAGGAATTCACATTATTACTTATTTACTTTATTGTCTTGTTAATGCGTCTTAGGTAGACCTTGAATAATTTAGTTGTGAAACGAAAACAGAATATTGCTGGAAAACGACAAGCGAAAAGTCAACGTCAATAAAATCATTCAAAAAAATTAAAGTATTAAGGGAAGACTGGGTGAATTTGGGAAGAGCATACATTTACACACAAAATGTCACATTATTTAAAATGGTGACAATAGGTTAAAAAGAAAACTTTTTTAGATTAGACGATTTTAATATTTAGTAAAAGTAAAGTATTTCCTAAGCTCACTTTATTCAAAAATAATGTAAATTTTCAGAAAAAACTGTAAAGGCTCTTCGCTATTTCGAGTGGCTAATTTAGAGCCACTTTCTAAATGTGATACAAAATATATCATATTTGAAAACAGTTGTGCGGTAAATCATATTCAGAATCGATAATTTCTCTTTGGTTTAGTCATTTTCCAATTAAAGAACTATTTTCAACTAACACAAAACAGCGAAGATCCAAAGTAAATAATATCAGGAGATCTGTTATGCGATTCCCCTATCGAATTTATGGGATTAAATTTGTAGGATTATTAGCCATTATTATTTTAGTTGCTTCTACGTTGGGGTGCTTGAATTTAGTCTCTGATAAGAACAATTCAAGCTCCAGTCCAAATGCAAAGGTGACACCTCCAACACCTGAAGCAAATATTACGTTTGTTACTACTGGTTCATCATTTTCACCAATTATCACAGTTACAGGTAATCCTAAAATTCAATGGGTATTTGGTGACGGTTCAACATCTGATTCTACGTCTCCTACTGTAAATTTTGGTTCATCGGGAACAAGAGCAAACACTTTGGTAGTAACACCCTGGAGTGCAGTAACTAAAATCAATATAGGTTATGACGGTTCAGACGGTGGAGTAACTCCAAGTTCCCGTACAATTGCAAAATTGAAACAACAGAATGTAATAGCTGTTACTGGTTTAGAAAACGTTGCATCATACCTCCAGGTATGGGCTTCGAGTCATAATCCAATAACTGTGCTGGATTTCAGTAACTTCACGGCACTGCATACGATTGAGTGTTTTTATTGTACATCATTGGCTACCATCAGACTCCATAACGTTCCATCTCTGACCAGGCTTTGCCTCGAAAATTGTAAAATTTCTTATCTTGATCTCTCAGAAGCTCCTTCTCTGGCTGATCTTCGTGGAGCATCTCAGAGAAGTTCAACATATACAATAAATTGGGGTACTACAGGGGCTCATATATGGCATATATGTGTTAGAGATAACCCACAAATGACCAGCGTGTTCCCAGTCAGTCAGTTTCCAATCATTAAAGATTTTTATATCTGGAACGGTAATCAAAGCGGTACTCTGCACCTAACTTCAACAAATTTGAAAAGCGTTCTATCATCCAATAATCATTATAATGCTGCTAATTTTTCCGGTTGTTTCCCTGCTGGTAAAAAAGGTACTGTGAATATTTACGATAATAAGCTCACAAGTTTAGATATTTCCAATGACCCCGGTTTACGTTATTTAAATGCGAGTCGTAATTCACTAAATCAAACAGCAGTAGATGGTGTACTCCAAACACTGGATTCTTATAAAACTAATGATGGATCTTTAGATTTAACTGGAAATGCTGCACCATCAATTATAGGAATAGCACATGCAAATAATTTAACTGTTAGGGGATGGAAGGTTCAAAGTTAAAAAAACCCACCAGTTTCAAATTTAACAAGTATTATAGGGGCCTAAAAATCTTTTGGAACAACAGGTCGCATAAATGTTTTATATTTAGGGAGTGCGGAGGGTCACGAATACCCTGTCCTTTACAGGCTGTCCGACAATTACAGATAGTAATAAAAAGACAACAAAAAGAAGGCATTTAAGGTCTTTAAATCGAAAAAGAAGGAATTCTTTTATTACTGGCAGTAATTGTCGGACAGCCTTTTTAGGGTGGGGTGGCCGCACGCAATTTGATTTCTATTAAAATGCTGCTTTTGCACTGGGTTTAACGGTGCTGAACCTTCTTCTCTTAGTGCCTGTTATCTTTGCAATCAACAATTATTTCCCCTTCATACTGGGGAAAAAGAGACCTTCTGCGGGCTTTGAAGGCATGAAAGCGCATTTCAGAAAGCTTGTAAATTGAAAAATGGTGTTCAATTATCAGAGATTATAGGAACTCGCGTGATCAGCACTTTGTCTATTCTATGACCATCCATATCAACCACCTCATAACGCAGTCCCCTTAATTCAATATGTTCTCCCGTTTTAGGGATTTTCTGCAAGATGAACATGAGCATTCCAGCAACAGTCCGGTAATGTCCTTTTTCTTCCTCTGGAAAGGAATCCACAGATAAGGTATCCTTGAGCTTCTCAACAGACGTATCTCCGTCGACTAGCCAAGAGCCATCTTCTCGAACCACTACCTGCATTTCCACCGGCTCGCCAAGGGAATAAACATCTCCTACTATTGCTTCCATGACGTCATGTAGAGTAATGATGCCCTGAATGCTTCCGTATTCATCAGTTATAAGGGCAATATGCACTCCGGTTTCTTTAAATAATTCAAGGAGTTTCAGGACTGTGATAGCTTCAGGTGCAATGAGAGGTTGTGTGACTGAACCTCTGATATCGGCTATGCCGCTTTCCACAAGCTTTGCCAGGACATCTTTTACGGATACCATACCGACAATATTGTCCAGGTCTTTTTCATATGCCGGAAAATTGGATCGACCGCTTTTAATCATCTTCCGAAGATTCTCATCAGCGGGATCATTGAGGTCAAACGAAATGATGTCATTTCGATGCGTCATCAGGGAAGCGACTCGCCGGTCTCCGATATCGAAGACGCCTTCTATCATGCTCAGCTCGGCTTCCTCAAAAACCCCTGCTTCAGTTCCCTCTTCAAGCATAAACTTGATCTCCTCTTCCGTTACTGGTGATCCGGCAATTTTTTGAACCCTCATTAACCGAAGCATGACCTCTGTCGAATAGCTTAAAACGATTACCAGCGGCTTTGCTATAATAGAAAGGTAGAACATAGGTTTTGCGATGCTGGAGGCGATGGATTCAGCGTTATTGAGTGCAAGCCGTTTTGGGACAAGTTCTCCAAAGATTAAGGTAAGATAGGAGATGGGGATTACTACAAGAGTAATGCTCAAAGCATCACTGTATGTGGACAGAAAAGGAAACTGCCTAAGGTAGGCTGCGAGTCCTTCCGCTATAGTAGCTCCACCAAATGCACCGGCAAAGATACCCACAAGAGTGATTCCTATCTGAATGGTTGAAAGAAAAGAAGTGGGTTCATTTGCAAGTTTAAGTGCAACAGCCGCCCGTGTGTCACCTTCTTCAGCCTGTTGTCTGAGACGGATTTTTTTGGCTGAAACAAGGGCAAATTCTGACATGGCAAAGATGCCATTAAGTGCAATAAGAACAAGGATAATAACGATCTCAAAGATATAAGACATTTTGCAGTTATTAGACAGATCATAATTTAAAGCTATCTATAGCTACATATATTGTAACCATCCTCCAAAGGTAATAATATTATTATTCTATATTTTCGATTTTCTTATCTCTCGTATTTCTATCTTATATACGAATTTTGATTTTTCTCTCTGTCCGCTTCCCCGGAATAAAGACAACAATTCTCTTTTACCGAAGTTCCCGAAAATTGGTAGCGACTGCCCAGATCTCTGCCGAAGGCAGAATAAGAACAAATAACCCCAAAAAACCTTCTAGCAGCTTCGTTACAAGGTTTGAAGCTGGGCATTGAGTATTTGGACCACCTGCGGCTCAGGATATTAAGAAAACTGGTAGGGTGATTTCTGCCAAAGGCATTGTAGTGATCTGGACGGGAACATGGGATAGCTGTTTTTGATACGCCTATCCCTGAAGACGTATCTCCACATACCTAACCAAACACATATACCTAGAGCTAATCTAAAAGGCCAGGGCTATCGCTCGTAGCCAAATAGACCAAATATTCCCGGACGGCTCCACAACGCAATTAAAACGAGTAAAATATACTTCTGTGGCAGCACTTACCTGTCTATTTTTTGTTCGACCAGGTTCTCCTCGATGTCCCAGATCTGGAACTTCGACATCATGATTCAGGCTTCTGGGATATGTTGAAGGGAGCGGTACATCTATCCTGAAGGCCCATACCTAGAAGCCATGTACAAAGGCTAGGGCTAAACTTTCGTTCCGGCTTTGATGATCATATATCCTAGACTTTACGATAGACTGACCAAGAGAATCTAAAGGAGAATCATGTCTGAATAATCCTATTAATACATATTGTGTCTATCGATAGTGGAAAGAACCAAACCTTTAATGCTGATCTAAAATTCCAAATAATTATATTCATTTTGCCTAATATTATATTACAATATGTGTAAAAATAGTATAATTGGTATATTATATTATAGAAAATAATATAATACCCAGATTATTACTAATGAGCTCATCCCAAAACTCAAAATCGGTTCCCTAAATCTCGAATTTTGAACGATTAATCGAGTTTCTTATTATGGCTCTTCGCTATTCCTTATGGATAAGATGCTTTTTCAATTTACCCGCATTGGTTTTTGTGATGATATCCACACGAAACACCGGAGAGCCCTTATTATAGATTATAGTTCTAAAACTTTTATTGATATAAGAAGAAACGTGGTTTTGGGATGAGCTCTATATTAGTAACAATTAGAATATTCTTATTTCTATGATGGAGTTAGGTTATGATGGGGGAAAGATATGCTTGAAAATGCCCGAAAAGAAGAGCAACAGAGAAAAGCCTCTGAAAGGTATTATAGCCGGCAGAAAGCTGCTGAAGCGGAGCGGCCAGGCGAGAGATTCAGACGTGAAATCATCAGGCCCTTGACGGAGGCACAACCCATAGAGAGGCGCCGGATCTTTCTTGAACCAGGTGATGGCCTGGCCCTGGAGAGGATTATGGGAAAGAGCGATCTTGTCGGCATCTCCTATCTCAGTACTTCACCAACTGGATCGAGAAATCATTTAGCTTCATTCCGATTTCAAAATACTTTCGGTTAAATGTTTGAAATCGTAATGAGGATAGATGATTTTCTGATCCAGTTGGTGAAGTACTGTATCTGGAACTTGGACTGCTCTCGGCCAGACCCGTCTGCAGGATCCAGATCGTGAATCCCTTCGGCAGGCCAGAGGGTTACAGCACGGGCTTTCTTGTCGGCCCAAATCTGCTGCTGACGAATAACCATGTCCTCGATACCGCAGAGCTGGCAAGGAAGAGTTTTGCAGAGTTCGAATTTGAGCAAGATATAAACGGTCGACGAAAGACATCCAAATCCTTCGACCTGCGACCCGACGAAGTCTTCGTCACCGATCCAGACCTGGACTTCACACTGGTATCCGTGGCCCCCGTTGCCACAGAAGGGACAGAGCTTACCGAGTACGGATTACTGAGTCTCGTGGAAGACACCGGCAAGGTCCTGACCGGCGAATACGTCTCCATCATTCAGCATCCTGAAGGCGGTCTCAAGTATTGCTGCCTACGGGAGAACGAAGTTGTAGATCTCTTCGACAACTGGCTGCACTATCTGACCGACACTCAGCCCGGAGCCTCAGGCTCGCCCGTATTCAACGATCAGTGGCTGGTTGTGGGCCTGCACCACTCAGGAGTGCCGATGAAAGATGCCCAGGGCAACATCCTCAAGACAGACGGTCAGCCCTATCGAAAAGGCATCGATAATCCCACCACCATAGCCTGGGTGGCCAATGAGGGCGTGCGCATCAGCCGCATCTTCCAGGCACTGGAGTCGCGCAGCGAGAACGAGCCGATGGCGGCCGAAGCTCTGCGCAGGCTTCGCAATGGCACTGGTCCGGTCGGACCTGCGATCATAACCGCCCCAGAACCCATCCCCGGCACAGCAATGGAGCTGGGAGAACTGTCCGCGGAACATTACCGCCTGGCGGATGGCTACAACCCCGATTTCCTGGGCTCTCTGCACCAGCTGCCGCTTCCCAAGCTGGCCGATAATCTCCAGTCCAAAGTCGCAAAGCTCAAGGACGGGGGCGAGATTCTCACCTACCTACACTTCTCGATTGTGATGAATGCCGATAGAAGGCTGGCCTTCTATACCGCGGCCAATATTGACGGCAAGAAGCTGAAGAACATCAAACGCCCCCGCGACAAATGGTACTTTGATCTACGTCTCGACCAGAAGTATCAGGCCGGACCCAAATTGTATGAAGGCAATCCACTTGACCGCGGACATCTGGTTCGCCGGCTGGATCCCTGCTGGGGGCCAAATGCCAAGGACGCGGGAGAGGATACGTTCCATTTTACGAACTGCTCGCCTCAGCACGAGCGCCTCAACCAGCATGATTGGCTCGAAGTGGAAGACTACATACTGAAGACCGCAGATAATGCCAATGTGCAGATATCGGTATTCACCGGTCCCGTCTTCCGCGAAGACGATATGATTTACCGCAATGAGTACCTCCTGCCTGCCGATTTCTGGAAGGTGGTGGCATTCGTCAATAAGAACGGGAAGCTCAGCGCCACTGCCTACCTGCGCACGCAGAAGAATTATCTGGAAAGCATGGAGTTCTTCGACGATGAGTTCAAGACCTGGCAAGTGCCGGTAGCACAGGTTGAGGCGCTGACCGGCCTATCATTCGGCTTGCCTACAGATGCCGATCCTATGGCCCGGGCAGCAGCCGGAAAGGGTCTGGAAAGCCAGAGGAGCAATATCCGGAGGATTCGCTCTGCTGCGGACATAATGCTCTGATACGATCGCTTAATGGTTGTTGCCTCGGATTAGACAATGAAGCACAGTCTTGCCATGAACTAAAAGGGCTCAAGCCGACAAGCCATTTTTTTGCGTGTCGGCTTCACTTCATTTTGCGGGCAAGCTCAATGACTGGTAGCTTCATATCTTATCCGCCCCGCCCAGGCTTTAACCCTCTTCAAAACATGGTTGTTAAGGGTGAAATGCTTATCACTTTTGGCTTTTTGTTTCATGTAATATAAGGTTCCCAAAGATAATACTCAACCACGAAAATAGACCTAGAAGCCACGTACAATGACCAGGGTTATCGCTCGTAGCCAAATGGACCAAATATATCCTGGAAGATTTCACAATGCAATTAAAACCGAGTACATAAGGGTCAGCACTTACGGGTCTATTTTTTCCCGATGTAATTCAAGTATCCAAGTCTTCCTGTGCTAAGACCTACAACCTTGGCTTCTTTTTTAACCGTTCGACCAGGTTCTCCTCGATGTCCCAGATCTGGAACGTCGACATTAAGATTCAGGCTTCTGGGATATGTGGAAGGCTGGCTCGGTAAGTCTATCCCTCATTTCCACGCACATATACCTAGTGCATCGATTCTCAAATAAATACTTAATTTAGAAATAGTTTTAGTTTAGAACGCAAATGTTTACATTAAAGTCACCCTGGGTTCTGTAACAAGGAAAACGCATGTGGCACAGAGTTCTTTGATCTGGACATTAAAACCACAGAAAACACGGAAGGACTGCTCCCTTGCTCTCCTAATTCCGTGTCTTTGTACTTTGCGTGGTTTTCAAAAATTTATTTCTGACATTTTTTGGAATCGATGCACTAGATACAAATTTGTATAATTCGAAAAACACTATCATTAAAACCCATCAAAGTTTAATGTGACTGCCAAAAGTAGATTATAGGATAATCCTATTATAATATCATATGTCCTCGAAAATAAACTACTTCAAACTTCTAGTCTCTTTGTTTCTCTGCCAGTTTGCAGGTGCAGTTGGTTCAGTGTTTACGGCTTCTTCTCTTAAAGATTGGTATATTCTGCTTGCAAAGCCAGTTTTCAACCCTCCTTCGTGGGTCTTTTTTCCTGTCTGGACTCTGCTATATACGCTTATGGGAATCTCTTTATACATTGTTTGGGAAAAAGGGTTACAAAATAAGGAAGTAAAAATTGGGTTAATTATTTTTGGGATACAGTTATTTCTTAATTCTCTCTGGTCATTTCTGTTTTTTGGGTTAAGGACTCCTTACTATGCTTTTATTGAAATCATTTTTCTCTGGATTACTATCCTTCTTACAATATTTCAGTTTAGAAAAATCTCAAAAACAGCTTCTTATCTATTAGTCCCATATATCTTATGGGTCAGTTTTGCGTCTCTACTTAATTATTATTTATGGATTCTTAACACGTAACCAAAAGTAAAAAATTTCTTCGGATCTAAAAGTTATCCAAAAGTTACTGTCAACTTCGGGTTAGATAGGTAAGCCTCGTCTATGCAAATCATGACACAAAGGATTATTTAGTAAAAATTATACTCTCTGAAGTGTAAGAATACCTGAACTTACCGGGTTTTTGCCAATAAAATAAATATGAAACCAAAAATTCTTGATTAATATGCTTGTCAGGAAGATTTCAAATCGGTCACGCTCGCAGATCGGGCTTTCTTCGAGCGCCATTACGCACTCTACCCGCAAACCCACAGCGAAAACACTTTTACGACCATGGTTTGCTGGAACCATTTTATGCATTATCGTTATGCATACGTAAGCGGGAACGTGATTATTTCGCGTACCGCCATTAGAGTGACCCGGTATCCTCCGCCGATCGGCCCTCGTGACCCTGCACTCATGCGTGAGTTATTAAGGCTGGCTTTTGACGTGGGAGACGATACCCCCCTTATATACATCGATCCGGATACTGTATAGTGGATACATCAGATCGAGCCCGATCTCGTGCTGGTACCGGACCGGAACCATTTTGACTATGTGTACCGAGCTCTCGACCTTGCGGAGCTTAATGGAAAGAAATATCTCAAGATCCGTAGCCAGATTAACAAATTCCAGAAGAATTACCGGCATACCGTCGAGCCTATTACACCCGGAAACAGGGAAGAAATAATGGAATTTCTGGTAAAGTGGTGTGAAAGCAAGAGGTGCAATGATAATTTCATACTTGCCCACGAAGTCGAGGCGGTCTTCTACGCGGTCGAACACTTCACCAAACTGCCTTTGCGAGGCCTTTTGATAAGGGTCAATTCACAGGTAGCAGCCATCTCTCTTTTTGAGCGTCTCAACGCTAATACGGCGCTAATCCATTTCGAGAAAGGGCTACCGGAATATGACGAAATATACAAGGTAATCAATGCTGAAACCGCAGCGGTTCTTGCCAGCGAGGTGGAATACATCAACCGAGAAAGCGATCTCGGCATCATCGGACTTCGAAAGGCGAAGTTGAGATATCACCCTGATCACATGGTCGAGGTATATTCGCTCAAACGCCGAACCTGATTTCTATTTATCAAATTATCGTTGTTCTACCGGCATAGACGTGATCTGGCTGTACCGTTTTTTTCAGGATTTAAAACATTATGTCGTCCAATGATCAACATTGGTGTTTTAAAGATATAATCTCCAATGAGACTTTTGATTGCGTTTTGTTGCTTTTGCGACACGACAGTTCTACAAATGCCACAGGCACCGAAAAATGTGATTAGACGTTATTTCTATTACTGTTAAATAATAATAACTGAATACAAATTGACAACAAAAAGTTTTGTATCCAATAATTTACATCTGAACCAATGAATGGAAAATAATATTAACTGAGGTTTTGCCAAAATTGACAAAAATGCTTTAGAAGCTAAAAAATGGTCTATAATTGCTTATTTAGCTAAAAAATT
>MDTP02000077.1 GCA_001714685.2 Methanosarcina sp. Ant1 | reverse complement strand
ATTCCACTAAATATGGATAAATACATTTCAGATTTCTACGATATGATGAAAGAGTGATTAGATCACGATTTTCAATCTTTAATTCCTTTCATAGAGCTTTATTCTGGTTGAATTCTCTGAAGAATGATTCAAAATTTGAATACCCCATCTTACATCTTGCAATTTCTAACTTGATAATGTTGTTGAAATTTAACGATTCATGCTGAGGATGGTAATCCATTGAAGCCTGTAATTCAATGAAAAAGTCATCAAGCGAAGGATTTAATGCAAAATGTCTCCTATATACCCATGAAACTTTTTAAAGTGTTGAAAGGCAAGTACTTGATTCCAGGGCAATACGCTTTCCATAAAATCTTTGCTATGTACAACTAGAAGATTAATTTTATAAGGAATACAAATTTTTCTTTTGAGAAAAGTAAATGCTTCACAAAAAAGTCAGAAAGCACTTTTTGAAAAATAGAGATCACATTACGTACTTTACAATTTCTTTTGTTTTTATTAATTTTCTCAATGAAAAGGATCTTTAAGTTAGGATATTCACTCAACATGTGATCGAAAATAGAGGATCTAGACATCGATTTTTCAAAAAGATTACTTATAAAATCTGTGAGTCTTGACTGTTTTAGAGATATGATGCGGATTTTAATGTTTGTCTTTTGATCGTCCAATTTTCGACCAAAAAGCTTTTCGTATTCTTTTCTGCCTTTTAACACTCTTAAGACTTATAAAATGGTACGTACAGACCCTAAAAAATCGTCTATTTGAGTCAATAAGTACTTATATCCTTTTGCAACAATCTTTATCAGGGATTATACCTTTTTAGAGCCCAATTATTTGTTTGGCGACATAATATTGATTTAATTAGGTATAATCCTTTCTTTTTAGCTTTGAATTGAGATTAAAGTGTTTTGACATAATTTTTTTAAAAAAGAGATCTTTTTAACATTCATTTTTCCAAAATAAGGGACATTAACTAAAATGGCATAAGCTCATTTAAGTTACTTGGGATTCTATACCCGCGGTTCAACTTTACGCTTAAGCGCGTAGTGAAGAAATGTATGTACTTGACGATAAATCCATCTTCCTCAAGTTTATGAAGTGTTAATTTTACTGTGAAACTATAATCCGTTGATCTCAACTGTTTTTACCTTTTTCTCAAGAATTGATTGCCTGACAATCAAAAAGGAAGAAGGAGTAGTCTGCAGGCTAGAAGAGTGTGGGGCAAAAGAAGAGAGAGAACTGGTTGAAAGACCCTACCGCATAACCCTGCAGGCGAAAATGGTGATATTTGCAGAGGTAAATCCAAGCCTCAGGAAGATAAGAGTCAGGGAGCTGGAGAACAAACGCATATTACTGGAGGGTATCCCTGCATATGGTGCAGCTCATGAGATGGAACATCTTGAAAAAAGAGAAATAAAAGGAATTCCTCTGTGGACTTTTGAGTACATTAAAGAACCGACAAAAAATAACCAGAAGAATATTCAGTAAAAATGCATTATCATATGAGGATCTTTCTCCCAGCCTCTTACGTAGAAAGGATGAAAGGAAAACCGGCAGAAGAAAAATCATTTTGCCGGATAAAACTTACTTCTGCCTGATAATGTTTTTGACCCGCCTGTCCCATTCTGTGGACTCGAAAAGTTCCTTGAGTTCCAAAGAGTCATCAATGAAGCAGAAACCCCAGTAAACAGCAGGAAGGAATTCCCGCTTCCATTGCTCTTTTTTCTTTTTATCAAGAAACTGGTATGTTTCGGAAGATGAAAGGCGGCTTACGAAACCTAGCACCTTTACGAGATCCGGGATGGTTTTCTGGGCAGAACCTAGCTTCAGGCATTTAAGCCTGTGGCTGTCTATCTTTCTAAAATCGGATTCGAAGCCCAGAGTCCTTAAGATCCGGTTTTTCTCGGGAATCGACAGGCGTGAGCCTTCGTATTTAAGGGAATTTAAGGCCTGAAGTTTCAGCAGCCACTCAACTTCCCCGAAGACCTTGGGTTTGTGCTGCCTTGAGAGATCTCCTAATCTGCGATCTTCGTAAGCTTCCCGCTTGAGTTTGTTTATCTGGCCGGAAAGGCTCGAGAGTTCCTCCGCGTCCCTGAGCTCCCTGACTCTGAATCTCAGGGCAGCCCGCATTAGTTCACGTTTTTCCCGCTCAAAAACCCCGATATCCTTCTCCTCAGTCAGGGCGAGCAGGCGTGAGAAATACTTCGCCCTTAAGGCAGTTGGGGGGAGCCTTACAGGCACTTCCCTGATCTCCGTATCTTTTCCTTTGCCTTTTCCAAGAGCTCTGAAGTCAACCTTATTGATCTCGATCTTTCCTTCTTCAATAGCCCGGGCCGCATCCCCCTCGGAAAATAGCTCTTCAAGGCGGATTTCGGGCTGCAGCATCTGGACCTGATCAACTTTTTCCCCGTTAAAAACCCCTTCTCCAAAGCGCTGGTAGAGAGAGTCAATACTGTCCGAAATCTCAAAAATATTTCCCTTCCGCTTTCCTGAGACCGCGGAAAGCCTTGTCACCCTTCCGACCTGCTGCTCAAAGAGCCGCATGCTCAGCGTGGGTCGCAGCAGGACAAGGGCTTCAAGAGCCGGAAAATCAAAACCTTCAATCAGCATACCTACAGTGCACAGGACATAGGGAGGCTTTCCAATCTCTCTGAAAGCTGCAAGAAGGTTACTTTGTTCTTCTTTTGGTAGTTCGGAGGTCATAAATACCGCATCTCTGAACTCTCCTTCAGGAGTATAATTCTCAAAATCTACAGGCAGGACAGGGTCTGAGTCCTGCTCCAGTTCCACAGCAGAAATCTCTCCGTTAAAAACAGAGGCAGTAAGCTTTGCATGGAAAGCGTTAATACCTTCGCCGCTCGCTCCTGCACCATAGACTCGCTTCCGGACAGGGGCACAAAAGACAAGTGTCTTTGCGGATTTCTGTTTTACCATAGAATCGTACACATCTTTTCCAAGCTGCGTTCTTCGGATTACTTTTTTTAACTTATCGGCAGTGCTGCAGTCAAGGAAAAGATCCTGTTTATCAAGTTCATCCAACCCTTTTTCAAAGTCAAAGATCTCAAAGATATCTTCCGAACTTTCTGCAATCGTATATTTAAGGGGGGCAAGTTCCTCATCCAGAATACATTCAGGAAGCGTTTTTGCGTAGATCTCCCTCATATCCCCTGCAATTTCATCCACGAACTTGACATTTCCTACCACACCCTGGAATGGAGTTGCAGTCATCCCCAGGATCTTTGTCTTTTCCCCAAACTCATTGAGGAAATCGTTTCCTCTATTATTGATGAAGTTATGGATTTCATCCACGATTGCAAGGTCCGCATATTCAAGAATAAGATCTTTGATTTCAGAACCCTGCTTCCCGAGTACTGTCTGTAAGGAGGCAAAAATCACAAAACCTTCACTTTTTTCTTTCCCGAGAGATTTCAAAGCTTCAGCAAGCTCATTTCTATCCATTTTATTCTCAGAAGAGAGGAGTACACTATTAGGAAAAAGAGGATGATTTTTTTTCCTGTCATAATAGGTCTGACTAAGAAGAGGGTTGTTTTTCGAAACCAGGAAAAGCACAAGTTTTCCTTCGTCGTAGTACTTTTTCATTATATGTTTCGAAAGAAAAGTCTTGCCCCAGCCCGTAGGAACCTTGATGTAGCCTTTCTGATGGGTTTCGAAATATTTCAGAATGTCCTCAAATATTTTCTTCTTATCTTCCCTCAAGGACTCAAGCTCGACGGTTTCCATACCGACTGCGGCTTCATTTAGAATTGTCATCAATACGCTTTCCTCAAACTTTTTACTGTAAAAACTCTTTTAGTGTTTTCTCAAAACCAGAAAGTACCTGAGGTTTCCGGTAAAGTGGAATAGTCCACGCAACAGAAGATATTACACGCAACTATCTAATTATAAGAAGTAAGTCCCCGCAACTTACAGATAATCCATAAAAGGCTCCAGTCCAGAAAACTTTCAATAGATTTCCTTTTAGAAGCGAAAAGAATAAACTTAGAACTGCACTTGGTCAATAGCTTTCCTTTCAGAAACGAAAAGAATAAACTTAGAACTGCACCTGGTCAATAGCTTTCCTTTCAGAAGCGAAAAGAATAAACTTGGAACTGCACTTGGTCAATAGCTTTCCTTTCAGAAGCGAAAAGAATAAACTTGGAACTGCTTTTCTTAAAAAGGAATCCCTTTTGAATAATAAGAATTACATCAATATATATTTTATGCCAAAAAGTCAAAGGGGAGAGGCAAATAAGGAATTTTTATCCCTTTTGTCGCCTAAGAAGCTTTTTAAGGAATTTATATGAATTTTGGTCTTGCCGAAATATATTTTGCAAGTGGTAGTTTCCTATAAGGTTTATCTGCTATTTCGCCTCTGACCCGCGTGTTGAGTTCTTCTGGAATTACCTGCACTTTTTTCGGCTTATCCTGTCCGGATTCAGCCCGAATGGTGACGTTGATGGTGCCGTCTTCAATTTCTTTATCTCCAATAACCACTACATAAGGTATCCATTCCCTGCCTGCTTCCCTAATTTTCTTTCCTATCGACATGTCGCGGTCGTCAATGTCAACTCTGCAGTCAAGCTTCTTTGAAACTTCTTCGGCAAAAGCGAGGTGCTTCTCTGAAATAGGTACAATCCGGACCTGGGTTGGAGAGAGCCAGACGGGCAGCATGGGAACCTTTCCTTCCTCGGATTCCATTGCAGCCTTTTCGAGAAGAGCGTAGATACAGCGCTCAATTGCCCCGCTAGGAGAGCAGTGAAGCACCGTCGGCCTTTCCAATTTACCTTCAGTGTTTACATAAGAAATGTCATACCTTTCGGCATTTTCCACATCTATCTGGACAGTGGAAAGGGCACTTGCCTTGGCCAGGGCGTCTACAAAGTTAAACTCGAACTTAAGCACGAAGTAGAAGAAACGCGTGTCCCACATCTCAACAAGCACGGGTTTGTCGACGGTTTTTGCCATGCTGACTACAAGGTCTTTATTCGATTCGTAAAACTCCCTGGTGAAGCGGATGGCAACCTCGTAATCACTAATATGAATTCCCATATTTTCGAGCACGTCGATGCAAAGGTCATACTGCTGCTTGAACTGGTCCACAGCCTGGGTCATGTCCTCACAGAGAGTATGCATATCTGGCATCGTAAAAGCTCGAAGTCTTCTCAGGCCCACGAGCTCCCCCCTTTGCTCCTTCCTGAAGCTGTAGCGGGTCATTTCGATCATCCTCAGAGGCAGGCTCTTGTAAGAGATCGTCATGTCATGGTTCATCAGGAATTGCCCGAAACAGGCTGCAAAACGAAGAAACATCTGCCGCTTATCAGACTCTATAGAATACTGCCTTGCAGGGAACCTGTCCAGATATTTCTTCAGAGTAGGATGGTTCATGTCGTACATGATAGGAGTTTCAACTTCCATTGCTCCAAATTCGGTTGCGACATCAAGCACATAATTTTCAAGAAGGGATTTTACAAGCCTACCTTTGGGGTAATAGCGCATGTTTCCGGAATCTGACCCAGGTTCGTAATCCGCAAGTTCAAGCCTCCGCATAAGTTCCACATGAGGAGGAGCTCGCTCAACAGCTCTGCTCTTTGAGATTTCATAGTTTACAAACTTCTGGAGTTTAGGGTAAGGGGTCAGGTCAAAACTCTCAATTTCGTGAAGTTCTCCATCAGTGGTCAGAATTCGCCAGTAAGATCTTGCAGTACCTTCAGCTTTCAGGGCTTCTGAAACAACCTCTTCCTTTTCTCCGGCTGTTTCTGCTTTGCTTGCAGCCTTTGCCGCTCCCTCAGGGCGGATGCTTCTTGAGAGTTCGGATAGAGGATGCCCTTTACAGCTTACAGTAAAGGCCTTGTACCATCCAAAAGGAGCACGTTTGACCTCATATTTACCTGAGAGAGCCGCTTCTATCCCTTTTAATATCTGCACTGCAACTTTGGGAGAGGAAAGATCAGAACTTAAGTGAGCGTAAGGATAGATCATTATGCGGTTGGTTTTTACCTGGGCTGCTACCTTTTCAATTTCGGAAACAGCCTTTTCTATAGCTTCTTCAGGATTTATCTCATCTACGCTTTCCACAGCTGTGAAAGCGGTAAGTGCGTCTTCAAGCCTGCAAGACTTTAAGGACTCATCTATTTTTTCTGCAACTGGAGTTTGTTTTTTGGTTTCGTATTCAATATAATCAGAATGAATGAGCAATAACTGCATTCTATCACCATGTTCTCTAAAACGCTGGAATATGCTTCCGAATTAACTTTGGTTCCGAATCGAATAATTTAATTATTTGAGGACTGTCTGCGGTCTGTACCCGTCAGTAGATCTCGATTAACTTAAGTAAAGAAGAATATATGAAAGTCTAACATCCTGCAACAATATAAAGCAATCCCTTTCGACTGATGCCTCTTATTTTAGCCTGAAAAGCTCTTTTAGATTTTCTATGTTTTCCATCTCATCTTTTTGATTCTTGGGATTACTTCTCTGTTTCAGCATTACAGGAGTATCTCAGATTCTTGAGTTCCAGGTTAGCCTCAATCAGTTCGGGATGAATATATTCTTCATAAACCCTGTAAGCTGCAACCAAAGCTCCCAGCAGAATAGGAGCTGCAAAAAAGCCTGCAACTCCTCCAACAAAAGCTCCTCCGAGAAAGGCAAGTATTAGCAGCATCGGATGAATTCTGGACTTCATGCCGGTCAGGTAAGGCCTGAGAATCAATTCAGGGGGGCCATAAATTACAATTGAAGAAACCACAAAGAAAAGAGCTGCACTTTCAAACCCGGCCTGAATGTAGCGCATTAAAGCCAGAGGCACGAGCACCATATATCCGGCAAAAAGAGGAACAACTGATGCTATGAAGATCAGGGTTGCAAGTGCCAGTACATGGGGAAACCCGAAAGCATAGAAAACAACAACTGAAGTCACGCTTACTATAAGGGAAGAGTAGGCAGTACCTATGAAAATTCCTGTAAGTATTAGATCCAGGTGACACGCGTAACGGTTTACAATTCCCCGGTATTCTTTTGGCATTATGCCAAGAAAAGCGCTGTAAAGCCTTTCACCGTCAGCGAGTATATAAAAACAGAAGACTATCGCGACAATGAAATTAATGACAAAGAGACCGATACTCGTGGCATATCCAATAATGCCTATGCTGCCGACTGCAGGAAGCAAGGAGGTAAAAAGGTTCCTTATAGAATCATTGACACTTCCGTAAAGTTCTGGAGGGATATTAAGGGCGCGTATGAAATCCAGAATTGCGCCGATGACTGCAGTTTTATTGTCAATAATCCAGGAAATCTGGTTCAGGATTTCAACAATTCCGACTCCGATAATGAAAACTATAGGGACGAAAATACATAAGCTGGCAACGAGAGCCCCGAGTTTTCTGTGCCTTTCGAATTTTATCTGGATAGGCCTGGCAATGTAAGCAAAGACTAGACCGAGTATGATTCCGTCCGCCATAGGCAGCAGAATTATAAAAGAAAAGCACAAAAGCACTGCTATTGCCAGGGCTGCTCCGATTTGCCACCGGCTGGCAATTATCTGGCTGACTCCGTCAGGGGTTTGGCTCCATTTCATTCTTCAGTTCCGTTTGGATAAATAAATGTAGAAAATTTAAATCCGATTTTGCAGGAAGATATAGGAATACAGTATCTAAATATAATTAGAAACTATTTAAAAATATCACAAAACTGGAAAAAAATCTGGTGAATCTGAGAGCGTCGTAAAAGTCTATTTGATTCTACAAATAGGATAAATTTATCCTTAATAGGGTAGCGATTGCCTGAATTTAATGTAAAAATATTATATCCATATTTAAAGTCAACGTTCAGATTATCCAATTGTAGAATTTCTTTGACTTTTGCGACGCTCTCAATCTAACTTGAGATTCAAACTTTTAATTTTTGATCCAGATCAGGTACAAGCTTATTATAATATTTCGTCACCACACAGGACGCAGTGCATTTTCCGCATCTGATGCAGGTCTCGCTAACACATGGCTTTTTCTCATTCAGAGAAGCTGCCCCAACAGGGCACGCTTTTACACAGATGCCGCAGCCTGTACAGCGGGAAAGTCTTATAAATTGTTTTGCGGTCTCCTTAAAAAGCCCAACAGCTTTTTCCTTTGTTTCCGAGCTTACAAGAAGGTTCCCATTTGAAAAAAGCTTTATAGTCCCGGTTCCGGTTTTGACCATCAGCATACCCAGTTCTTCCGCATAAACCGTACTCCCAAGTACATTGATGAAATCTGCGGCTTCTTTTTCCCCGATTCCCCTGACTCCTGCCTCGATTGAGAAACCTCCAGCCCTGCAAGGGGAAATTCCTGCCACGACTTCAATTTCAAAGTCTTCAACATTTTCTGTAGCAAGAATGGAAATTCCAAGTTCCTCTGCTAGCCTGAGCATTTTTGGGGGCAACTCCTTCCAGCGCCAGAACCCATGCTCTATGAACTTTTCCGAAAATCCTCTGGCTTTTGCCCATTCCAGCAGGAAGGCATTCCATTTTTCATGCATTTCAGGATGCAGCTCTTTTACCCTGACATATTCGGCAGCAAGAGCAGATGGGCAAAGCCAGCACCCTACTCTTTCGAAGCCAAGGTCATAAAGAGGATTATATGAAAGCCCTCTCCAATAAATATAGAGCCAGACTTCAAGCGCCTTCCAGTCCCTAATAGGGAAGATATTGAGCTGGGAGGGAACAAAAGGATTTGTTTCACTTGCCGCAATCCTTGCCCTTGAGAAAGATTCATGCTTCCGCTTACCATCAATTGTCAGATAAGCTACGGTATTACCTGTTCCTGTATCTGGAAGTGAACATATTTCTTTTCCTGTTTCCAGCTCTCCTGCGGAAGCAAGTTTACAGACTTTGCAGCACCAGCGGAAATCCTTTGCAGGAGGCCCAAGTTTTTCTACCTGCTCCCAGAAAGCAGAACCTGAACTCACCTCTTCAAGCGGAATTTTAATCTCCTCACAAAAACTTCGAACAAACTCGACAGTTTCGGGAAATTCGATTCCTGTATTTAGAAAGAAAGCCTTGAGCTCCCTTTGCTTTAGCGAAGACCGTGCCAGGTCCAGCACCACAAGGCTGTCTTTTCCACCGCTAAAGGAGACGTAAACAGGCAGGTTTCTGTGTTCGTTTCTGGAAACAATCCCACGAATGGTATTGATTGCGTTTTTGCCAAGAACCTGCAGGTGTTTTTTATTAGCCTCTATGCATGCCCTGAGATCCGGAGTCTCGGGGTGAAGGGTTGCTTCACCACTATCAATTTTCCTGATCCTCAGGACTTTTGTTTCGACATCCAGTGAAAATTTCGGTTCAGTTTTGGGTGAGGTTTCAGGTTCAGTTTTGGGTGAGGTTTCAGGTTCAGTTTTGGGTGAGGTTTCAGGTTCAGTTTTGGGTGAGGTTTCAGGTTCAGTTTTGGGTGAGGTTTCAGGTTCAGTTTCGAGTGAGGTTTCAGGTTCAGTATGGGCTTCAGTTTCACGCAGGGTCTTCAGATCTGAAAATTTTGTCCCGTCAATGTAAGAAACACCATATCCTGTCAGGCCGCCTGCAGTCACAAGAACGAAATCCCCTGCTTTTATATTGCCATCAAAGAATTCTAGAAGCTCTGCTGCCACATTTTTCCCGTTAAGGTGCCTGTTTGTTTTCTTGAGTTCGACCTTTCTGCCTTCAGCATGTTTCAGTAGAATTTTTGCTCCCTGAAGGGAAGGCTCAAAGCTATAATCCATTTCCGAAAGCTCAAAACGGAGAATTCCGAAAATGAAGCCGTCTACGAGCACTTCATCAGTTTTATCCTCACCAGGAATTTTATTAAGGAGAATTAGCCTGTCTCCGAGAGGATTGCAGCCGAAGGCTGAAAAAAGCTGTCTGGTCAGGACTTCCCGTTCATAAGGTGAACAGAAACGGACATCTGCAGGCTGGGAAAGATGAATTATTTCTCCTTTGCTACCACATCTGCCGCACTCTTCCCCCAGAAGGGGCAAATTGCATTTTCTGCACCAGAAAATATGTTCATCTTCGTATTCAAAGCGCTGGAGGTTTCTTTTCTTCTGAAAATTAGAATCCGTACTTTTTTCAGGGCCAGGGCTCTTATTAGAAGAATATTTTCCTTTAAAGCCTTGAGAATTATCTTCTACTTTGTTTTTACGGGTCTGGGGATTCTTTCTGTCTTGAGTTTGAGAAACTTTTCTTTCCAGACTGTTTCTTTTTTGTTTCTTTGGGCCCGAAGCCTGAGATATTTCTTTTTTCTGCTGCATGGAAACCCTGGCCTTTAATTCGAAGAAATGATTAAGTATTTGATTGTTCAGTTTTATCGTTCAGTTTCACGATGGATATGTTTATCAATATATCAAGATTCTGAAAGTATTAAGAGAGCGTCGTAAAAGTCTATTTGATTCTACAAATAGGATAAATTGATCCTTAATAAGGTAGCAATTGCCTGAATTTAATGTAAAAATTTTATATCCATATTTAAAGTCAACGTTCAGATTATCCAATTGTAGAATTGCTTTGACTTTTACGACGCTCTCTATTAAAATTGTGAAAGAAGATGTTGAAAGTATGGAAAAGTTAAGAAGTCATAAAGGAATCTAAATAGAAGTCATAATGGAATCTAAATAGAAGTCATAACAGAATCTAAAAATCTCACTTAAAATACAACTCTGTATAAAAGATCCAAAAATCACTCTAACGTCACTTGTAAATTCCTCAAAGGACCATCAAAAGTAACTCTTTGATATTAAAAAGCAAGTCTCTAATATTGAAAAACTGCTCTTTGATATTAAAAAGCAAGTCTTAGATATTAATATAACTCTACCCATATAATTATTTTGTCATTTTAATTCCATTTATGAGTTATAAATATATTAAGCTTCCTGCTAAGGTAAAAGCATATCTCGAAGGTGATGCAGCATGAATTATGATGTAGTTGTGGTTGGAGCTGGTCCTGTGGGTTCCACGGCTGCTCGCTATGCAGCCCTGAATGGGGCAAAGGTTCTCCTACTCGAAGAGCATCAGTCCATAGGATCTCCGGTAGGCTGCACCGGACTTCTAAGTACGAGAGCTGTTGCAGAATGTGAGCTCAAGCCTTCGGATGAATTTGTGTTCAATTCCGTGCGCGGGGCTTTTGTACATGCTCCTGACGGACAATCCCTTCCAATAGATGGGAAACAGACAAAGGCATATGTGGTTTCGCGGAAGAATTTTGACCGTAAACTTGCGGTAATGGCTTTAGAAGAAGGTGTGGAACTCTCTCTGAGAACAAGGGCTATAGGGTTTGAAAAAGGGAATCTCGAAACCGGTACTGGAGAAAAAAAAAGTTATCCGGTAAAACTCAGGATACTTAGAAACGGCACGCTTGAAACCATATCTACATCCGTTGTGATAGGAGCAGATGGAGTGAAGAGCAGAATAGCCAGTTATGCAGGGCTGGAAAAACCTGCCCGCGTGCTTCCCGGAATCCAGATCGAAGCTCCTTATGCCTCAGAAGATAGTGATTTTGTTGAACTGTTCCCAGGCTCTTCAGCTCCTGGCTTTTTTGCCTGGACAGTGCCTATTGATGAAAAAATCTCAAGAATTGGGCTTGCCCTTGAACCAGGGCTTGCCTACAAAAATGATCGGAAGGAGAGTTCTCCCATTTATTACCTTGAAAAATTTCTTTCTTCCAACCCTCACGTGAAATCCAGGTACTCAGGAGGCATGCTTGATTTTGTAGTAGGGGGAATACCAATAGGCCCTCCCGAAAGAACGGTTTCCGACGGCGTTCTGCTGGTAGGCGATGCGGCAGGGCAAGCAAAACCAACATCAGCTGGCGGAATCTATACCGGAGCTTTTGCGGCAAAAATAGCTGGAAAAATTGCAGCAGAAGCCGCTCTTGAGGGGAATAATTCTGCACAGAGGCTTTCCGAATATGATCTTCTCTGGCGCAAAGGCCTTGGAAAAGAACTGGATATAGGGATGAAAATCCATGATTACATGGGTAGGTTGGAAGACAGGCAGCTTAACGACCTTATAGGTTCGCTAAATACCCCTTCGATTCTCAAAATCATCACTGAGCACGGAGATATGGATCATCCTTCTGTTCTCATGCGAAAACTCATGTTTTCAGGAAACTCCCTGAGGCTGATGAAAGCCTTTGGAGCATTCCTAAAGACTCTCTTTTGAAATGTCTGGAAAATGCAGGACATGTTTGTTTAAATGTAGAAAGAGCTGAGCAAGTGAGCTATGTCGTTTTTTGCTTTTTTATATCATTTCAGGCACTTTCTAAAGAGCGAAAAAAATGAGTAATTTTTAATATTATATGTGCAGTAACAGAGCAAAATCGATAAGAGGAGACTAATGGAAAAAAAGAAAGGAAAAGGTAAGAGGAAAATATGGATAAATCATCGGCTATCGGATTGGCAATTTGCATTCTTTTATTTTTTATTCTTCTGAATATAAATGACTTGTACAGCAGTTTGAACACTACTTACTGCTCCAGCAATTTGGAGTCTGCCTATTGCCATGTATTAATTCCTAACTACAAGCTCTAATATCTGCATTTTGTAGAGAACTGTAAAATATGCAGGCTTTTTCTATTATATACAGAGTTTTTTCTATTAGATGCAGGCTTTTTTCTATTTTTACCAGTTTCAGATGAAGCAGACAAAAGAGGGCCTAAGGACTCTGCTTCTTTTAATGGGCTCAGTACACGCAGAGTAACGATACTTGCAGCAATTATTTAATCTTCAGAAGCCCATGATTTAATGGGTAACTATGAGTTCGAACTCCAAGCTCCTTGAAGATGTTAAGCAACACTTATGTAGCTGTTCTGCAGGCCTTAAGATCACTCCTGATATGGAAGCGTTCCTGAAAATGCCTATGAGAGAACTCTATGTTTCCCTGCCTGTTCACATGGATGATGGTTCTATAAAGGTCTTTAAGGGCTTTCGAGTCCAATACAATGAAGCGCTTGGTCCTACAAAAGGAGGCATACGCTTCCATCCTGAAGAGACTATTGAAACAATAAGAGCCCTGGCAGCCCTGATGACATGGAAATGTGCCCTTCACAAACTGCCTCTTGGAGGGGCGAAAGGTGGCATTGTTTGCAACCCAAAAGAACTTTCCCACAGGGAAATCGAGCGTCTGAGCAGAGCGTACATTCGAGGGATTTACCAGATCATAGGTCCGGACAGGGATATACCTGCTCCTGATGTCTATACAAATCCTCAGATTATGGCCTGGATGATGGACGAGTACTCGAAACTGGAAGGTAAAAATGTATTTGGCATCATTACAGGCAAGCCAACAAGCCTTGGGGGTTCTGCAGGCAGGTTCGATGCCACAGCAAGAGGAGGGTTATATACTATAAGGGAAGCCGCAGAAAAGCTTGGAATGAGCCTGAAAGACGCAAGGGTTGCGGTACAGGGCTTCGGAAACGTGGGATACCATGCTGCTTATCTGGCAAAGAAGCTCTTCGGCTGTAAAGTTGTGGCAGTAAGCGATAGCAGAGGGGCTATCTACTCAGAGAAAGGGCTGGATCCTGAAGATGTCTCGGGACACAAGCACTCAACGGGTTCGGTACTGGATTATCCCGGAGCAAAAAATATCACTAACAAGGAGCTTCTGGAACTGGACGTGGAGATTCTTATCCCTGCTGCCCTTGAAAATGTGATAACTGAGGAAAATGCAGAAAGAGTTAAACCGATAATTCTTGCCGAGATGTCTAACGGGCCGACAACAAGAGAAGCAGAAAAAATCCTAAGTTCAAATGGAGTTCACATCATCCCTGATATCCTCTGCAATGGAGGCGGGGTAATTGTTTCATACTTCGAAATGGTACAGAACCAGTCAAACATAAAATGGGAAGAAGAGGAAATTCAGAAACGGCTGGAGAGAAAGATGGAAGAAGCATATCACTCGGTGTATGATTTTTCGACGAAGAATAATACAAGCATGCGAAAGGCTGCATATACACTTGCTGTCGGCAGAGTTGTTGAGGCCATGCAGCTTCGGGGCTGGATCTAAAAATCCGGGGAGAAACCAGGTAAATCAAGGCGAGATATACAATACTTCGAAATCAAAGAAAAACAATACTTCGAAATCAAAGAAAATAGATCTAAACAGGAGTGGTTAGAATGCACAGATGCGACAATTGTGGGTATCTTTACAATCCTGATCTTGGGGATTCATCACAGTCTATAGCTCCGGGTACGCTTTTTGAAGATCTCCCAAAATCGTGGAAATGCCCAAGGTGCGGAGCTTCCATGAAAAGTTTTCAAAAATATAATTGCGAAACTTCAAGCAACAAAAAAGCGTGTTTATAGGCTTAAAGAAAAAGGCACGTATATATTTTAGAGTGCGCCTGACACTAATATAACTCTATTGTATATATATTCAAGTATCAATAATATTCTACTAATTTAAGTGCAGAAATGAATAGCCCGATTCTATAGTCCACTGGATTTATTATGGTTTGCATAGATTATTATCAGGATTTACATTCTTATAATTTGATTTGGTAAACACTTCCCTCTCCGCATTAAATATGGTACGTCACAAGGGGGTATTGGGATTAGAAATATGCACTCGGTTTTAGGCTCGGAAAGAGATATGGAAAAGGATCTTGAAAGGAATTTAGAACAGAACTTGGAGAAAGATAAAGATACACATGCTTCATTGTATCAGGAATCGCTTGCCATGCACAGAAGGTTGGGGGGTGTGCTGGAAGTCGCAAGTAAAGTCCACCTTCGTACAATCCATGATCTCAGCGTTGCCTATACACCAGGAGTTGCCGAGCCATGCAGGAAAATAAGCACTAATCCGGATCTTGCCTACCTTTATACCCTGAAGAAGAATACTGTTGCTATTGTCACCGACGGGTCTGCCGTCCTAGGGCTTGGGAACATAGGGCCGTATGCTGCTCTGCCTGTCATGGAAGGAAAAGCGATTATTTTTAAGGAATTTGCAGGCATTGACGCTTTTCCTATCTGCCTCGACACCCAGGATACCGAAGAGGTGATTAAGGCTGTCAAGAATATTGCTCCTGCTTTTGGGGGCATCAACCTTGAGGATATCAGTGCACCTCGCTGCTTTGAAATTGAGTCCAGACTGCGCGAAGAACTTGACCTTCCCATTATCCACGATGACCAGCACGGCACGGCCATTGTGGTGTTTGCGGGGCTCCTGAATGCTCTTAAAATTGTGAATAAAGAGTTAAACAAGCTCAAAATAGTAATCTCAGGGGTCGGAGCTGCTGGAGTTGCAATTTTCAGGTTTCTGGTCCGGGCAGGAGCAGATCCTGCAAAAATTCTTGTCTGCGATAGCCGGGGGCTTGTGTACGAGGGTCGAAAAGAAGGCATGAACCCTATAAAGGAAGAAATTTCCAGGCTTACGAACCCCAAGAAGTTGAAAGGAGGTCTCGAAAAAGCCTTCCCTGATGCTGACCTTTTCATCGGAGTCTCTGTTGGGGGTATAGTCACTGAAGGTATGATTCGTTCCATGGCAAAAGATTCAATTGTAATGGCTATGGCCAACCCCATCCCCGAGATCATGCCGGATACTGCAAAAAGGGCAGGTGCCAGGATTGTTGCTACAGGTAGGTCGGACTTTCCCAATCAGCTTAACAACTGCCTGAGTTTTCCGGGCGTTTTCAAAGGAGCCCTTAGCACCTGCGCAAGGAAAATAACGCCTGAGATGGAAATGGCTGCAGCTTATGCGCTTGCGGAGGTCGTAACAATCAACGAACTTTCCGAAGATCATATAATCCCCTTTGCCCTTGACAAGCATGTAGTGCCTGCGGTTGCAAAAGCTGTTGCCTGCTCGTCCGTTGAAAGTTGTGCTGCAAGGAAAAGTCTCGAAGACAGCGAATAAATACCTTTAGTTTCAGCTGAAAAGTTGGAATAGTAGATGGCTTAAGAAGAGTGCTTAAAGTAATATTTTCTTATTATTATAAAATTGGGTCGTGGGTGTCTTTATTGAAAACCGTAAGCACAAGAATCCCTCTACATTTTCCCCAAATACGGAAGAAGTACTCGCTTTTTCAGAATTGATCAATAACTCACGGACAAGAGCTAAAATTGCTTATCGTGATAATTAAAAATGATACAGGGGGTCTGTTTATCTGCCAGTTGTAGGGCAGGCTTTCTTTTATTGATTCAAATAAAAAGAACTGGCCGTTAGTTCCTGTACTGTCAACTTTTATGAGTTTAACATTAGCGAAGATTGCAAAAATAATCAAAGAGAAATAGGCTGAGGTAGAATGGCCACCAGCAAACTTCTCTTATGCATCTAATATATATTTAAAGTGAATTAATTCTTGAGTTTACTATTATCGGAATCTCCTACAGTTATTGAATATCCAAAGTTTTGCGTATTTTTCGGGAGAACTGAAAGTTCCCAATTCCCAACAGCTCCTGGTGCTGTATAGGTTTCTACATAGCGGGTGCCATAATTCTGATAGTTATCATCCCACGTTGAAGAATATCCCCCTCCAATACTGACGCTACCACTCTCGATTGATTTCACAAAGTTCATATTAACCGGGTTTTTGTTGCGTTTCAGTTTGAGCTCAAATGAGGGTTTTTCCTTTTTTGGTGATTGCAGCCATGGATTGTCAGATGTATCTGTCGAAACTTCAATAGTTATTGGTTTTTTGTTCACGGTCTTAAAGGTTTTTGCATAAGGAACAAGAGGCTGTTTAAAGACAGTAAAATCCAGGTTCATTTGCGGAGTGTTCATGTAGTTGGGGGTCACTTCTCCATCCACATTCATAAGTATGTTCCCGTAGTACCTTCCTGTTACATTTTTCGGAACCTTTACCTTGATAGTCATATTAACAGTTTCACCTGCTTTTATGATTGATGGGGCAGAGATTCCGATTGCATCAGAATTAAAGGCAGGTATATAACTTGGATCATAATAATTGCTGTTTACAGGTATTTTCGGGTCTATAGTGACATCTTTGCTTGCCACGTTTTTAATTTTTATTTTGTATTCATATTCCTTTCCGGCATCAATAGTATCAGAGATATATTGTGTCTCAAGCTGGATCTTTGGAAGAGCTTGGACTGAGAGCTGAAGATTCATCGAATTGGCAAATTGGGTGGAATTCGGCAAAAAATCATCATTAAAGGCTATAATGGTCTGATATTCTCCGCTCTCTGTGTCCCCAGGAGCATTTAAGTCAATGGTAAATTTCTGCACTGAGCCCGGGGCTACCGTTGTATTTGCTGGGGATATCGTAATCCAACTTTCATCTATGTTTTTTCCACTGTTAGGCACCGCCACTGCCTTTGGTATTAAAACGAGCGCTTCACGCCCTTCGTTAGTAAAACTCACAGTGAACTGGGTGGCACTTCCCGCAGTTAAACCTGTATAATAAGATTGTGGGTCTATGATGTTTGCTACTGCATTCTGCATTGTTGCATTTTGTATTGTTGCATTTTGTATTGTTGCATTTTGTATTGTTTCATTACCTTCTGGTTGAGCAAATGCGGTCTGCATTAATACCATGCAAAGAAGCACCCCAACAAATAGGGATGCTGCCTTTATTCCTCTACTTTTACTCATATTTTTGTCTCCATTCTGTTTATTACATTCTAAAATATTCAATTACTCTTCACAATCCTGAGGAAGTGAACTTATCCAAAAATCCACTTTTTTCTTATTAATGAGATTTTTGGAATTGCTTTCATGACCCTAAACGCTACCTATAGCTCAGAGGGAGAAACTTAAAGAAGTTTATTTGAGTTTTGGGGTAATTTAAGTAAGATTTGTAGGCATCTTCATGAAAGAGCACACTTATGTAGGGCATGAGGAGTTTTTGGACATTTATTGGAGTTTTGTTAACCCTTTCACCGTTCCTCCAGAAACTGCTGTAAGCAGCCAATATAGAGATATTTATGGTGACAGAACTAGAATACAATATGATGCCTAGTATAAAATAGTTACTAACATTTCAAATTTGGAAAATAATTGCATATGATTAAGGAGGACTAAGTTTCAAAATCTAGTGCTTGGATTCCGAAATCAATGAGTAATCTGAGCATTCAGAATGCTTATTTGAGGTAATATATGTGTAATAGAGTTCCCAAATTAAAAATGGACTCATAAGATCCAATTTTTAAAAAAAAACCATATTGAACTTTAAAAATAATAGCTGCGTATATTTGTTTATTCTCTGGCTACACAGAGCCATAAAAAACGTCTTAAATTATTTTATTATTTATTCTGTTGTGCTGCGGCCTGGATACAGGTAATTGCAACGGCAACGACAATATCTTCGTCACTGCAGCCTCTGGACAGGTCATTAACTGGTTTTGCCAGTCCCTGGAGGATGGGACCATAAGCTTCAGCTTTGGCAAGTCTCTGGGCAATCTTATACGCAATATTTCCAGCGTTCAGGTCAGGGAAAATGAAGACATTGGCTTTGATGAGTTTTTGCCATTTTCCACAATATTCCTTTATTTTCAATAATATTCGCTGATAAGGTTTATTTTGTAGAAAAATTTGTTTAAGATAGATCAAAATGAATTTAATTCAACATTGTACCATCAATTCCAATTAAAAATATTATTAGTCATTTAATCACTAAAAAAACTAAGTTTGAATTTTAAACACATACTCGATATTTATATTTTTACGCCATTTGTAGGAAAAAAATCATACGAAATGCTAATTTTTTGAACATATGTAAGATTAATTGAGCTTTTACAGCCAGATTCTGTATTTGACGATATTTAGAATGCTATTTTAGAGGCTTTAGATATGATTTTTTAGCAAAATCGGTAGTTATAACCTATTTGTTGGCTTTTAAAGCTATTGCCAATTTTGGCAAAACCTCAGATACTTTCTTGATCTAATTAACTTCTGATGGCTGATAAAAGGTAAGCTTTTCTGCTGCCTGGACCGAGCCTCGAATCAAAAGCTGCGTCTTTTATATAGATAATATTGAAAAGAGGCGTAAAAGTACGCTCTATTTCGGCTTTTGAGACCCTCCTGGGCCCGTACCCTTCGGGCTCCTTATCGGAGAAGCACAGCATGAAATATTTGCCCCCTGCCTTAAGCACCCTATGTACCTGTCTCACAAAAACGGGCCTCTCATCGTCCGTCATCACGTGAAACAAGCCCGCGTCGATGACGATGTCGAACTCGCCCTCCATGAAAAGCCGGTCCATCTGCAATACGTCCCCGGCGACAAAACTGACCTTAACATGACGCTCTATGGCCTTTGCTTTTGCGTCGGAGATTGCATCCTCAATGAGGTCTATACCCGTGACTTCAAAGCCGCTCATAGCCAACATTATGGCGTTCTCGCCCCGTCCGCACCCTATATCCAGGTCCCGGCCAGGCTTAATTTCTCCGCCCTTTATAAGAGCCTGAAAAGCGGGCTGGGGGTGACCGACATCCCATGGCGGCGTGCCCTTATATGCTTCATCCCAGTACAAGCTAATCTCCTCTCACTAACCGTCAAATTATCATTTGATTACAGATGAATACTTTCAAAATGTCTGCAAATCCTGAAAACCAGGCTAATCCTATAAGTTAACAGAGAGTAGCCATATATAAATTGACCATATATTATTAAACTGGATTATATTAAAATGATTTGTATTAATTATATCTTTATTTAATTAGATATATCCATGTGGTTGGCTCAATTGGCCGAATTCGTATAGGGGGTAAAGAATGGAAAAGAAATTGATAATTTATCTGCTAGTGCTATGTTTAGCTTTTTCTTTTGGAGCCGTGCAAGCACAGGCTGGAGAGGACAATAAGTCCCAATGGGGAAATTTGAACACAGTTAATAATATCACTACGTTTGCAGATAAAACAGCTAACTTAAGCGAGGGGTCGGGAGGAGATGTCCGATGGATCCCGGTAAGCGAGAACGAAACAACGTTCTATAAAAGACAGGACGCGCTCCCGACGTAATAAAAAAGCCGTTTTTCAAATTCACTTATAGTCACGCCTGTAATTGTTGCAATGAAAACCACTTTAAGTTCATCGAATAGTTGCATTATTTGGCCTCGTGACTATATGTACTTTTCAGACAGTCTATTCGAACTGTAGGGAATTTATCCAACTAATGATAATAAATTAACTCAAAATGATACAAAAAATAACAAAAAACGGTATAATTGAGTTATTTTCAAAATGAAGTGATATTGTGCCTTTATTTTGACATTGATTTTGTAGTTATTGAAAATAGGATATTAAAGCGTCTAGTAATCAAAAACTTAGTCCCGCCTGTGTGTGACAGATGAATGGTTAAATGCAACAGCGAAGCGGTTAATTCATTAGATCCGAGAGTGTCTATAGCTACATTTAAAGATCTTGATCCTTATATATATTATATAAGTTAGATAAATCAACAGTTTTATATTCATATGGGGAAAATTTTTTATAACAGAAAGACCTATTTCTATTTTAGACTCTTGAAACTTTTTCACATGCATGACTGGGCAATTTCTCTGCGCTGTATAATAATACTTTTTACTCTTAACCTGGTTTGACTATCGGGTTAATTACTGTTCAAATGAAAACGCATTGATTAAAGCCTATTTTTGGGAAAGTGAAGAGCATACAAAATCACAGGACCGGCTTTTTAAGTTTGGACTGTTTGTTGAAGAATACGCATTAAACTCACTCAATCGTATGAAAATATATCTCCCTTTTAAATCGGGGGGTTTAAGCGGGAGAGTATATTTTCATTGCCAGTAAGAATTGGATTTATAATCTGATAGCTTTGTAATATCCAATTTCTTTGGAAATTTATGGTTGAGTGGACACTATGGAGGAATTATAATGCAAAGAGTTGTGTCTAAAATACTAAGTATTTTCACATTAGCCATCTTTGTCATGTCAATGACAGGAGCAGCAGTGTGTAATAACCCTACATGCAGCGCATGTGAACCAGTTTCAAAAACTATAATTGTTGCCGGAGATGGAAGCGGAAAATACAACTGCGATGGAAAAGACGATCAAGTACAGATTAACCAGGCTCTTGCCTTTGCTGCCAAAAATTCTGGTACAACTGTTCACCTCAAAGGCCCATTTACATATGTCATACGCGATACTCTTATGATCGGCAGCAACACAGTCTTTGAAGGAGAATCCGGTGTAACAATTAAACTTGCTAAAGGATTATCGGTCTGGGGTGGTCCCAAGAGTAGTATTTCAAAAGAAAAAGCTATGCTTATGATTAAAGGCAATTCTGCAAGCAATGTTAAAATAAGAAACTTAATTGTTGATGGTAGCCAGAGTGATTATTATCCTAAAATCAAGCTTGGAACTTCCTGCTACAACATGGCAACCTTAATAGGGTGCAGTGGATTAACTATTCAGAAGGTTACATTCAAGAACGGTTGCAATGACGCAATGCTTCTTTCAAAATGTTCTAATGTGCTAATAGATACAGTAACTGTAAACAAATGTGGACATGATGGTGTATATGCCTATAACGTAAAAGGCATTACAGTTAAGAATAGTAAATTTATTAACCGGACTAATTCGTCCTGTCGATTCTATAATGTTACCAATGGAAAGTTTGTAAATAATGAATGTACCACATCTGGTGGTGGATACGCAGGCTTAGAATTAGAAGGAGTTGTAAAAAACATAGAAGTTTATGGCAACTATTTCTATCATTTAGCTGGTCCTGCAATAGCGCATGTAAATTCAAAAGAAAGTAGTGTAAAAATTTACGAAAATAAAATTGTAAAACGCAAGTAAGAAACTTTATTAATTATGAAACTTTCAGTTAATGAACTGAGAGTCAATCAAATTTATTTTTCTGAAGATATATTAAGTATGCATAAAATGCATAGTCCTAAATAGGGAAATTAATTTCTCTTAAATCAGAGGACGGATGCAGAACAACCTTCAATATTCCTCTAGGTTGAGAAATCTCAATTTATTTATATACTACGGAATGGTTAAAAAATAACTCCAAGTTTTCACTTTGGGAATGGCTCTATAATTCCATTTCCCCAAATAAACATCAAAGACAATATCGGTAACAGAAATACTTGAAATTATAGTTTCATCATTCCTAAATAACTTCTGGTCGTTTCCGTGAATTGTTGAACATCGTAGACACATGACTCTTTCTACATTTTCCTATAACACCGTGGTGTACTTGTTTTTCAGATTTGATCAATGACTCATGGACACGACCAAAATTGGAAAAGAACCAGAAAAATTAAAAAGACCATGAATTTACTATAATTACTTATCTTCTTAAAACTCTTTATTTTTTTTACTGTTTGCCTAAGCTTCCTCAGAAGCAAGAAATAAGTACGATCTGACGCAAATTAATAATGGTTGGTATATGAAATCCAAATTGCTCGTCTTTCTACTGGTTCTTTCGCTTGTTGCAAATGCTTACTTTGTCTTGTTTGAAGAACAGCCTTCCCTTGAGAAAGGACAGATCGAGGAAATGCAGACCCGTATAAATTCTCTTCAAAAGGAAAACGAAAACCTTCAGGCGCAAGTAAATCAGGATAATCAGTCGCTTCAATCTTACGCTTCGCAATTAGACTCATATCGCAAAAAGGTTTTCGAACTCCAAAATAACTCTAAAACTTGTCCTACAGGCATAGAAGGATTCGCTACCCTCCAGGGACCTGCGGTCTTCAAGAAAGTCCAACAAGATCAGACAGATCTCTTTGGCCGGCAATCAGTTTCTGAAGAAGGTGCCCTTATCGATATTTCTGTTGAGATCAGACCAGGAAAAGGCCGCGTGCTCGTCCAGACAACCCCTCTCATGGGTATGGTCTTCCAGGATGCTGCAAATACTGCAGTCTTCGTAGCTGAGAGCAAAACAGGAAAACCATTGTCAAGTAGTGATATTATCTTCAGCATCAACGCTAAAGACCAAATTCCAGGCGTTGATGGTTCCAGCGCAGGTGCTCTTATGACCCTTCTTACGATTGCCGCCATCGACAACAACACCAGACTCAATGACAGCATTACTCTCACAGGCACTATTGACAATGAAGGCAATATTGGTCCTATAGGTGGGGCGCTCGAAAAAGCCAAGGCAGCAAAAGCCGGGGGTAAAACCCTCTTCCTTCTTCCAAGGGAAAACAGCGAGCTTGTCACATATAAATTGGTAGAAAGACATTTTGGTGGCCTTACTGTTGTTGAGAGAGTGCCGGAAACCGTAAATGCTAAAGAGTATATCGAGAAAAATGTGGGAATCAGGATCGAATATGTAGACACAATTGACGACGTGTTAAAATATGAGAAGTAAAGTAGAGAAAATAAGGTCTCTATCCAATTCTACTGCGACGCTAAAGTTACTACAGGAGCCTGTTTTCCCCCTGAGTTGCTTAGTTCAGCTAGAACCGGCTACTCATTTTTTTAGAGGGCGGGCATTGTTTTTATATAGTTACAGGAAACTTTTGCAAATCAGACCGGAAGACTTTCAATTTTCTCGAAAAGTGATCATTGATTAAAATGAAAAAGAATGTTCAAAATCTCAGTTCCGGAAACACAGGTCACAAACCTGTTATCAGGGAGATCTATGACTGCCTCCTTGACTTACATGGCCATCAGGGCTGGTGGCCTCTAACCGAACTCCATGAAACCGGTGGGATAAACCCTACAAAAACAGGTTCTGTCAAGGGATATCACCCTGCAGACTACACCTACCCGCAAACCAGAAATCAGCAGTTTGAGATTATATGCGGGGCTCTGCTCACACAGAATACAAGCTGGATTCAGGTTGAAAAGGCTCTTCTCAACCTTAAGCAGCTGAATGCCTTTTCCCCCGAAGTCGTTATAGCCCTTGGCTTGGAAACTTTAAAAGAAGCAGTCAAGCCAGCAGGCTATTACAACCAGAAAGCAATACGCCTCAAAATTCTTGCCAGCTGGTTTCTGGAACTGAAGGATAGAGTCCCTACACGGGAAGAACTTCTTTTTTTAAAAGGTATAGGCCCAGAAACTGCGGATTCTATTCTTTTGTACGCCTTTAAACGGCCTTTTTTTGTTGTTGATGCCTATACGAGAAGAATAGTAACAAACCTGGGACTTGTTGATGAAAAGGCAGATTATGATGAAATAAAGGCTCTCTTTGAAGAAAGCATCCTTCATGATATGAAATTGTATCAGGAGTATCACGCTATGCTTGTTGAGCATGCAAAGAAATATTATCAGAAAAAGGGTAGCTATGCAAAATGCCCGCTTTTGAATATTGTCCAAGATTAAAAGATTTTAAGGGGAAAAGAAGTTAGCTACTAGCGAAATTTCGGGTGAAATCTCTGCTGTATATCTCTTTATCCTATTTGAGCACCTGGCTCAGTGGCCGAATATTTAATTAAGTGATTTAACATTCAGTTAAATGCTTACAGTTAAATGCTTACAGTTAAATGCTTACAGTTAAATGCTTAGATACTCAGTCTAGTCAAGTACTTCTAGTTTAATCTTTATGTTGTCGTGCAGTGATCTGTGATTTCCAAATTTTTTCCTGCAATTTCTGCTGGAAAGGTAGCAATATTCTTATAAGAGCTTTATTCCGTACCAGTCTGAAAGTTCTGCATCAAGAACCCCTTCATGGACCATCTTCTCAATCTCGTTTTCAACCTGTCCGTAAGTGAACTGGTAGTCATGCGAGATTGCGGAAATGACATCCGGGCTATGGCAGAACCTGTTCGGAAATGCTTCGTTGAACATCGCTACGTTTTCGATGATCAAATTCCTCAGTTTTTCCATTTTTTATCACCTCTTTTGTTTTTATTTAGTTTCTAATTAGTTCATTCTTATTTCATCGTTTTTCTTCGACATACTATAATATACTGGTGGATATATATATGTTTTCCCAATAGATTCTATAGAACTTGTAATAATATATATTGCTATTGTAGTCATCTAGGACAAATCGAAGCAGAAAGTCATAGAGCATTCCATGTATGAGTTTAAGAATGAGTTCTCGGAGGAAGTAATCAATATCTCCGCTTTTTATGACAGGATGCTCCTGAAATAAGGCAAAAGCCTATCTCATGAACTGAAAGTAAGGTGCGCAATTGATGGAACAGTAAGAGACTTTCTTGTCCACAAGGTTACCTACAGCAGCATATCTGGAGATATGACCGAATTCAGGATAAAATTCAGGGAAAAAGCATAATTAAAAATAAAATTCACTTTATTATTTTCATTGTCTCAGCCAGATCTTCTGCAATCATCATTCTTTTTGATTTCTCAATCAGGTAATTCTGACCTGTCTGCAGATATGAGGGGAAAACCCTTCTGCCCTCATAGTAAAAATGATTCTTCCGGATTTTATACGTCGAGCCAGCCGGAATCGTATTTTTACTGCTTTTCCTCTTGCTAATATAGTTGAAAGCTTTTATCGCAATATCTCCCATCAAGAGATACACCTTTAAATTCGGAAACAGGGCAAGTTCCTTTTCAAGAATATGAGAGCAATTTTTGATCGTTGCAGCCGAGACCCCATATTGAGTTTTTGAACATTTAACCGCAGTCGTAAGGTAGAATCCGAGATCAAGAATATCCTGCATACTACTAACTGAAATCCCTGCATCATTGAAAGCCTGAAGCGTCGTCTTCAGGTAAAAAGGCTCTCCAGCCGAATAAAAATAATCTTCCTGGTTCTCAGGCGGCGCTTCGGAGATCATAACCGCTTTGACCTTCTCAGGCTGTATGTCCACAGGAGGTCTAAGATATACACTTTTATTGACATCGATACAAGGAAAATCGCTACATCCTATATACTTAACAGGCTTCATTTTGGATTCACCTGGCTTGACCATAAGAGTACAGGGAATAATTTGCCGTATAACAGGATTCCCAGATTAGCCTTATAAGGCAGGTATTTGCTGAATAGAAAGCTATAGTGATAGATGATATTATGCATGGTTAGATTCATTGTTAGGGTTTTTGGAATGTTTGGAAATTGATATGGGTATGCAAGTATGTTAAGTTTAGGGCGTCGAAATATCGAACCCACATTCAGGAGGGCTCTACAAAACAGTTTTAGAAGCTCAAAGTTAGAAACTGTTTATTCCGGAACCATTAATCTTTATTTTTTTTGTAACCCAAATTTTATCATTTTCTTGATCTTAATTTAGTAGGTTGTAACTATTCTCATTGTCATAATAATTCCACACACTGGACGCGGCGAGATGTAGTTTTTAAATATCGGAAAAACAAAGAGGATGTTTGTCTTATTATAGTTAATACGTTATTACTCAGGGATCTTGTATTGATTATTTCAGAAACAGTTAATCGTTAATTACGGGAAAATCTAAAATCATATTAATGAGATAAAATTCGTGCACCTAACACATTTACATGCTGCTCCAAAGGGCAATTGAAGAGTGTCTTTTTTTTGGAAAACAGCAGCGAAGGAAAACCTGGATAGACTGAAGGATATTGTGGTTGAATGATTAGTCTCATTAAAAATTTCAACGTCAACCAGTATATACCCCTAGTTAAAATTTAATTCCCGGTAGTTATATATCGTTTTTGGTCTAATGTTTACATACTTAGTCATAGCGAACAGACAACTTTGTGCAGGAATTCTCATCAACTGATCATTGTATGAGAATTCGATTTACTATTTTTTTCTATTTTATTTAAAATTCGATATACTTTTGAGACATTATCTTTCGCCATTATTTACTTCATATCGGTATCATCGTTGATTTTACAGTTATTCTATTGCTTGAAAAAACAACCAGGCTCCATTCTGCACATAGGTCCAAAATGAGTAGTAGTGCTTTTCAAAATTTACACCCATCAACCTTAACGATTTAATTTCAGCGAGATTTCGCAACAAAAGAGTGATGGACAAACATTGCGTAATTTCCTACGGTTCTGGGGGAAGTTTCCTTCTCGGCAAGCGGTGGGTATCCGACTGAAATAAAGTCGGATTACCCAAACCTCCAAACACATCATACACTACACGGTCTATAACCCACGTTTTCGGCCTCCTAGCGGCTTGTCTCCTGCTGAAGTCAAAAACGAAAGAGCCGTTTCAACCTGCGCTTTTTTAACTCCTTAAATTCTGATAGAATCACGCTCTAAGGAAGAGCCCCTAAATACTCAAAAATCACATAATGTATCGGAATCTGGGACCACAGCCGAAAGGAGTATATTGCCCGTCAAAATTTAGCCTTTTAATCTGTCACGATTCCCTTTGTGGTCTTTTCGACTCGATAAATGTCACAGCTTACCGAAGTCATGATTGGGGATTTGAAGAAAGAGATGGAGGATGTTGATTTTATAGAAAGAAAAGGACTTATCGATTACGATCATATCTCTCCTAAAGACTCAAAACCTGTTGAAAATTGATGTTTAACTTTTGGGGGGACAAACGATAACAGAAAAGACCAATCAGAACAAACCTATGCTTGGAAATAACTTGTACTTGGATTCGTTGTGATTGAATCGTGTGAGTACCACACAATTCGTAGAAGACCTATCGTGACCGCGAGTAATACTGAAGAAGTTCTCTTTACAGATAATCTCAGTAGACTTACAAAACTAGAAAAAGATGAGACTGTAAAGGGAGTTCTTAAGGTTTCGTTTCCAACGTATGAAGTAACTGGATCTATGCCAGTTGAAGGTGAGGAATTCAGCAATGTCCTTTTTTTAGGATATGAATATCCTGGGGTACAGTCGCCTGATTGGATGCAGGTTCTTAAGAGGGAAGCAGCAAACCCCAAGAGATGTGTGTAAAGTTTGGGTCTATAGACTAAACTATTATTACATTTCAGAATCAATTGTAAAGTTTAACTCTGGATTTTACCCTTTTTCCTGCAGATTTTGGGGGTTAAGCTTTACTAAATATTGCTTTGAATCGCTCTCGTCTTTGTTTCCAAATTCGATGTTATTGTCGCACTACAGTTGTGGTCATTAGGTAGTATATGCTCAACGCAAAAGATTTTCCTACATTTGTAACATTTGAAAAGTTTCCATGACACGATTCTTTTTCCGCAATGCTCACATACCATAATGATACCCCCCGATTATCTTCGTTTTCTAAACACTATGTAGCTGCCATCTCCCCGGTATATACGGCATAGCTATTTTTTCCATTGAAATATCGATATCCTCTCCTCAGCCCGCAGTAGGACGCCCGAATTCGTGACACATAAATTTATGCTCCTAACATGCTACCTGGTCCAATCGGATATTTTATCGTTAGGAACGCGAGAATATCCTGCAGGTCTAAGGTTTCCTGACTCCGCCATTTCGTCCCTTGCCAAGTAACACAAGACCAAAAATGATTCCAATCAATGCTAACCTCAACATCGTTTGGTCATAACCTCAACATCGTTTGGTCATCCATACATTAACTCCCCTGTGGAATAATAATGCAGGTTTTGAATATAAACATTCCCACTAGACTATTTATTTATATATTTTGAAACTTAACAATGCTATGTTTCAAAATATATAGAAAAGTTTTATTTTCAAAATGGACTATACAGCCCCTTTTAAAAAACCTCCTTGCGTGCTTCTAGGCTGTCGTAGATTAGATAGGACAGAGGGATTTAGCGAGGGGTGTACTCTGGAAGGGACTGCTATCGAAAAAGCAGGACGAAATTAACTAGTATCATGAAAATTTAATTTTGGATCGCCTCGATAAGCTCTGAACCGCTATATGCTGATTAGGAGCTATCTAATTCCTACATACTGATGAGAAACTATCCGAATATTATGTTCCATAACTAAATTTTCTTGACACTAGTACCATGACAACTTAGTTGTGAGTCATTTATATACTTTGAGTTCTTTTTATATCTCATGTTAAATATTAATCT
>MDTP02000076.1 GCA_001714685.2 Methanosarcina sp. Ant1 | reverse complement strand
TACAGAAATTACAGCTTCAGGACCAGCTTCATAGATAACAAAAATCTCTTCACGTGTAAGCATAATAACGAAACAAATAGGATTCAATTTATATGCAATTTTTCCTCGAAACGAGAAAAAATTGTAGCCTTTGAAAGGCTATCTGAATAGTTACCTTTTATCTTTTATTGTTGCTTCATTATCATCATTTAATATTTCTAAAGTAAGATCATTTTTTGCTCTGGCTACCAAACCGGTATTATTCTTCTCAATCAGACAAACCAGTATTCTGTCAGTTTTGAGATTTCCATTGTGAATGGCAAGATCACAAGCCGGACTCAAAACAACGTAATAGTCGGGAGATTGCTTTCCCTGAACTATACTTCCTGTTTTAAGAAGAGGGTCAATTGGAGGGGAGATGTACATCTCTTCTGGATAGCACGCATCTGAATCATCGTTAAGAAGCTCCAGCAGATGATTTAATGTAAATCGAAGCAAAGCTTTTTCGACATTCCCTCCGTCTCCAACATGTGACTCCCATGAATCAAGTTGAGGGTAAATATTATTCCAGAAAACTTTATTCATTGCAACTTCAATGGTTCCCCTACCACCAAATATTCTCGTTACTCCCGTATCATACTTTTTGAAAAATTGATCTAATATTTCCCCATAGCCAATCTCTCCCTTTGTATAGATAGGTATGATGGCCAAAGTGGTGTCTGCATTTGCTGGTGTACCTGTGAGAACGACTATAGGGATACGATATTTCGTGTGTATATCGTGAATAATCTTATTCCCTTCGTTTCCTTCTTGTCCAAGTTTGAGGTCAATAATAACACCATCAAAGGAGTTATCAACCTTCTGAAGTGCCTCTTCCAGATTCTTACATTCAACAAGTTCAATATCACGATCGTTTTCACTTTTGTATCGTTTAACAGTATCTTTACATAACATCAACTCATCTACATTATCCTCAACAATTAAAAGTTTGAATGAGCACATTGTTAGTTCTCCTCTTTGGATTGTAATCTGAAATATGCTCCATTGTTGGATTCAAATGCTTTTAATTCAAGACCATTTCTAGAAGCAGCTTCTCCTGCAATAGCAAGTCCCAGCCCCATTCCTTCTGGTTTTGTTGTAAATTCGGGCTCAAAAATAACTTCTGATTCTATAAAACTAGTTTCGATACCAGGCCCTGAATCACGATAATCAATGTATGTGAGATTGTTCCCCTCATCGAACACTGTTACTTCGATATTCTTTTGTGCCGATTTTGTTTCTATCATCCAATAAATACTATTGTCAATCAGGTTTGTCATAATTACATAAATGTCCTGCCTCCAACCGGTAAATCTTAGATATTTTGGACAGATAATATTGGGTGCTATACCATATTTTTTAAACTCATTTTCAAATATATCAAATGAACTGAGAATTGTATCTAAGAGAATAAAACTCTCCTTTGGCCCGCGTTTTCCTGCAGCCAAAGGATCAAGCCGTTTAAAAAGATTTGCAAACACATCAGCATTTTGTCCCAATCCCTGAGTAATTGGAATAAGTGTTTCAAGAACCTCTTGGTCATATTTCTGTGCGAGTTCTTTTGCCCAATAGTTAAAATTTGGAACTTGGTTCTTGAAGTAATTCAGTGGCCTGCGGCCTTCATGAAGGATTACATTAATAATTTTTCCCACTGTTGCTTGTCCCTGATAAATCGCAACGGCCATTCTTATGTTTTCAGCCACTCTATTGTTTTCTTCTTCTTTAAGAGTAATGATGTTGATGATTTCTTCGGCAGTATGATCGTCAACTCCACTTTTAGAAAGCTTTGAGCGAACATTCTGTTTTAAGTCATCAAATTCGAATAGTTTCTCAAGTTCACTTTCAATTTTGAGCGTTTTTCTGCTTAGACCTTCTTTTTTTCTATAATAAAATCGCCTTGTCTCCAATTGATTAATAACTTTAAGAGATATTTCCTTGAGTCGATAATATGCTTTGTTTTCACGCAGACCGTCACGAGCGCTTTTTTCTTCAAGGTTTGACAACTCTTCGGATTGAATCCATACATAGCCAATAACTTGATTGCTACCTATTCTTAAGGACGGATTCTGTACACGCTGGATGTTTAGCTTTAACCAATCAAACTCAGGATCACCAAGAGGTCTTATTCTAAATCCATTTCTGTAAACACCAATACCATTATAATCATCTAGAAGGTTTCTGGCCTGAAGTTTTCCAACATAATCTCCTCCTTCATCTTTAAGTCCACGCGTAATGAGTTGTTCGATAGCTTCTTTGTCCCTATCATAAACTCTGATATCAAAATAGAGTTTCCCACAATCCGTTGGAGCAGATAAATCAAAAGGAATGTTTTCTTCAATAGTATTTCTTGCTTTTTGATTTGTATAAACAAGCATTCCTTTGCCATCCAGTTCTATTGAACCGGAAATTCTGTAATCAAATAAATCAACAATTGGATACGGTTTTATTTCTTCAAGAATATTGTCTTCTTTGTTTTTCCAAAAACCATCAAAATTAAGAAATATGGAGAATGGATCAGTGTCTAAAGACTGAGTGAGTTCACTACTAATTGGTGAAATTAGCTTTTTGAGTCCAAACTTAAGTGTTTTAATCTGCTTCCCGTCCCATTCTGAAAGATCGTTGTAATCACCTCTTATTGTTAAACTGGTCCCTGGAGGTTCATTGGATTTATAGGTATTTACAGATATTTTCACATCATCTAAATATTCTGCTTTCTGAAAAACATCCCATTTAAGACAGACTTCTGTCTTATTTCCTTCTTCAGTAATTGTTTTAAGGAAAAGATCTTTCCCCAAAATGGAAGCAGCATAACGTCCCACTCCTTTACGTCCCTGCATGATTCTTCCTTTTGGAGTCGTTTTTCGTTCCAGTTTATCAGCTGTCGATGGAACAAACCATTTATTTATTACGGTGTCCCTTGACATTCCATGACCGTTATCTTCGATATTAATTGTTAAACTCTTCCTATCATCAGGAACCTTAAAAGTAATACGAACATTAGTAGAATCTGCATCATAGGCATTTTTTACCAATTCAACAATAGCGGCAGATTGATCCTGAATAAGGTCACGGCCAATAGTAAGAATATGTCTACCTGAAGGTCTTATTGAATATTCTTTTTTTGACTTCATTCCGATACCTCTAAGTTTCTCAGAATTTTTCGGGATAAGAGACGAAATAACTTTTTAATTTGATGGTAAAGGTTTTATTACCGATTTTTGAGACAGTCTCGAGAAAAAGTTTCAATAATAGTAGTGAGTTATCGTAACTCTATTTCATAACCCATAGACTGTAAACTTTTGAGCATCTCCTGAACTGAATTTATTTGTTCCTGTTTTGGTTTAATCTTCCTTTCTCTTAACTTTCCCATTCTTTTAATTAGATTTACTTGTTCTTCAGAAAAAGATCCGGACTCCCGAGCAAATTTTGAAAATTCGAGCCATTTCAACGGTGACTGTTTTATAAAAAAATCATCGAAATCCAACTCCTTATTTTTATTCTCAATCTGGGAAACTCCTTCTGGTTCGGCGAATTCTTCTAGATTATTATTTTCGATTTCTGTATATAGTGAATCTTCTGTTTTTTCAGTATTTTGGATCAAATTTTCGGAATCACTCGTAAACTCTGTACTATCAAGCAGCTCATTTTTTAAAGAATCTGAAATTTCAACTTCTACTTTCAGGAGATTTTTCCAGCACTCTTCTTTTTTACACCATTCAGTAACATTTCTTCCATCTGGAGGGGTTGTAATATGTTGATAAACTAATCTCGAAATTTTAATAATGACTTCTTTTAATGCTGAAGAAATTGCTTGCTCTTTCCAGATTTTATCCAGATCGATACGCTTTTGAGTTAAACTGGAAATAAGCGCGAGAGTATAAGTTACTATATTTGCCTTGTAACCACCATATTTTTGTTGATTAATTAACTTATCCGCAAATTTGAACATGATGGATTCTGCGATTAGTTTATGGAAATACTCCTCATCAGGCTGTATCTCATTCTTCTCATCAAGACTCATAATAAATTTACTATAATTTTTTTGAGATCCCAGACTAACAATATGAGGAAGTTGATTCCATGTATTCTCATATTTTGCCAGATCTGTTTTAGTAAATCTTTGATTTGTTGGGTTATGATCAGCAAATAATTTTTTAAGTTTTGGAGTTTTCTGACGTGACTTATCTTCCTGATACTGGCCACGTATACGCTCATAATACCAGCGTGTTTGACGTGGAACAATGCTATTTGGAGGAGCCCATATATTTCTTGAGAGCTGTTCTAGAGTAACATGAAATGGATCATTTGCTGAAAAGTCTGAAATGTTTATTTTATTTTGGGTATTAGCATATTTTGAAATACTTGGTCCTATTATATTCAGATTTGATTGCTCTGTGAGAATAGTTAGTTTAACCTGTACGAAAATGTCTGATATATCCTTCTTGTCTTTACTAGCAGCATGATAAATAGAAGCTGTAGTCTGGCAACCGTTGACAATTTGAAAATCAGTCACCCTCTTAATTCCATACCCGCCTTCTATATTTTCTATTTCGACTTTTTGAGCAACAACGGAGATTCCATTATTATAGGCAAGGAACATTTCAGGCTCTTTTTTAATTGTATTCTTTATTTCTTTATTCACACTACTTTTCGCCTGCAAAAAAGAACGAACATTTCTTTCTATTAATCTTGAACCATATTTATCATAAATGCCTGCAAGAATTTTTCCAGAAAAGAATGCTGCGTAAATTTTGTAGTACGGATTTTGTTGAGGCATTGGAAGACACGGTATACTACTCCCAAATTCTTCAACAAAATCTATTTCAATAGGTTCCTGCCGATATGAATTTTGCAGTCTATAAAGTCTCTGAATATCCCATATATGGTAAGATATTCGATAATTACCTGAAGTTTCTTCTTGTTTATATTCAACAGGGGATATAAAATCTGTCAGTAGAAATAAACCTATTTTTTTAATATTTTCTTTATTTTCATATATGCTTGCGGTAAAATCAAAAACTGGAGATGACTCCTCAAGTTCTTTATAATAACCATTTATTGCCTTTTCAAAAAAAAGTAGAGAGCGAGAGAAATGCTTCTCAATATCATTTTTATTAATTTTCTTGGGAGGGAACTCCCCTCTATAATAAGATACAAATATATCTATACGATTTTCGTCTAGAACCATAGAATATGCATTAATTTTCATTTTTTGATTTGTAAAATAACATATCTCAAAATCGTTAATCTCTCCAGTATCTGCAAGAGGTTCTAGGAAAAGTTTAGTAAACGTATTTTCTCTGAATGAATCTTCAGAAAAATCAATCACATCTTGATGAAAACCACAAACAAATTGATCAAAACCCGTCTCAGATATCATCAACTTCTCTCCTTATTGCAGGCAGGAATAGAGATTCATCAACCTGATGATGCATACATTCAGAGATGTTTATTGAATATTTAACATCCCCAACTCCATTCATCAGATCATTTTCGACGATTCTAGGAAAGCCATTTTTTACTGTAAATATATTTTGAGATCTCTCAATGAAGCCTTTGGAGTTATATTTCTCAACATGAGTATCAAGATAACCAGAGTTAAATAAGCCTTTTTCCAGAAGATTCATTGATTCTACATCTGCCGTACACATTCCTCTCAAAAAATGGACAATTTCATTAAGTGTTTCCCCACTACCGGAGACTTCATTGAGAGATAGATGCACAAGAAATAGAGCATTTAAACCTTTATCATCCAGCTGGAGTTCATTTGAAATCATGATTTTTTGTTGATTTTTACTTGTTGTTACTTTCATTTCTATGGCTTTATTCTCAAATTCAAAATCATGGTTACTTTTATAAGGACCTTCCCAAGATGATAGAGCTTTGTTTAACCCTTTTGAAGGTATCAAATATTTTCGCAAGCACCAGAGTTCTCCATAAAGTCCTTTTTGCATTTCCTCGCTTAATCCGTCAGAACCATGTCTGTCAAGAAAATGTTGCCACTTTAATAGTCTATCAAGAAATGAATTAACCATTAAGTTTTCATCTTTCTGGAGAGTAATGTAGTTTAAGATGTCTCCTATAAGAGTATCAAAAATATCTTCATACTGAGGACTAGTTAATACAAGCTCAATTGTAACTTGATTTTCTCGATCATCGGGAAAAACTACAATTTTTACTTCAAAACCTTTTGATTGAGGAGGAGATTTAAGTTTAGTAGCGCTTGAGAGAGTTACTTTGATATGAAGCATTCTTTGCCTCTTTTGTATCTGGAAAGCAAGAAATAAATTAAATGCAGAATTTGGAAATATTCTTCTTCGGAGTATTCCATTGACTTTTCCGTCAACAGAATCTTTTTCGAGCTCACACCAAATTTCTCTAAATTCATTCATAACCAAATTCCCGCTCCCGATAAACGGGGTTTACTACGTATTTTACTTTTTGATCATTCTCTATTTCAGGAATACTAAATGCGATTCCGATAAAAGGCACTTCACAGTTCATAACAGGTTCAGGATCAAGAGCATAAATTAACATTAATCCATTTTTAGGGTTGCGAACAGACCTTACATATGAGCCATTCTTTAGACCAGTTTTCCCATATTTTAGTATAATCTCTTTTTTTTGTTCATCATTTAAATCAATACTCTCATCTGACGACCCTAACAAACGACTTTTTATGAGAGTATACTTCAAATCAGTGGGTCTATTAGAGGGGGAACGTAATGATAAGCCTACATGAAGCCCAGAAATAAGCTTTATTTTTTCAGTTTCAGCTTCAGTATTAGAAACAAGCACAATTGTCCAGTGAGTTAAATATCCATATGTTATTTGTGATTCAATATATTTCCCTAGATAACGATAAAAATCAACATTTCTTGAATCTGGGTGAATTGTAAAATTACTTCCTAAAAAACCAATTAATTTTTCATATGATACATTTCTCCATACATAGTTTCCGTTTAAGTCTTTATGGCATGATCCTATATTACTAAAAAAATTTTGTATTATATTAAAATTCTTGACTACTATTTCTCTATCTTTGTGAAACACCACAGTCTCAATTTTAGAATTCGAATATGAAAGTAACATCTCAGTTCCAGATCTCATCTTATTTACAGCAGTGATAATAATAAGATTTTTAGGATGAGTTCGGACACGTAATCCGAACTCTTCAGGAGTGGAATATTGTTTTGCCATGTAATCAAATTCATTTTTAAGCTCCTCACTTGCTAAAGTTATAAATTTATACCAATCAACGAGTTTTTCTGATGTATAGAGCCTGCAAAGATCAATATATCCAGGACGATACCCGAACCATCTTCCCATCTGCATCAGTGTATCATACATGCGACTTGCGCGTAGGTAGTAACTTACAGTAAGGCCTTCAAGTGTTAGACCCCTTGATAATTTATCACCACCAATTGCTATTATGTTCAAACCACTGGGATGTTCGGAATAGTTTAAAACATCCCCTACAGAACCATTAATAATCCTCACTTCCATTTTTGATATCGAGATCATTATATTTTTTTCCACCTCTTCCCACTCAAGCTCAACTATACGAGGGTCATTAACTTTGTCCATTACATCTTTAGTGGTCGTTATATATTCTGAAAACCAAAAATCTTTCAGGTCTTTAAATATGAATCCGTCGTTATATTCGATTCGTCGCCTTAGATAATTAACTTCTTCTTGAACCATATTCCCGATAATTTCTTGGACAGGATTATAGCGAGTAACATGTATGAGCATGGAGTTATGCTTCTGATCCTGGCCTCTGGCTAGCCTCGCAGCACAGGAAAGAACAAATGACTTAATTGCTTTTCTGAGAGATTGGGGTATATCTCGGGGTACATGTTTCTTCTTGTGCTTATCTGGAACGAAATCAGAATAGTCATCAACAAACCTTACAAGTGGGAGACCCTCTGAATAGCTATATTTTTCATCTTGTAAACCGAATACTTTTAAAGGTCCTATATAATTCGAAGGTGCAGGAAGATTTATGATAAAGTCTCTAGGGAAAAGATCTTCTCCATGACTTAACGTTTCCCCAGCTGGAAAGATGAAAATATTTGCAAAAGGTGTAGCGGTGTATCCAACATATGCACTTTTCTCAAAACAATTCAGAAGTTGGCGAATCTGACCGTTTATTTTTGTGACGTCATAGTCTTCAAGTTGTTCCCCATTGTCATCCAGAGCTATTTTATTGGTATTAACTGAAGCATTATCTGCTTCATCATCAATTACAAGAATTGGAGCGTTTTTTACAATTTTTTTATTGACGGTTGAATCGAATTCTCCCTGTGTATCAATGGCCCAGTTTAAAAGATTTCTCAGAATGGCAGAATTTTTCTTGATAACAAGTAATACTGGATCACTAACACCTGCCATTATTCTACGATTTGCAATATGAATATTAAAATCGCCATCATTTGCGCTACTTGTAAGAGAAAGTGCTTTTAAAGGTTCAGCTATTAATGTTCCCACACCTACTTTGAAATTTTTATTATTATCCTTTCCAAGGCATCTCGTATCATAACCGAGAAACGACTCGTCAAATCGTAACTGTGTTTGGCTTCTCAAACTATCGTTCATCCCTGTAAGTACAACAATTAACTTATATCCTGCATCAACCGCCTTACAAACAAGACCAATATAATTTGCAGTTTTTCCTGACTGAACTTGTCCAACTATCATCCCCCTTCGATCCCATGAGCCCTCTCGGTAGGGATCTTCTAAGCGTTCTAAAATCTTATCGGTAAGATTACTTAAATTATCTACAGTCTGCTGACTCCATCCTTTTTCTTCTACAAGAAATCGTTCATATCTTTTAGAAAATCGCCAACTGATCTGAGATTTTCGATTGGGAAGCCAATCAATATGATTATTCCATTTATCAATAACAGATTCTTCTCCTATCCAGACATTGTAGCACGTTTCAATGTCCTTAATAAGCATTTTTTCATCTATATTTTTAGATATTCTCCCTAAATCTTTAAGTGATTTAGTCATAACGTGAACGTAATTTTGTATGATTTCACCAGTTACCTGATTTTCGCCGTTCAGCATACTAATAACTTTATTTTTAACAAGCTCATACTCATTCATCTGAGACCCCGGCATTTAACTGTAAGTTTTCTATAATATCTGGATATTCGTTAAACGGTTCCATACTTTTCAATTTATTTCGGGCTTCAAGCACACTCATACCTGACTTTAGCAAAGTTTCCATAAAATACTTGATGACTTCATTTATTTTTTTAGAATCTAATTCTTCAAAAGGCTTACGGCCCTTGTCAGGGTTTTCGGAATTTTTCAAGAGAATGAATTGAATGGGAACTGTCTCTTCTATAAGACGAAGAATTGAATTAACTTTATAACTATTTTCTCCAGAAGTGTCGAGCATTTCCCTTATAAGGGGATGATCTCTATTAATAGAACAAAAATAGTTACCGTGTAGTAGATTCGTTTTCCATACGAATACAAAATCAGAAGAACCACCTCGCTGCAGGATTTTTCCTCGATACCAGTATACCTGTTCAGCTCTTTCTCTAGTTATACGTGCTATCTTCTTTAATTCATCTCTTAAAATAGAAGGTGGTCTTGCCACAGACTTTTTAACATCTATTTTCCAGTCAGAATCCATAGAATTAGGAATATTAACTTCAATACGAGCAAGCTTGTGCACATCATCTTTTGGAAACCCAAGTCCAAGCCAATCACCCGGAACGATTAGCCGCTTATTTCGGTACACGTAAAAACCCTGGTGATCATTCCAGCCCCTTATACCCCCTGTAACCTCATATGTTTGATCATCAAGTTTTGAACGATGAGGAAGGACAAAAGAATTTACTGAAATTTTTCCATCGTACAATACTAAATTTTCATCGCAAAGGTGCTGAGTAGCAGTATGATACTGAAGAAAAGGATTCCAAGGTTTAATTTTTTTATTTCCCATCCATATATTGAGTCCATTTTTGGCTTCCAAGTATTTATGAAATGTCATTGAAAGGTGCTTTTCAACATTTTCGATGCGTTCCAGAAATAGCTTGTGAGACTTGTTGTCATCGGTAGAATTACCTTTGACCAAGTTATCTATGTTTTCCCACAAAACAATTGTTCCACTTTCCATGCTCTCAAGATCTGAAAAAAGATTTCTTTGACTATTAGGATCTACTTTTAAAAGTCTCCATTCCTCAGAATTCGAAACATAACTCAGATCCCAGCAACGAACGGAAAGATTGCTGCCGATGTCTTTAGATCCAACAGTTAACTTCCTGCATTGGGAAAAAGATGCAGTCTTAAGTCCAAAGCCAAATCTCCCCAGATCATCAGTATCGCGATCTTCTAGGGGATTTTTGCTCCCTAGACGCATTGAATTCACAAGTTTTTCTTCGTTCATCCCATAACCATCATCTTTTATTGAGATGGTTGAGTTTTTTCCTTTCCAATTAAAATTAAGCCAGACGTTTTTTGAGCATGCCGTTATGCTGTTATCTATAAGGTCTGCGATTGCAGTCTCCAAGTTGTATCCAAAAGCTCGTAGTGCTTCGATCATAGCTCCAGGCTTGGGTTGAACCAGATCATAAGCTTTAATATCTGTCTCACTATTGTAAAATTCAGACAAATAAATACACAACCTCAATCTGATTAGAAATCATACTCTAATTAAACGAAAAAATTAAGAAACTAAAGTACAAGGTTAACATTAGAATAAAAATTGATGATCATCTATATTATCTTTTCTTTATTATTTGAAAACGTGAGTTAAATTACATATTTAAAATAAGAGGTAGTGGGTGTGAGTTATTGAAAACCAGAAGCATAAGAATCTCTCTACATTTCATCAAATACAGGGATTGTATCCGCTTTTTCGGAATTGATCAATAACTCACGTACACTACCAAATAAGAAAACCTGAATTATAGAAATTGTTGTTTTCAACAGGTATTCTCATAATAAATACAAATATCTCTAAGAGTACAAATTTCACATCTGGGGTTTTCTCCCGGAATACAAATTGCGTTTGCAAAATCAATCAAGGCAAAAGAAATGGTTCTCGGATCCCAGAAATTTACAAGATCATACATAATCTCATAGAATAGTTTGCTTCTTCTAGAAGAATCGGTAATTTTCAGCCCAAAAATTCTTCCAAGAACACGCACAGTATTTGTATCAAGTAGCGGTTCCGGTAAATTATATCCAAAACATAAAATAGCCGCTGATATATAATTTCCTACCCCTGGCATTGCCATCAATTTCTTCCTGTCCAGAGGCAATTTCCCACCATATGTTTCTACAATTTCTACTGCCATATCGTAAAGTAAATCTGCACGCCAGAAAAGACCAAGGGATTTCAAATCAGCTTTAATTGCTTCGCGTTCAGCTATAACAATTGATTCAAAATCAGGATATTTCGAAATAAATTCTTCATAGACGTCCTTTACCTGATCGGCTTTTGTCCTATGAAGCATCACTTCAGCAACAATAATTTTATAGGGATCTGAAGTTTCCCTCCATGGGAATTTTCTTAGATTTTGCTCCCCCCATATAAGAAGTTCAGTTCGAATAACTTTTATTTTTTTAAAATAATATTTATCTTTATTAATTGTCCTCATAAAATCTCTTTTATCATCTTTTCTATTTCTATTGCAATTCCTTTAGCCATCAATGGAGGCACAGCATTACCAATCTGAGAATATTGTGGAGTTCTTGGACCTTCAAATTTATAGTTGTCAGGAAATGACTGTATCCTTGCCACTTCTCTTACTGTAAGAGACCTGATTTGCTTAATATCTGGATGAATAAAATAGTGACCATCGTTGGCAATATGAGCAACTACCGAATGAGAGTAACCATTCATATCAACTACCTTGAAGCGGTCAAGAAATGAATGTTTGTTTTTATGAGACTGAAGTTCAGATGGTAAGTCGGTATAGTTTAATCTTTTTTTGTCCTTATTCCATTTAGAAATGACAAGTTCGTATATCTTACGATCCTGAGGATTGTGCATTCTTGCTCTATGCTGGATAAGTTTATCTTCTTTCTGTCTAATTTTGAACTTTTTCAGGTAATGAGATGCATCTGAAAAAGGCGTTTTATAATCAACGGGATCATCAGTACCTTCACCTGGTTCTAAAGGTGGAAGATCTTCCAGAATATCAGAAACACGAAATTCTTCAGGAGGTGTTTCAGGAAATACCGGATAAGAGAAATCATTTCCCTTTTTCCAACCAATGAATATAATTCTCCTCCTTTCCTGGAGGACCGAAAAATTTTTAGCATTAAGTATTTTTGGTTCAGTTTCGTACCCAAGATCTTCCATTTCCTTCTGCAATATTGCATAGATGGAACCATTTTTTGCACTTCTTAGACCCGGAACATTCTCAAAAACAAATAATTCGGGTTTGAATTTTTTAAGGAAGGAAATATAATGTTTATACAAATAATTACGGGGATCAGATTCCATCCCATCCTGGTCTCTCCCTCTCCCTACAAGTGAATATGCCTGACAGGGTGGTCCTCCAATAATTACATCAACCGAATCACTATTAAGGATCTCCAAATGATTCTCGATATCTTCGATAATTGATATTTCATTTGACTTACATAATTCCCCTTGCAGTAGTCCTACTGGAGGCAGTTCCAGCTCATTAAATTTTTGAATAAATCCATCTCGATTTGATTTCCCAGAAATATAATCTCTATAAATCTTTTCATTATTGGAGTTTTTCAGGGCATGGTAAATGGCTCTGGTTTCCAGAGAATTTCTCGCATGTTTATTTTTCTCTATGTGAGAAACAAATTTGAACCCTTGCTGAAAGAATCCCTCTGAGAGCCCGCCTGCCCCAGAAAACATATCAAGAACTGTATACTTTGATTTCATTCAGAAATTCACCGAAACTGTTTTTCTTTTAGAATTTGTTTATTCTCTAGAAAGCGATTAACACCAGATGAAGTTGAAATATATTAACATGCTGATATTGAATCATCTAATTATAGGATTCTGAATGTTTCCTCTCTCAAAAACTACATCTTTAAATCCCATACATCCCTTTTCTATCCACAAAATAACTCTTATAAATTCACTCGGTGACCTTTTTATGAAATCGAAATCTAGGCTTTACAAATATTATCCCGAAGATTTCGGGGAACTTACTGTTGACGTTTTGCATATGGATCTGGTGTTTGACGTTTATGATGATAGGACGAACGTGAGGTCGGTGCTCAGGGTAAAAACCAGGGATGCGCCTATAGAGAAGCTGGAGTTAAACTGCAGTGACCTTGAGATTCGGGCTGTGAGCTGCATACAGTGTGAGGTCTCTTACAAGTACAGGAAACATGATTCGATTCTTGAAATTAATTTCATGGATGTGATCCCGCCGCATACTGAGATTGCGGTCGTTACGGATACGTTATGCAGGCCGACTAAGAATATCCTTGAGGGGCTGTACTATGACGAGACGCCGGCAGGGGCCCCTCCGCAGCAGATAACGCAGTGCCAGCAGTGGGGGTTCCAGAAGATTGTGCCTTGCATTGACGACATGTGCGCAAAGTGCACTTATAAAACTGCCATCATTGCAGATTCCAGGTACACAAACCTTATCACAAACGGGGATGTCGTGGTCGAGCGGCATACCGTAAAGCCGGGGAGGGACAAAATAGTCTATAACAACTCGGTCACTCCAATGGCTACTTATCTCTTTTTCCTTGGGGTGGGGACCTATGCGACTTTTACCAGGGAATTTGAGTACCCTGATGGTGGGGCCTTCATGCTGGAACTGCTCGTGCCGCCCGATTCAAGCGCAGAGGCCGCAGAAAGGGCTCTCGATATCCTGCATGATGCGGTTATGTGGGTCTACCTCTTCACAGGGCCTGAACAGTTCGATGAAGAGAAGCTGCCTGTCCGGATGGAACTCCTGGAGCTTGTCCGCAAGCGAGAGAAAATGAAACTTGAGTCAAGGCCCGAAACTACCCTGGAAGACCTCGTAAAGGTCAGGAAAGAGCTTGCCAGGCTTGTCAAAATCATCAGTGCAGGGTACAGGTACACAGGGACAGTGTACAGGGAAATAGGGATGCAGAATTCGGACTTCGGGGGCATGGAAAACGTTGGAAACACTACGATTACCACAAACCGCATCATGCCTTTCCCGCAGATCACTGACCCGGCTTTTGAGTACATGATTCGAGTCAAGGTGCACGAATATTACCACAACCAGAACGGGTCCGAGGTTACGGGAAAAAGCCCGTTTGAGATCTGGTTGAATGAAGCTGTGACCGTGCATGTGGAAGAACAGTACCATGCCTTCCTCTTCGGGGAAGACTACCAGAGGCTAGGAAGGGTACTTGACCTGCTTGCGCCTGCATCGGGGACTTTTGCCCTGGACTCAGGAGCTGCTTCCATGCCAATTATTCCTGACGGCTTTAATGACCCGAATGACCTGATCACTGCAGTCACCTACGTAAAAGCCCCGGAATACGCGCGTATGGTCGAGACCCTGATAGGAAAAGATACCTTTGCCAGAGGCCTGGACCTTTACTTCAGGAAATTCGGGCATTCCAATGCAGGTACGCAGGACTGGATAGCAGCCATGGAAGAAGTAAGCGGGCAACCCTTAAAGGAGATGTCCGAGACCTGGCTGAAACAAATCAAGTTCCCTGTAGTCGAGGTTTCAGCCGAATACGAAAGATCTTCCAGGAAGTTCACTTTCCTCCTGAAACAGAAGGTTCCTGCAGGCTCAAAGCCCTGGGAATTCCCCTTCAGGGCAGCCCTTGTTGACGAAGACGGAAAAGACCTTGCAGAAGTCCTGGAAAGGGTCATTGGGGAAACTGCGGCGATAACTATTGAAAACGTGGACATGCCTGCCTTCCTCTCCCTGAATAGAGGCTATTCTTTCTACGGAAAAATAATCTACAGGGCTGGCCAGGACGAGCTCCTGATGCAGGTAAGGAAAGACAGTGACATTGTAGGCAGGTTTACAGCTTTCTATACCCTGTGTGATAGGGAAAAACACAGGCTCCTTAAAAATCCTGAGTCAAAGCCGTCCGAAGACTTTATCGAGCTCTATTACAGGCTTGTGAATGACCGGCAGCTTCTTGAAAAGGTAGGAGGGCAGTTCCTGATCATCTTTGAGTCTGTGGAAGACGAGGAGTTTGCCCACCATTATCAGGAGCTTTATGATGTAAAGCAGAAGCTTTTGAATGCAGTTGCCTGGAAATACAGAAACTCTGTTGTTTCTGCCTACCGTTACTTTGAAAATTTCTCGATTCCAAGGGATTCGACACTGGAAGAAGCAGCAAGGGTAATCAAGGGCAGACAGGCGAAAAATGTCTGCCTGGGTATCCTTGCAACCCTTGATACTCCTGATACCCATGCCCTTATAAAACAGCAGTTCGAGACTGCCACCTGCGCAACCGACCGGCTGAGCGCATTTGCTGCTTACCTGAACAGTTCCGCACCTGACAAAGTTGAAGTCCTGAGAGCCTTTGAAGCGGAATCGAAGCAGAATCTCATTGCCTGGGAAGCCTTCCTTGCAGTAATCGGAAACAACAGCAGCGCTGATGCAGTTGAACTGGTCAGGGAAATGGAAAGGTCAAAAGCCTTCAGGATTGAGCAGGCAAATGACCAGCGGGCCCTTTACGGAAGCTTTGCCCGCAACCGCAAGAAGTCCCTCCAGACCGAAGAAGGCAGGGCTCTCTTTGCGGATGTCCTGCGAAAACTAACCCCTGTAAACGAATTCAGTACGGTCAATATGCTCAATGCCTTTGCAAACATAGACCAGATGGAGGCAAAATACCACATTCCACTGGTAAAAATCCTAGCAGACCTCCTCGAGGAACTTGACGCTCAAAAGTTCCCGAGCGTCTATAACAGGGCCAGAAAACTCCTTCTTGGAGCCCCGAAAGCTGTCAAAGCGTACGGGATAGAGTACAGGGAAATTCAGGCCCTGCAGCCGGAAAACCCGGATAAGAAATAAACTTTTCAGAGAAAGGTCTGTCCGAAAAACCGATCACTCTGCACCTGACCAGATAATCCGGCTCTTCCGAGCCGGAATTAAATCTTTTCCTTCCTGTTTTTCTTTTTGTATTCGTTTAATTGGGCTTCATGCTCTTTTTTAGTTTAGAGCTCTGCTTTATATCCGCGTATCCCAAAAAAGAAGTTTCTTATCAGTTGAATATAAAAGAAGTTTTTTATCAGTTGAATATAAAAGAAGTTTCGTCTCAGTTGAATATGTTTCCTAGTATCGGATTTGAAGAACAAATATAGGAAGAATATATATCCCGAGAAAATAAATGCTATTAGGGAATTTTTAATCGGATTAAAGGCCGGATTTTACGATCCGGCCTTTAAAGGGATGGGAAGAAGAATGTTCGAAGATTTGGAAGGCTTGTTTCTGGACGCATTCATACCCTGTTCAATTTGGTGGGCTCACTCCTTATAATATATGGCGGGATCAGGGCAACCTTAGGGATCATCATGATTGAAGCTTTGAAGAAACCTTACAGTTACCAGCAAGTAAGAAAAGAGCTTACAAACAAAATCGTCTTCGGGCTTGAGTTTTTCATTGCAGCCGATGTCCTGGAAACTGTGAGAAATCCCTCGCATGAAGAACTGCTCCTTCTGGGCACAGTCGTGGTGATAAGAACAGTTCTTGGCTATTTCCTCAGCAAGGAAGTTTCGGAATACAAGCTGGATTGAAACGGAGCTGAAAAATAAAGCCTCACAACATGCCTTAACATCCTGTATCTTTTAAAACCCTGACATTTTTCTGTCCTTCCAGTCCTAACCTCCGCGAAGTATTCTAAAAATCTTTTTAATCACTCTCTAAGACCTTCTGGAGATGGCTGAATCTGCCTGTATATCTGCCTGTATATCGCCTGCATATCTGCCTGTATATCGCCTGCATATCTGCCTGTATAAGCCTGTGCTACGTAGTTATTATAAAACCTGATAAGTACAATTTTAAAAAACAGTATAATTTAAAAGCAAGTAAAGTGTTAAGGATACAAAATATTATTAAACTCTAATATTATACTAATCCAAAATCCAGATTACGCTGACCTGAAATTCCGGATTATATAAACATTAATCAGGTATAACTTGAAACCCGGAATCCGAATAATTTAAAATCATCAGACACAGGAGCAATTTAATGTATTATTATCTGAAATGTATCGAATGCGGTGCAGAGTATTCCAAAGATGAAGTAATCTATACATGCAGCAAATGTGATGGGCTGCTTGATGTTATTTACGATTATTCCTCAATTGAACTTGACATGGAAAAACTTAAGACCGAATGCCCTTCGGTCTGGAAATACGCAAAACTTCTCCCTATAGAAAGGGAGCCTGTAACCATCAGAGAAGGCGGGACTCCTCTGTATAAATGCGACCGTCTTGCCGAAAAAATAGGAATCAAAGAACTCTACGTCAAGCACGAAGGCATGAACCCTACAGGTTCTTTTAAGGACAGGGGAATGACAGTCGGGGTTACAAAAGCGCTTGAACTCGGGATGAAAACCGTTGCCTGCGCATCTACAGGAAATACCTCTGCAGCTCTTGCAATCTACGGGGCAAAAGCCGGAATTCCTGTAATTGTGCTGCTGCCTGCAGGAAAAGTAGCCCTTGGAAAGATTGCACAGGCCCTTATGCACGGCGCAAAGGTTCTCAGCATCCGCGGAAACTTTGATGACGCGCTTGCTCTTGTGCGCACGCTCTGCTCCCAGGAAAAGATCTACCTTCTAAACTCAATCAACCCTTACAGGCTGGAAGGCCAGAAGACTATCGGTTTTGAGATTGCAGACCAGCTCGGCTTCAGGGTACCTGACAGAATTGTCCTGCCCGTAGGGAATGCAGGGAACATTACTGCTATTTATAAAGGCTTCAGGGAGTTTAAGATACTCGGTATAACGGATTCTCTCCCGAAAATGACCGGAATTCAGGCAGAAGGCTCCTGCCCCATTGTAAAAGCTATAAAGAGTGGGGCTCCGGAGATAACTCCTGAAGACAACCCTGAGACGGTTGCAACAGCAATCAGGATCGGAAATCCGGTGAACGCTAAAAAAGCTCTCAGTGCGATCCGGGAATCCGGTGGAACTGCAGAGTCGGTTACAGACGAAGAAATTCTTGAAGCCCAGAAGGATCTTGCAAGGCTTGAGGGTATTGGGGTCGAACCTGCAAGTGCGGCCTCGGTAGCAGGGCTCAGAAAACTTGTTGAAATGGGCGTTATAGGTAGAGACGAGACCGTGGTCTGCATTACCACAGGGCACCTCCTTAAAGATCCTCAGACCGTAATAGAGGTTTGCGAGGAGCCAACTGTAGTGGATGCAAATATCGAATCTATCCGGAAAGCCATCTTCGGAAATAATAAATAAACAAGGAAAACACGTTCGATTAAAGATTTCATTAGAGAGATGCGAAGATAGGTATTTACATACAGGAACTACATACAGGAACCGTAAACAGTTGAAAGATTGAGATACCGGGCTCCGGTACCCTTCAATCCTTTAATGTTTCTTGAGGCCGCTTATTGACTTCCTGAAACCACTTTACTATTATTCATATCTTTTTCAATTACAATCAGATTCATTATGATTCACTATTATTGTTTACGAGTGCAGTCAGATTCATTATGATTCACTATTATTGTTTGCGAGTGCAGTCAAATTCATTATGATTCACTATTATTGTTTGCGAGTGCAGTCAGATTCATTATGATTCATTATTATTGTTTACGATTACAGTCAGATTCTTTTATCATAATCGCCAGTGGGTGTGAACACGAATGGAGCAGGAATATAAACCTCATGAGATCGAAAAGAAATGGCAAAAATATTGGAATGAAAGCGGAATTTTCCAGGCCGAACCGGACAAGCGGGAAAAATTCTTCATAACCATCCCCTACCCCTATCTTAACGGAAACCTTCATGCGGGACACACCCGGACTTTTACCATCGGGGACGTAGTAGCCAGGCATAAACGGATGCTCGGATTTAACGTGCTTTACCCGATGGGTTTCCATGTAACCGGCACGCCCATTGTGGGGCTTGCGGAACTGATTGCAAGCCGGGACCCTCAGACCATGGACGTATATGAACGCCTCCATGGAATTCCGGGAGATATTCTTCCTACACTTGAAACTCCAGAAAAAATCGTTGATTACTTCAAGCTTGAAGCCGAGAAAGCGATGCGAATGATCGGGTACTCCATTGACTGGAGACGTAAATTTACGACAACAGAAGAGACTTACAAAAAGTTCATTGAATGGCAGTACATCCGCCTTGAGGAAAAAGGCCTGATCGTCAAAGGCTCACACCCTGTAAAATGGTGCCCGAATGATAACAACCCTGTAGAAGACCACGACATCCTCCATGGGGAAGAAGCCACAATCGTGGAATACACCCTTATCAAGTTCAGGTACAAAGACCTGGTTCTTCCCTGTGCAACCCTGAGGCCGGAAACAACATTCGGAGTGACAAATCTCTGGGTCAATCCGGACGTTGGTTATGTAAAGGCAAGAGTTGAAAAAGATGGATACACAGAGTTCTGGGTTGTAAGCAGGGAAGCTTTCCGAAAACTCACCTTTACGGACAGGACAGTCGAATATATTGAGGACATACCTGCAAAATCCATAATAGGAATAAAACTCACAAACCCGGTAACCGACGACGAGATAATTTCTCTTCCGGCTTCTTTTGTCAGGCCTGAAAACGGAAGCGGAATAGTAATGAGCGTGCCTGCCCATGCGCCCTTTGACTACCTGGCCCTTCGCGACCTTTATGATGCTGACCTGAGCGATTACGGGATAACTGAAGACCTGAGAAAGATCGAACTGATTTCCCTTATAAAAGCGCCTGAATTTGGAGAATTCCCGGCAAAAGAAATCGTAGAAAAGATGGGAATAACAAGCCAGAAAGACCCTAAAGCCGAGGAAGCCACAAAGATCGTGTACAGAAGAGAGTTCCACGGAGGAATGCTTAAGGAGATCACAGGGAAATATGAAGGACATGCGGTCTCGAAGATCAAAGATATCCTTACCAGGGACTTAATCAGTTCAAACGCAGGAGAGATATTTTACGAGTTCAGCGAACCGGTGATTTGCCGCTGCGGCACACCCTGTGTCGTAAACATGGTAAAAGGCCAGTGGTTCCTAAACTATTCAGACCCGGAATGGAAAGCAAAGGTTTACAGATGCCTCAGCCAGATGCGGATCATTCCTGAAGAGTACAGGGTTGAGTTTGAAAACAAGGTTGACTGGCTCAAGGACAAAGCATGCGCCCGCAAAAAAGGCCTTGGAACCCGCCTGCCCATTGATAAGGAATGGTTGATCGAGTCCCTCGGGGATTCGACAATTTACATGAGTTATTACATCATTGCCAAATTCATAGAGAAGGGCGACCTTGCTCTAGAACACCTTACCCTTTCATTCTTTGATTATACCCTGTTTGGAAAAGGCGATTCAGCAGCTGTTTCCGCAGAGACTGGCCTGGACTCCGGAATCCTGGAAGAAATCCGCAGTGATTTCAATTACTGGTATCCTGTGGACCTGCGCTCTTCCGGAAAGGACCTAGTCCCTAACCACCTGCTCTTCTTCCTCTTCCACCACGTAGCCCTCTTTGAAGAAGAAAACTGGCCAAAAGCTCTTGCAGTAAACGGCTTCGTCTCCCTGGAGGGGCAGAAGATGAGCAAATCCAAAGGCCCTATCCTCACTCTGGAAAGCGCAGTCCAGGAATACGGTGCTGACATAACAAGGATGTATATCCTCTCCACAGCCGAACAGACACAGGACGCAGACTGGCATAAGACGGGAATCGAATCTGCCAGACGGCAGGTGGACAGGTTCTACTCCTTTGCAAAAGATGTTATAGAGAATGGAGAGCGCGCAAAGCTCGGCACAGAGTTTAAGCAGATTGACTGCTGGATGCTTTCGCGGATGCAGGACTACTTCCTGGAGACAAATGTCGCCCTTGACTCCATCCAGACCAGGGAAGCAATCCAGAATTCATTCTTCCTGCTCATAAACGATGTCAAATGGTACCAGAGGAGAGGCGGAAAGACGCTGCTCTACTACATACTGGACAACTGGGTCAGGCTCATGGCTCCCTTTACCCCTCACCTCTGCGAGGAAATCTGGGAGGCTATGGGGCACAAAGAACCTATCTCCCTTACCCAGTACCCTCTCTATAATGAAGATTATATGGACGAGGGCGCGGAACTTGCCGAAGAAGTCATAAAGGGCACTCTTGAAGACATTGAAGAGATCATCAGGGTAACAAAGATAACTCCGCAGAAGGTTCTTCTCTACACATCGCCTGCCTGGAAAGTCGCAGTTCTAAAATGCGCCTGCGAAATGCAGCTGGAAGCTTCCCTCGAAGTAGGCACCCTTATTAAAGTCCTGATGGCAAACCCTGACCTGAAACGCTTTGGCAAAGATATTCCAAAGTTCGTGCAGAAGATCATCCCCGAGTTCAAAAGCGGAGGTGCAGACAGGTATGAGATCTTCGCTGGCCCTGGCCTTGATGAACATGCTCTCCTGAAAGAGTCAGCCTCCTTCCTTGAAAAAGAAATTGGCTGCCCTGTTGAGATCTACAGTGCAGATTCTCCTGCCTATGACCCGGAAAAGAAGTCCAGGTTTGCAGAGCCTCTCAGGCCCGCTATTTATATTGAAGGAAAGAAAGGAGAGTAAAAGAAGCCATTACGGCTTCTTGACTTTTTTGCTTTTTCTGACTAATTTTTAGTGCTCATAACCCGAAATTATATAACCTCAGATTATTTATTTATTTATTTATTTATTTATTTATTTATTTATTTATTTATTTATTTATTTATTTATTTATTTTTAAGATAATTAAATTCCAGGTTATGGGCTTGAGTTAACTAAAATTTCAAGCCTAAAAATCTCTCTATATTTTTTCGAGTACGATAGATTTGCTCTCCCTTTCAGATTAGATCAATGAATCACCCCAAAGATCGGTAGGTATTATAACAGGAAAAATTATATGAATAGGTGAGAGAGTAGTTAAAGGACAGGAGAAAATAAGTGATAGCCGAAAGCCTCGGATTTTTCCTCTATGCACTCACATCTATCTTTGTGATTGTCGACCCTATCAGCGGAGTAGTGACTTTCGTCTCCCTGACCAGCAAGATGAAGCGCGATGAAAAAAATGAACTCGCGAAAAAAGCAGTCACACTGGCATGCTTAGTTGCCCTTTTTTTTGCAATCACAGGAAGCGTGATACTTAACCTGTTCAGCATCAGTGTGGATTCTCTGCGGGTTGCAGGAGGACTCCTTCTTTTCAGCATTGCCTTTGATATGATGCATGCTAAGGTCTCAAGAGAGAGTATTACTGAAGAAGAGATTTCTCAATCTCAGGAACGTGAGGATATCTGGATCTTTCCGATAGGCCTTCCGCTCCTGACAGGGCCCGGTACAATTAGTACAGTGATTGTCCTGATGGGAGGGACAGAAACCATTGTACAGAAGATAATAATTATTGCATCAATCATACTGACATTCATTATGTGCCTGTATATCTTCCGATTCTCAAGGGGGATTCACAAGATCATAGGATATAATGGGATGCTGGTCTTTACACGACTTATGGGGCTTTTGCTTGCAGCTCTTGCAGTGAACCTGACTGCTACAGGCTTGATAAATATGTTCCACTTAACAATTTGAGACAGCCAATTAGAGAGTTTGAGGATAAATTAACCAATTAAGAGTGGTTAACAGCTTCCAAAATTACGAAAGCTATCTACATAAACTCACGGTCTATAAAAACTCAATAAGTTAAACCAAAAAGAAAGCCTTTGTTAGGATCAATAAAGCTCTCCTCTCCTATCTTCAAAAACAGGAATCATTTTGCGGACTTCATCTTTTCCTGACAGGTCAAGGTCGCAAACAATTACGCACTCTTTATCGCCTGCGTCAGCCTTTACCTCGCCCCAGGAATCTGTAATCATTGAGTTTCCGAAGTAGCTGCAGTCGGGAGCAGAACCCGTGCGGTTGCAGGCAATATGCGGAATCTGATTTTCGATAGCTCTTGCCTTTACAAGAGTTTTCCAGTGTTCGGACCTCGGATTGGGAAAAGCTGCTGTGGTTACAAGGAGATCGGAACCTGCAAGAGCAAGTTTTCTTGCGATCTCAGGGAAACGAAGCTCGTAACAGATCTCAAAACCGATTTTCAGGTTTTGCTTTTTCAGGGGAATGGGCTCTATTGAACTGCCCCTGGAAAAATACTGGTTTTCATTCTTGAAGGGATGAGTCTTTCGATAAGTGCCTGCAAGGGTTCCGGACTCAAAACAGAAACCGAGATTGTAATAGAGTGCAGAGTTCGGAGAGTTTTTACTTCCCGGAATTTCCTTTTTTTCTTTTTCTGTAAAAGAATTTGCTTTCTCTTTAAAGCTATTTTCTTTCGTAGTAAGATTATTTTCTTCAATATCCTTCTGGATTACTGAGCCAATGAGAACGCAGTCATTGGCTTCGGAAAAACATGCCAGGTTCTCAAGGGTGGGAGAAGGCAGGTTTTCTGCTGCGTGGTCGAAGTCCTCATAACAAAAGCCGGTGGAAAAAACCTCTGGGAAAACGATAATCTCTGCTCCTTTCGCTACGGCTTCGAGAGCCAGGTAGAGGGCTTTTTCAAGATTTTCCTGTTTTCTGCAGTGAAGTACATCCATCTGGACACAGGCAACTTTCATATTCTAAGCACCAACTTCAGGTTTGAGTTTGATCAATGCAAAGCTTTCAGGATTTTAAAGAATGAAAACTCTTTAGGGAAGCAAGGTAGTTTGCTTACTCTTTGCTAACAGGCCCTCAAGGTCAATTCTATGTTTTATCAGCCCTGCAAGTACTTCGTTTGCAAGTCTGGTCACCTCTTCCCTGGGTTCCCTGATTTCATACGCAGGGTCATCCGGAGGAATCTCAATTCTTGTAATATCTGATCTGGCTTTTTTCAGGTGTGAATCAGGCAACTCACAGACTATGCCGGGTTTTTCCAGATACTGATCAAGGTGTTTTTGAGTGATCCCTATGAGCTTCAACTCCCTGCGGAAACATGGTCTCTCAAAGAGTCTGGAAACTACATATACTCCTACAGGAATCCTGAGGTCCAGATCAATTTTTAGAAGCTGAGTCCTGAAAATCGAATAAATGTCTTCAGAATCCGAAGGTTCAGGAGGCTTTCGTTCCTTGCCTTTTTCGGGAAAGGACTCTTCGATTTTTTCCGGCAGAGCATAGATTTTGGAGGGGGGAACTTCGAATTCCTCCAGAATATTAAGGTCTCTGAGCGCCCTGAGATAACCAGTCAGGATCAGGCGATGCTCATCTATGCCTCCGGCTTTAAGTTCCCTGGAGAGCCCGCTGATTGAAAGTTGTCTTCCCTCAAGTAATTCAAAAAGTTTAAGATTGAGCTTTTCTTCCATCTGTACCGACATCATGGTTATTGTTAACAGTTAATCTTCAGGCCTCAGGCCAGAAAGACTTTGTCTTTCGCCAGAGCAACTGGATATACACAGATACTTCTTTTTCAGGAAACTTTTGAAAAAGACACGAATCCTCCATGCCCTGAAAGTTAAGTAAGCAAGAAAATTGAAGGGAGTAATACACGATGTAATTATCCTGCATGATATAAAGCTTATGAAACAGCTCATAAAAAGGCTGAGATTGAAGGAATTTCAAAGATAACTGACTCACATTAAAGACATTTATAGAGCTAGCTTGATAAAATTAAAAAGTCTGAACTGAAAATTCCAAATGAAATGCCTAGTAGAAAGAAGCCATTTAAACATAATATCATGAATATGAGCTTCTTATATTCGGTATTGCCTAAAAAAATAAAAATTGACCTTCTTTCCGGCACAATTGAAGGGCAATGCTTAAAAATGATAATTGCTATTTGGACTAAGCTTAAACTGATTATTTCTCAAAGATGCAAAGATGATTACGAAGTTACTTCTCAGAAAAGTATTCTTTATAAGTGGAGTTGGTACACACCCTGAAAATATTGAATCTTTTGAACTTGCGTTCCGAGATGCAAGTATTGAGAAATTTAATCTTGTGACTGTGAACTCCATAATGCCTTCGAAATATGATATTGTATCTAGAGAAGAGAGTTTAAAATAACTGGGTCCCATAGAAATTGTGTTTTGCGTAATGTCCAGAATCTCTTTAAATTAGCAAAGAAAGATGCTCAGCACTGCTGTGGGATGCGCACCCCACAAAACATAAATAAACACGGCTATATTTCGGAGTAGCACGCGTATGGAGAAAGCGCACACAAGGGTAGGAGAACATGAAGGAAACTTGCCAGAAGCATTTACATCACGTGGGCGAATGAGGCAGGTCTGAAGACCTTCAGAATTCCCAGGGCATCTTTCGCAGACGAGCAAGGAACTGGAAGGCCGTGATATCCGTAGCAATTTTTATAATTTGAATACTATCAAGTGTGCTTGCATTTATTTCCAAAATCATTTAAAGGCATTAACTTGAGAATACTGAAACTGCTCATTATCCCTACATATTCTTTGCTTTAGAATTAAAAAATCTTTAATCCAACAAATATATTTCCCTCAAAAGTGTATCTTTACCGGAAATCATCTCTAGTGAAAGAGTCCGCATATATTGATATTTAATAAAATATATATAATTATTTAGCTTTACTGTGTTTCTTACTTTCTGTTGCCAAATGCCTCAAGTGTAGGAAATACAGGCAACTATCACTATCTGTTTATTATGGAGAATGATATGCATCATAATGTATTCACAGACAACCCTACAGTTCCGATAGATGTAAAGGACAGGTCTATAAGCGAATTGATGGACGGGATGCTCAAAACAGGCTTCCAGGGAAGAAAACTGGCCGAATCCGTCCAGGCCTGGCACAACATGCTAAAAGAAAAGAACATGACGGTGTTTATGGGCTTATCCGGAGCAATGGTCCCTGCTGGCATGCGCAGAATTATTTCCTATATGATCCGCGAGAGGATGATAGACTGCCTGGTAAGCACAGGAGCAAACCTGTTCCATGATTCCCATGAGGCTCTCGGCAAAAAGCACTATGTGGGTTCCCATCTGGCTGACGATGAAAATCTCTTCAAGCACGGCGTGGACAGAATCTACGATGTCTTTGCAGTGGAAGAGGAGTTCAGAACGGCAGACAACCTGATTGCAGATTTTGCAGAGGAAATCGGGGAAATTTCCTGTTCATCAAGGGAATTCATGTACCTGCTGGGAAAGGAGCTTGTAAGACGTGGAGCAGTAGAGGATTCTATAGTAGTAAGTGCATACAGGCATAATGTTCCAATCTTCGTTCCGGCACTTTCGGACAGTTCAATAGGCATAGGGCTTACAATTGCAAGAAGAAGAGGCTTGAAACTAGATGTCGACCAGATAAAAGATGTTGACGAGATCACGCATATTGTTGAAAAATCAGGGAAAACCGGAGTCGTCTACGTTGGAGGCGGAGTCCCGAAGAATTTTATCCAGCAGACCGAAGTGATAGCTTCTATCCTTGGAATGGATGTTGGAGGGCACGATTATGCAATCCAGTATACTTCCGATTCTCCTCATTGGGGAGGGCTTTCAGGCTGTACTTTCGACGAAGCTGTTTCCTGGGGAAAAATCGCAGCTCAGGCAAAAAAAGTGCAGGTCTTCGTGGATGCTACCATTGCTCTTCCAATAGTTGCCCACGCCCTGCATGAAAAATGCCGTGAGCTGAAGCGTGCTGCCCCCGTTTTTAACTGGGAAGGGCCTGAAGGGCTTGATATCGATTATATCGAATAATTACTTACAAATCTTTATCATATTTGAAAGCTTATAAGCAAGACGAGAAGGAGAGGAATAAATGGGTAAACGAACTCGAATAATCAATGATCCTTCCTATTTAGTACCATTACTCAGGACTTTTGGGTCAAGAACTCACAAAAAAATCTTTGACACACTTTCAAACAAATGGATGACCAGAGCAGAAGTAGACGAATTCATGGGTACTGACTCATCAAAAAGCCTTCATATTCTCAAAAAAGCCGGACTCCTTGAGAGCCAGTGGAGAGTTCCCGAGGCAGGACAAAAACCCTCAAAAGAATATCACAGTTCTTATTCCAAGGTTCAGGTTAACTTTCAATGTTCTTTTGAAGATCTTAGCGACATCATCATGCTGACCTTCAAGCCGTATGAAGAGGTCAAAGATGCTATTGAAGAACTTGAAAGGCTTGTAGAAGAAGGTAATACCTCAATGAGCAATCTAACGCGGACCCTTAATAAAAACCCGTTCTATATCTGTTCTGTAGCCCGCAGGTCTGAAAGGCTTTCTGTAATGGGGCAAAGGTTAAAGTTAATTGAAGATGTTGAGGAGAATTTCGATTGATGATCAAGATCCTCCAGACTAAAAGTGGAGTAACCAAATTTCAGGTTCTTATCGAGATTGCAGCCCACCAGCCTAATGTCAGGCAAAAGGAAATTGCCGCAAAAATAGGAATAACCCCCCAGGCAGTTTCAGAATACATTAAAGAACTTGTAAACGATGGACTGATTGTCACTGAGGGCCGTGTCCGGTACAGAATAACTAAAGAAGGCGTGGAATGGGTTCTCGAAAACGCCGTAGATATGAAGAGGTACGCCCGTTTTGTCATGGAGGACATCATCAGCCATGTTTCAACCTGGACAGCCATCACAAAAGAAGAGGTAAAAGAAGGACAGCAGGTTTATCTGAAAATGGAGAATGGGCTCCTATACGTAAGCAGCACGGAAAAGACAGGTGCTTCAGGCAATGTTATATCCGATGCAGCCGAAGGGGAGGATGTAGGAGTAAGCACTCTTAAAGGCCTGATTGACCTGGAAAATGCGGCAATTACGATCTGCAAGGTTCCCAGAGTTGAGCGTGGAGGGTCAAGAAAGGTAGACATGGAGCGCCTGAAAATGCTGGCAAGCTCAAAACACTATATAGCAGCCATTGGTGTGGAAGCGCTAATTGCCCTACGCAAGATTGGCATAAGCCCGAATGTCATGTTCGGAACCAATGAGTCAGTTATCGAGGCTGCATACCATGGGCTTTCTTCTCTTGTGGTTTCAGTGGACGAGCAGGTTTCTTTGCTTCTTAGCAGATTAGAAACCGAGAATCTTGAATACGAACTAGTAGACCTGACAGTCGAAAACTCCTTCTAATTTATACTTTAGTTAACAGGTTCCGAACCTGGGGTTTGGGACCAGACGTGCTATTTTTCATAATGATTGTCAGTTATTGGCTATTACAGATTTGCTACGTTTGCTGTACATTTTTATCTTTAAAATGCGTTTTTATTATATAATTCGGAGATTTTCCATGAAGCTTATTGTACTTTCCGATACTCATCTGAAAACAGGAGGAATCCCTCCGCAACTTCAAGCTCTCCTTGAGGACTGCGACCTGGTCGTCCATGCAGGAGATTTCAGTACGGTTGAAGCCTATAAAGCCTTTAATATAGGCGGTAAACTGAAAGCTGTTTTCGGAAATGATGACTCTTCCGAGCTCAAAAGGCTTCTTCCAGAAAGGCTTAAATTCGAAGTCGAAGGGGTTAAAATCGGAGTGGTACATGAAGGAGGGCTTTCGATAACTGATATGACTGCCCAGGGTTACCTCGCAAAAGAAATGGAAGTAGATATCCTGATCTTCGGACACCTGCACCGTCCTTTAATAGAGAAGAAGGACGTTACGCTTGTCTGCCCTGGCTCTCCTACTAAACCGAGAATGTCAAATCCCAGTGTTGTGGAACTCATAATTGAAAAAGGAAACATTCAAGGCAGGATAATTACTCTTGAAGGAGATACTTGCGGGTATATAAAGTTCCAGAATTCCCTTAATAACCGCAACCCGAAGAAGACTTGAATGAAAATAAGGCATCACCTGAAACTGACAGGTGAAAGCCTGAATAAGAATTATAATCTGGATTACGCCTGAATAATAGCTTTGAATACCTAGTGCATCGATTCCAAAATCAATAACATAATTCAGTAGCCAATTGCAGTTATGAACTCAAATATTTAGTTTGAAACCATGAGATTCATTAAGGACTGAAAGCACATGCGGGCACTGACAAGCCTAATCAAGAATCTATTAACCGCGGAAAACGCGGAAAGCGCGGAAAAAAATGTGCCCTTTGTTTCTTAGAGCGTGTCTGAAAATTATATAAATCTTGAATACAGACTGTTCGTCGATGTCCGAACCAATTAAACGAATACCTTA
>MDTP02000075.1 GCA_001714685.2 Methanosarcina sp. Ant1 | reverse complement strand
AATATTTTGGCAAAATTAGCATTTATTATCTATTTTTTAGCTTCTAAAGCATTTTCGTCAATTTTGGCAAAACCTCAATTGAGTAAATTTTTAGAAGTTTTATCTCTTATAGCCTGTCTTAAAATTCAAACCGTTTCTACAATTGGATAATGGGTAATGTGAACTTTAAATTTCGATATTAAATTCTTCCGAAATTCAGGTACACGTTGACCATATAGGGTGGTATTTTATCCCAAACGTAGAATCAAATTTAATTTTAAGACAGCCTCTTAGATCTATGTCCACAGGGACAATTGAACGTAGACTAAAATGTCATATCACTACTGCTTTGAGATACTTAAGAGAATTGAAAAAGGCTAAGCAGGTGATTGAAAAACGAATATCAAATACCATTAACCTGTAGAAGCTAACCGGAAAGAGAATATTTTAGTTGATGTCGATAGTAAGAGTCCTAACTTTGCTCTCATGATGATTTCAACGTACCATAAGGTGAAAGGCGACAATGTAGTACTCATTTATGGCTCAAAGATTGATTTAAGGTATGAGTTCAGCTCTCTGGATTGCCTTCATTGACTGCCAACTATTAAATTCGTTAGTGTGAAGAATCAAGTAATGAAGATGAGTCCCTGATAGGTTGTTGTTAAGTGGATGCCAGTTTTATCAACAGTACCATTTACCACAACGTCTGATAAATCAACTTCTAGAGGCTTTACTTTTACTGATTTTGCTTGTGATTTCTTAGCTTTCACATTCATTAACTAATAATTACAATGCAGTCGGATATTAATAGTTAACTATACTTTTAACAAAGCTATATAGAATACAACATGTTTATAGGGATTGACCGTGTGACTGCATAAAAAATTAGAAATAAAAAACATACGGTACAACTTTCAAGTATATGAAGAAAACAGAAGCATGAAGCCAATTTATACATTACAAAATGTATGCTTCTGTCAAATTCAGGATAAATCTTCAATTATTCACCATATCTTTTCCAAATACGTAGCTGAAAGGTATAGCTATAAGGTCTCCAATGAGATATGTAAGAAATATCGCAGCGAACATATATCCATGAGCCGGAAACTGCCCTTCCATCACAAGAGGCAGGGCAACGCCTACAAACCAGACCGTCTTGTAAGACAGCTGTAAGAGTAAAACGGGAACAAACTTAAGAGGAGACCTCAAGCCCAATATGGATAAAAGACCAAAAGCAATATTAACACTCCCAACAACCCCGAGAACAATAGGGTCCTGCAAAGGCCAGCCAAACATAGATATTAGAAAGCTGGGAGCAATAACCATTCCCACTCCAAACAGGCCAGCTCCAATAATGGTGTAAATATACATCAACTTCAGCCAGCCCCACCGAATATTCGAATCAATAGAATTCATTTTCATCCCCTTATAAAAATGTGCTTTTCATCTACTTTTAATTATCTGATCGGTGGAAATTTTTAATTTAATTCAACCATTTATACAACTTCTTTTTTATATTATGTAATATAATTTTGAAATTTACAACTTTGCCCATTTTTAATTAATTAAAAATTTTTGTGCATATGTTTGAATAATAAATGTAGCGATTTTTCTACTCGAATGTTATATATCAACATCAAAAATAATATTTTTTAGACGATTAGTATCTTAACCAAAAAAGACATAAAAACTATTTATAACCTGTCATTCAGCCAAGAAAAACAATTCAATAGCCATCTTTTCAAGAACTAATGGGAAAACTTCATGGGCTCATTTTCATTAATTATTGGCTATTGATTTTGTTTTCCAGTTTTATTTGAGCAGGCAAATAATGGCATGTAAGGGGTAAATATCTTCATCTTTAGACTGTATTTTCGTATACTGAATAGCAACTCTATTTTAAGACAGTGATTTAAGACAGTGATTTAAGACAATGATTTAAGACAGTGATTTAGTTTGTCAGGGACTGGATCGGAGCCGGTATCCTTCCACCACGCTTTACAAAAACTTCCGAACTGAAATTGCTTACTGGCATAATAGGGGCACTTCCAAGCAGCCCGCCGAATTCCACAGAGTCCCCAACTACTTTCCCAGGCGCGGGGATGATCCTGACGGCAGTTGTTTTTCTGTTAATTACTCCTATTGCCATCTCGTCAGCTATGATTGCAGAAAGGGTGGAGGCAGGAGTATCCCCAGGAACTGCGATCATATCCAGGCCGACTGAACAGACGCTTGTCATGGCTTCGAGTTTTTCGAGGGTGAGAGCTCCGACCTTAACGGCTTCGATCATGCCTGCGTCTTCACTTACAGGGATAAAAGCCCCACTAAGGCCGCCTACGCAGGAAGATGCCATTGCCCCACCTTTTTTTACTGCGTCATTCAGGAGGGCAAGGGCGGCTGTCGTTCCGTGAGTTCCGCATCGCTCAAGTCCCATTGCTTCCAGAATAGCAGCAACACTGTCCCCGATTGCAGGCGTTGGAGCCAGGGAGAGGTCAAGGATCCCGAACTCAACTCCGAGCCTCCGTGAAACCTCTCTTCCTACCATTTCTCCCATGCGGGTTATTTTGAAGGCTGTCTTTTTGATAGTCTCCGAAATTTCCGTGAGATCAGGGTTTTCAAGTTCGCGAATGGCAGCGTTCACAACGCCTGGCCCGCTTACGCCAACATTGATCACGAACTCGGGTTCACCAATTCCATGAAAGGCTCCAGCCATAAAAGGGTTATCTTCCGGGGCATTGGCAAAGACAACAAGTTTGGCACAGCCAATCCCATCCCTGTCAGCAGTCAGTTCTGCAGTTCTTTTAATGATGTTGCCCATCATGCCAACTGCGTCCATATTAATTCCGGCTCTCGTGGTAGCAACATTTACCGAAGAGCAAACTTTTTCAGTGCCTGCAAGTGCTTCTGGAATTGAATTTATGAGTTTAAGGTCTCCTGAAGTTGTGCCTTTGTGAACAAGAGCACTGAAACCTCCGATAAAATCCACCCCTGACTCCTTTGCAGCTTCATCCATAGTTTTTGCAACGGAAACAAAATCCGGAGTTTTACAACTTTCGGCTACTATGGCTATTGGAGTTACCGAGATTCTTCTATTGATTATGGGAATTCCATAGAGGCTCTGGATTTCATTCGTTGTACGGACGAGCTCCTTTGCACGGAAAGTGATTTTTTCGTAGATATTCTCATTTAAAACTTCAATATCAGGATGGCAGCAGTCTCTAAGGCTAATTCCCATTGTCACGGTCCTGATATCCAGGTGTTCCATCCTGACCATCCTGATTGTTTCCAGGATTTCATTCGGATTTATAAGCATGAAAGTCCTCCTGATTTACCAAGTCAGATCCTATGCATGAAACGGAAGGCGTCTTCATGCTGTACCTTGATCTCGACTCCTAAACTCTTTCCCTCGGTATCCATGGACTTCTGGAAAGCTGCAAGGTCAAAATTCTCCTGTGGGGCTTCTGCAAGCATGATCATGGTGAAGATGCCCTGCATAATAGTCTGACTGATATCTACAATGTTTACATTGAAACTGGCCATCACCGTAGTGACCCTGGCAACGATTCCTACACGGTCGCTGCCTATAACCGTAATAATGAAACGACTTGATGTCACTTTATAACTCCTGTTGCTCGGACCTTTACCTGCAAGCCGATGCTTAGAATATAAATTGAGATATTTTGTTCAGGTTGAAGACCTGATGACTAATAAAGTAAACTGTTCTAAAGTAGGTAGCCTTAAAGTAAACTGTTCTAAAGTAGCTGCACTTAAGTAGACTACTCTAAAGTAGACCTATCTGATCCAAAAATCAATTAGCGGGTTAAAAAAGGAAAATCAATTTTAGAGATAAAGTAAGTTCAACTAGCAAAATCTAAAAAAAGCTAAATTAAGAAAGGAATATTTTAAAAACTCGTCGTAAGCCTTAAGAAAATAAACTCAAGTCCTGTAGATTATCATGTATTGTCTCAAAAACAGAGCACAATTATTTTTTCAACAATGTTTTGGATATTTTCCCTCCATTTAACTTTTATAGAGAAGTCAGCATATTTTTGATAGAGAATTTCCCTTTCTTCAAAAAGCTCTTTCAAGCTTCTGTCTCTGAGTCCTACTATGCCTCTATTTCTAGCATTACGAACCCTTTTCGCAATGCTTCTGAAAGGAGCGTCCAGAAAGACTATTTTTGACACTTTTTTTAAGTGTTCCATGGCCTTCTCAGAATAAACAACGCTTCCACCGGGGGAAATAATACATTCTTCCATCTGTCCGAGCTTGAGTATAGCTTCTTCTTCAAATCTGATGAGAGCGGAATCTCCATGTTTATCAATAAGGGTTTGAAGAGGCATTCCGGTTTTTTCTGTTATCAGGCAATCAACATCGATAAAAGTATAGTCCAGGCGCTTTGCTAGTGCTCTTCCAATGGTACTTTTCCCTGCTCCTGCCATGCCAATTAATGTTATGTTCATTGCCATATCCTTCCGGCTCTAAAAATAAGATGATTAGTTGCCTAAAGCTCCTCAACATAGAGGCATGAATCCATTAACCACCTGGACAAAGTATATTCTTCAGCTATATAAAACGTTCAGCGTGTAGTTTATTTGGAAGGGATCAAGTTTATTATTCATATTCTAAAATTAAAGGACGAATTCAAAATCCGCAGCCAAATGCTTCTAGATTAGTATAAAATCTGGACAGGATCTGTCAATGTTTACGAACTTGCCAGATAGAAAGAGACTAAAAAACTAAATAATTACAAAATGTTAGATTCTATGATAAAAACAACTGTCTTATTTATAAAGTGAATCTAATTTTAAATGTTTACTTGAATGTTGAACTTTTACATTTACTGATTCAAATTATGGCTGAAAATACATGACTCTGGAGCATCCCTTCGTTTTTTTGCCACTGCTGGCTTTTATTGTGCTTATATATTTTAAAAATTGACATAGAACAGGGATAGAAAGAAGTTGTTTAGGCGGGAGAAAGATAGCCCGCCCTTTTGTTGATAAGAGACAGGAAAGACAATAACCTGCCCCAGATGATTGCAGCCCCAAACCGGTATAATTGGATCTGCTTAAATATTATATTATAGCTTGAAATATTTAAATTTTATTGTAAAGTCCAATGGGTGTTTTAACAGTTCAGTATCTAAAAACTCCTTTATATGGGTAAACTCCCTCTAACTACTGTCACAGATCTAAAAAAATAGGTCGTGAAGATAAGATCGTTAGGTAAATTACTGAAAAGTCATTGGTAAAAATAGCTTTCAAATCTCTGGCCAAATAAGGTGAAAGGGTTCGGGTTGCCATATTAGACAGTAACCCCTATTACCCTCTCATCCTGGCCTTTTTATTGTTTTTCAATGTAAGGTGTCCACTTACTTTACTGTGATATATCCAGACATAGTTTTAGTGTTACTGCCTTTTGCATTCTTTGCCGTCAAACTAACAGTGTATTTCCCTTTTTTACTGTACGTGTGTACGGGGTTCCTGGAGGTTGAATATGTACCGTCTCCAAAACTCCACCTCCATGAAGTGGGCGATCCTGTACTTTTGTCAGTAAATGTAACCTTCAATGGTGCTTTTCCTGAGGTTGAGGATGCCGAAAAAGAAGCTACAGGAGCCTTTAGAGCAGTTGCAACATTTATATGGCTGGATTTTGTCACTGAATTACTTCCAGCGGCGTTAGTCACGGTTAAGCCGACTGTATACTTTCCTGCTCCGCTGTATGTATGTGTAGGGTTCTTATCTGTCGAAGTTGTATCATCTCCGAAACTCCATTTCCAGTTAGTGGGTGTGCCAGTGCTTTTGTCACTAAATGTTACTTTCATTGGTGAATTTCCAGTGATTGGAGATGCAGAGAATGAAGCAACCGGTTTCTGCAGAACTGTCTTTACATTTATCGTAGCCGTTTTTGAATCTGTACCATTTGCATTGCTTACAGTAAGCATTACTGTATAATTTCCTGCGGCTGAATATGTATGCATTGGATTCTTCTGAGTTGAATTTGTACTGTCTCCAAAATTCCATTTCCACACATTTGTATTTTGGGAAGAGTCGATAAACTGGATCGAAAGAGGAGTATAGCCGCTAGTAACATTGGTGTTAAAGTTTGCAGTTGGAAGTATCGGTGTTGACACATACAATTCTGTTTTTGAGGCATACCTCGTATTTCCATCCGGCCCTATATTTATCCTGTTTCCGTTGGGTTCCGGTTCGTTAGAATAATCCAATGAAGGATCTCCGGCATCGATGCATGGGGAACTTATATTGTCATTCACCCAATAGCTCCTATCCCAGCGACCTGCTTTTGATTTCAGGCGATAGTCGTGTTTGGCCCGGTCTGCGTATTGAGGATCTGCTGCTATATCCGAAGGTGATGCCTGAACACCTATATAGTTGCCACCCGCGTTGTTATAAAAACAGTTATTCTGCAGGATAAAAGAGTGTGTTTTTGTAAGCAGGTTAGATATTCCACATCCATTTCCTCCGGCTGATGATTTTCGAGTGTTTGTTATAATGTTATTTCTTACTGTAATCACATACCCTGAGCCAGCCGGAGCCGGAGAATATACATTATTCTGCACAATACCTGCCCCATATGCACCATCGATCACGTTGTTTTCAATGAGAGCATTGAATCCACCAGATAGGATTCCGCCTATTACTTTGGTATTGGACTTAGTTCCTGTATCATAGATCTGGTTATGATGAATATGGACATTTGCGGGTGATGTGGGATAGGAAGCCGATCCGAACATCCAGATTCCTGGAAGTGCAGTCTCATATATTACGTTATTATACACCTCAATATCATCCATTGAAGATATTTTGTACTTCTGGATTTCAATTCCTGCACCTCCGGAACCTTCCGATGTAATAATATTGCTGTGAAAATCCACATGATTTGTATTATATATTCTTAGTCCGCTGTTTGTCCTGCATGTTATCTTATTATTGTAAGCTTCCACTTTTGAGCAGGTACTGGCATATAGAACATCATGTCCTAATGAGCATGCCTCATTACTATAGAATTTTATGTTAGAGCAGTTGTCAGTCTTTAAGCCATCTCCGTGGTTGTTGGTCAGATACATGTCATATACAATGATATTCTGACAATTGCTAAAATGGATAAGATTGTAGTAGCCTTTTCCACTAATCACGTTATTGTTTCCCTCTCGGTTACCGTTAATTGTGAAGCCCTTGATGGTAATATCATGGCTATCAGAGCTCCTTTCCTTAATCATTGGCTTCCAGCTTGTCCATTTGGCATTACTTGCAAGTTTGATTGTTGCACTGGAATCTCCAGCCAAAATTGTGTTGTTGCCAATCAGGATAGTATTAGTGATTATGTATGTAAATGGGCCTTTGAGATAAACAGTTGTATATTTTGGATTGTCTGCTACACACTGAAGAGCCTGATTGATCTGTATCTGAGCATTTGTCGTATTACAATTAAAATCACCACTACCATCTCCAGCGACATAAATTACTGATGTGGGCATTGCACATAAAACAACAGGAATGTTTACAAGTATAGACAAGCACATAAGAAGATAGAGTGTCAGCTTTCGATTTCGATTTTTTATTTTATCTGCCCCCCGTCAATATTCACAAGTCGAAAAAAATATTTAAGCTGAGTTGACCCAATTTATTTAGAATTTACCTGAATTTACCTGAATTTACCTGAATTTACCTGAATTTACCTGAATTTACCTGAATTTACCTGAATTTAACTGAATTTACCTGAATTTACCAACTGATTCAGAATTTACTTTGTATAAATTTTGTATATTGAAGCCTGATTGCAGTGTTGCTCTCGATGGCATTTTCACATTTTTTCCAAAGCCAGGGAATCGGTGTTTTTGCACTTTTGTCAGCAAAATAGAGCAGCAAGCGATGCTATTCCTGAACTGACATTTACAGAAAAGGAAGCAACTGATTTTTACAAATTGGGTAGCTGCTAACTCCGTGGATAATAGGAAATTAAGAAAATGATAATTATTGCTGTTAATAGAATTTTGTTTTTAGTATTCATTTTTACTTTCCCCCACTAGCGCTTATCTTCCAAAGAAAATGTACGTTTATAAAGTCCAAATATTTCTGATTTTACTATATAAAATTCATATTAGCTTTAATATCTGTATTAATTTAGTCTATCTTTCTTATTAATTAGACAATTCTTAACTAAATGTAATAGATATCCAATATATAACTCCATTAGTAAAATAGCTCCTAACATTTGTTACTTAGTAGTAACTGTTTTAAAATATAATCATCGAACTAAAATTGCCTTCTAATCTAAAAATACCTTAAAAAGATGCCTTCTGATTCTACCCTTCAGATTCTTAAAAGCGGTATCTTTGACGACACCTGCATTTGAGACTTTTCAGTTTTTTCCTTGAATTTGATTGACGACGGTCGACTACAAGTGAAATCAATGCTAATTTTGATGATTTCATGCAATAGGAAGAAGAGCTGGAATTTTCTTTAACTTCTCGTCTTGAGTGGCATAATCTCTTTGAGTATTTATTAAAAGTTATCGAGCCGATTGAAATTTTAAGATAAGATTTATATCCATCCAGTGATTCTACGCGATCCTAAAATATTTCGGAAGAATTCCTGCTTATGTAAAAGAAAAATAGCTATTGGGTATCTACATAAGCAGCTCATAAAACTTACTTAAACATCCCTATGCAGTAATTCTTTTCTTTGTGTCTCTTTCCATTGAATCTATAAGCGTCATGCATTCCCACCATCTATCATGAATCCTTACATCCCACTATTAATCCAATTACTTCTCTATTTATGTTTTACTTTGTAAATAAAAAGTCTGAAAATGCAAATACTCAATTAATGATACATGAAAAAGGATGAAGAGAACCGTGTGGGATCCACAGAAAAGTGAAAAATCTGACCTAAAAAACACCTATACCCCTGCATCCTTTACCGTATCTCACATCAATCTTCAGGAAACCGTTATTCGCTCATACTCTTTATTCACTTCGAAGGAACAATAAACGTAAAAATCCGGAGATAATATAACAGGAGGAGTGGCCTGTTTGTAGAAGATTTATTCAACGTAAAACTTACATTTAACATTTTTCTTACAAATCCTATTAACAAATTGTATAGAGAGAATTAGCTTAATCCCTTATATTTTCGATAACCTGTTTGCCCCTGTCAGTTGGAATAATTGTCAATTCAGCATCAAGAAATTCCTTCTCAAGCGGTTCTCCGTCGGCAATCCTGTCCATAGTAATTGCAACCGCCGCAACTTCGGAATGGGGCTGACTTCCAACTGCAATATTCCAGTCAGCAAGCTGGTAAATCTCGGGAGGAACTTTCTCTGCGCCTACAACAATCATTAGCATGTCACATTTTTTAAGTTCGTCAGTAACGTTGGGTAAATTGACCCCATACATTGAGAGGTGGCAGACCTTTCCGCCCGAAGCTTTCCAATCCTTGATTTCCTGCTTGAAATTGACGTTATTTTTAATATAGAAGTCTCCTCCCCAGCGCCTGACAACGTCTTCAAGAGTCCGTACTATCCCTGGGTCATCCGCGGCGAGGAGCATACCTTCTGCGCCGAGCAGCCGGGCTGTCAAGCCCACGTGAGTGGTTATCCTTTTATCTCTTTCGGGGCGGTGCCCTAGGCGCAACAAAACGATCCTCTTCATGCTCTTGCTAAAGCCCGGACAAGGTATTAAAGGATTTCACTGAAAAAAGGAAGAAAAAGGAGAAGATCACTGGAAACCATAAGTTCCCGGAATTCTCATCAAAAGCATACCTTCGACTATTATCGGATTCGTTCTCTGGGCTGTAGTCAACGCTACATCGAGCTTAAACTCTTTTTCAGCATAAATAGTAAGGATCGAATCTCCTTTTTTAACTAACTCACCCATTTTCTTATGGATCGCAACTCCGGCTCCCTTGTCGTTAGGAGCACCTGCAAGCCTTGCAATTTCAATTATCCATTTATTGTCAAACTCGATAACATACCCATCTGTAGAAGCAAAGATGTCGGCGGTGTATTGTCCTACTTGAATATCAGCAGATGTAATATTCGGATCTCCTCCCTGAGCTTCAATGATCTGTTTCATCTTTTCGAGGGCTTTTCCGTTCCTGAGTGTTTCAAGTGCGAGTTCCTTTCCATGGTCTTTCGGAGCTGCGCCTCCCATTTCGAGCAGAATCCCCGCAAGGGCAGCGCTCTTTTCGATAAGGCTGTTTGGGCCTTCCATACTTTCCAGCACTTTCAGGGCTTCCTTAACTTCCAGTGCAGGCCCAACCTTTCTCCCTATGGGAGATGAACCGTAGGTAATGGCACACTCCACATTCATGCCAAGCCTGTGCCCCAGATTTATCAGGTCTCTTGCCAGCTTCTGTCCAGCCTGAATGGTAGGAACCTTTGTGCCAGCTCCGACAGGAATATCAATTACCACGTTATCAGCCCCTATGGCTCCTTTTTTTGCCATAATTGATGCCAGCATCTGGTAATAAGGATCAATTGATAGGGGGTATTCGACTCTGATCAGCTTGTCGTCTGCAGGCGCTATATTGGTGGCTCCTCCCCATACTAGAGCACCTCCCACTTTCTCGGTTATCTCCTTGACTTCCTTAGAGCTAAACTCTACAGGACAGAGCACCTCCATGAGATCTGCAGTCCCACCTGCACCTGTGATTGCCCTGGAACTTGTCTTTGGAATCAGAAGCCCGTTTGCAGCAACAATAGGGACAACCAGGAGGGAAATCTTGTTACCGGGCACTCCTCCTATGGAATGCTTGTCCATGATAGGATGAGTATCAAATTCGATCTTGTCCCCACTATCGATCATAGCTCTTGTCAGCCATTCGACTTCATCATCAGTCATCCCATGGATATAAGTAGAAGTTATAAAAGCAGACAGTTCGACATCACTGAGGTTTTCCTCCACGATATCGCTTACGAGCATTTTAATTTCTTCCTGCGTAACGGGTTTTTTATCCATGATCTTCTTAATCACAGTTGAAGATTTTGAGCGGAATGCTGGAACAACTTCGACCGGCTTATCCCAGTCCTTGAAGTGCTTGTAAATTTCGGAAAAGGCTCCCAGAGTGCCTGGGGGAACCATATCATCAGTCGTGTCAACGATAGCAGAAAGACTTTCATGTCCACGGATGCGGACTCGATCTCCCGGATTAACTCCTAGTTCCTTTGCATCGACAATATTTAACAACACTTTATGCTGCCCTATTTTTATATCAAGATGTTCCAGCTTCAACTGCATTGAGTAAACTCCTTCCATTTATTGATCTTGAGTTCTCCTTCTAATTGTAAGCTTGTCGTTTTAATTTATTACTACTGGTCCAAACTTCCTTTTTGTCTCCAGAGCCTGGAAACCAAAAGCACAGCCTGAAAAGAAGTCTAGAAGACTAAAAGAGATGTTAAACTGAGGTGACATATTAACCTTTATATTATTTTAAATAATTCCGTAAAAAGAACTTCGGTAAGGAAGTAAAAAGAATGGAGAAAAGGAAGGTAGTACATCAATAACATTTGATTTTTTCCTGGACGCTAAAATACTCGTATTCAACTTCTTATTTTTTTATATTCTCCTGGATATCTAACTTTGAAAGCAGATACAGTTGAACAAAAAAATATTAAAGACTAAATATCAACAAGCTAATTGTGCGGTAAGAAGCTATATCATTAATTGCCCTCGTTTTCTTTTTCTACCTTACTCTTAATCTGCTATCGATTTCTTTTTGCAGTTGACCATATAAAATTTAATAAAAACGGCTCCTGCCATCAACACCGCAAGCCCTGTTGAGAAATAAGGAGACCTTATGACATCCCATCTACCGGACCAGACAAGGAATCCGGTAAGGAAAAGGACTGAAGACCCCACGATTCCTGAGATCTCCAACGGAATCCTGATTGAACCCAAGGTAAAACGATTCTGGTTCTCTATGATTTCGATACGAGACTCAAGTTTTTTTACATATTCATTTGTTGTGCTTTCTTGATCTTTGAGACTCTGCATTTCCATGTCCAATTTCTCAATTTCGGATTTCAAATCAGTATGGGCAAAATTAGATAGTTCCGATACTGAAGCCTGAAGAGAACGGATGTTTTCGGAAAGGCTAGAAAATAGATAATTAATGTCCCTGATTTTGTAACCAGTTACTGAAACGTCGGAAGAATTATCCAGAGAAATCATGGAAACATTCGAGGTCTCTCCAGAAGGAATAACCGCATTGAGCGCAAAACTCGAAATATTCCCTTCCGAAAGTGGTAAAACTGAGTCCGAAATAAATGAATTTCCAGGAATCGAAGATTCAGGAGAAACAGATGGTCCCTGCGGAAAAACAGATGAACCTGCAGCAACGCTTCCTGCGTTTTCTTCTGGAAAAGAATCGGGGAAATTTCCGGAAAAAACTCTTCCAGCCTGCAATGAAGGAGGAGTTTCAAGAGAAAGGCGTCGCTCAACTGCCCTGAGCCTTTTTTCGAAACTCCTTATACTTTGGTCAAATACTTCAATCCTCCCCTGTAAGTCCTCCCTGATTTCTGGCTCTGAATGGTTTAGCTTATTCAATTGGGTCAAAACTCCTAAAATTATTTAGCAAAGATTAATTCTCAGCAGTATAAAATACTTTTGAAAATCGGAAATAATATTAAAAGTAATAATATAAAAAAGAAATAGTAAAAAAGAAGTAAAAAGGCAAAATATAGTCAGAGCAGTAAATATTTACACTTTATAACTCTGGTTCTGTTTTAATAATTGTGTTCAAAAATGTAACTAATTCTTGAGTTCAATATAAAAAAATGAAAGATTTATCAAAAAATCGTAAAAAATTAAAAAAGCGTTTTAGCAAAAAAATAGGAAAAGATGGAAAGAAGAAATAGGTTTAGAATAGAAATTCGGAAGATTAGATCAGTCGAATCTCTATTAATTTTCCACTTCCCTGAGCCTCCATAATATCGGTCGCAAGGTCAGAATTTACTCTGAGCTTCACTTCTCCGTGTCGACTTACAGTTGCACTGAAGAGATATTCGTCTTCAATGAATATCTCCACATCTTTTCCTGCAAGCTCCGGAGCCCCTAAGATAAGGTGTTTCTTATTTATTTCGGTAAGTGGGTGAACGGAAGAGGTAGTAACTTCCTCCTCAACGCCAGAGAGCCTGGCTTTCGGCTGGGGGGCTCTACTTTCAGCTGCATGTCGTCTGCCTCTTTCGCCCTTTGGAGCTTCTGCTTCCATCTCCCTGACATCAATATGAAGTCCCAGAGTTTTTTCGATCCGGTCAATAACGCTTCCACCCTTGCCAATGACTTTCCGCATTTCTTCACCCCGGACCTTCACGATTGCACTGTCGTCTGAGGTTACTTCCACTTCAACAGGGCCAGATGCATACTTACCAACAACGTTTTTTATTTCCTCTTCTGCAAGCCTCCACGCAGGCTTTCTGCTTTCCCGAGAAGGCCCGATTGGCATAACCACAACCTGTTCTCCATAGGTGTAAATCTCATATTCGACTTTGCCAGTTTCGAAATCTGCAATAGTAATTACAGGCCTTGCAAGATCCTGCTCGATCATTCCATAGGGAACCTTAACCGTAAATGCAAGCACCAGAACCTTTGCAACTTCTCCTTTATCAATAAAAATGACAGTATCCACTACCTGGGGGATCACACCCAATTCAACCCTTCCGATCAGGCGTTGAATGGCATCCACTGCCCTTGTCGCATGCACTACCCCAATCATGCCTACTCCCGCGAGGCGCATATCTGCAAAAATAAGGAAATCCCCGGTCTTCCGGACCTCATCGTATATAGTATAATCCGGCCTGACCAGAAGCAAAAGATCTGCAGTATCCTCCATCCTGCCATTCAGGGGTGAATACTGGGTGATTTCAGGAGGCACCTGCAGGTCTCTCGGGGATTCCATAGTTTTGACCACCTGCCCCTGATCATTCAGGTAACGGGCAACCCCTGCAGCAAAAGTGGATTTTCCAGCTCCAGGCGGTCCGGCAATAAGAATACCACGCTGGCTTACAATACGTTCTTTCAATTTATCACTGAGGCGGTAATGCTCAAGATCCACAACTACAGTTGGCCTGACAGTCGTAATTTCCATATCGTCAGAAAAAGGCGGATGAGCAATTGCAATTCTCATGTTCCGAATTTGAAGAACAGTAGCCCCATTTGAGGACATCTCAATGAAAGACTCAGGGTCCAGCCTTGCCCTTTCAATAAGCTCTTTCGAGATACTGGAGAGTTCCGAAGAAGTAGCAGGCTCATCACGAATTCTTACATAGCGCACATTTCCTATAGGACCCTTCTTAGCCATGGGGGACACAGCATTTTTGAGGTGTACGGACATGGTATCTTCAGTGAAAAAACGCTCTATTTTGAGAGGCCCAAACTCTGAGGGATCCAGGACTTTAGGGTGCATGTACTCAACTTCAAGTCCTTTTGCTTCAGCTATAAGAGACTGTACTCTATCTTCGCTCAAAAACAGCCCGCCGACCTCAATAGCCGTACTCCGGATAAGAGCATCGACCCTGCCCTCTTTAGATAGCCTGATCTCTTCAACAGTGGGTTGAACCCCGCTGAATTGAAGTTGAATTTCCCCCCTGTCTGCCAGCTTGCGAAGTTCCGAAAGCTCTTCAAGCCCTTTGAAACCTATATCTCTGCCCTTATTTGCCTGGGCTTCAAGTTCCGATAATACAGCTTCGGGGATTATTACTTCAGCTCCCCTGAACTCACCGCTTTTGACGCGGGACGAAAGTCTCCCGTCAATAATTACACTTGTGTCCGGAACAACCCTCCAAATCCTCTTCTCTTCAGCCATATAAGGGAATATATAGCTAGAAAGTATAATAATAAAACCTCTGATAATTTTGTTGGATGAAGGAAGCAAATGATATTTCTGGGAAAAACAAAGTTTTAAAAATTTGAAAAATTAAAGAGCCTTAGGAAACAAACGGGAAGGAAAACGGGAAGGAAAACGAGAAGGAAAATTTTAGAAGGATAAAAACTTCTGACAAATGGGATTATATAGCATTTTTAATTCCATTCCACTCAGTCGGAACTCCTGTTGTATTGTCAGTAAAAGCAACACTCAACGGCAGATATCCTGCAGTAAATTACTGCTAAAGCTTGCTATCGGTTTTTGTGAGGTCTTTTTTATATTTCTTATAATTATAATACTCGTTTTTGAATTCGTCCCGTTTGCATTACTAACAGTAAGCGTTACTGTTAATTTCCTGCGGCTGAATATGTGTGCGCAGGATTCTGCTCCGTTGAATTAGTCCCGACTCCAAAGTTCCAGTATCTCTCTGCTGTATTTTCCGATAAGTCGGTGAATTGCGCGTAGAAGAACGTTACCAGAGCTAACGTTAGAACTAACGTTAACGGACGGCTGTACATGCCCTTGGCTACTCAACGCTGTGATATAGTTTGCGAATGCATCCCCTATCAATTTATTAGCTGCTTGAGTCGGATGCACGCTGTCTAAATAATTGGTGACATCATATTCATCGTACTGCGAGTTGTTGGGGACGGTATCTATTATGTCATACACATTAAAGACATTGTACCCAGCTGCAAGTGCTTGTGTAGACAAATTCTGGTCTAGGTAGGTCGTATTCATCACAAAGCCTTTTCTAGCGGGGGTCAACAAAATGATCGGTGTAGCTCCTTGTGCCTTTGCCTGTGACGCCATCCACAAAATGTCATCGATAATAGATTGTTGAGGACGCTTAGCTGTCAAATCATTGGCACCGTACATAATGGTCACATATTTAGGATTAAACACTGCCATTTCATCTAAAAACCGTATTCTTCCTGATGCAGAGGTTTCTCCACCGAGCCCTCTATTATAAAATACATAACCATTACCAAGCGTAATATTCGTGTAATGTATATACGCACCATAAGGGAGCCCAGCTGCACCACCGGCGGTAATAGAGTCTCCGACATTGAGATATGTCTCTGCGGCGAGATCTGTGCTGGTTGCCGCGAGTGCGGAACGGGTTGTAAAGTTCGTGAAAGTGTTGGTTGCAGAACACGCAGCAGATGAAAATGAAAACCATATTCCGTGACGAAGACTGTTGCTTCCAAAAGACTCGCCAACACAATTAACAAAAGTGTTGTATGTCGTATTGCCAGTCAGATTAATACCATATTTCAAATAAGATAAACCAGTGCTGTCGACAAAAGTATTGTTTGAGGAGTCAGTCAGCCATATCCCGTTGCCTCCTGTACTCGAATTTGTATACCCAATTGAGGCACGAACGGTATTGTTATTTGATGTCGTGAAAGAAAGGCCATGACTCGTGTTTGAATAACCAGCACAACTAGACACATTATTGTTATTTGATGTCGTGAAAGAAAGACCATGACTCGTGTTAGTGCGCCCTGTACAATTTGACACTGTGTTATTATTCGCATTTATAAGACATATCGCGTAATGCGAGTTAGATAGAGCCGAACAGTTTGTTACACGTGAATTATTTGCAGATATGTATAATGATTTACCTCTAACTGATGATGTGTTGCATCTATCGACTGTTGCAGTGGATCCAGTGACATATATGCCGCACCCTGCTATACTTGATGCGGAACAATTACTGATTAGAGTGTTTGCTGTGTTTAGAGTGAGGATCCCATGTGACGACGTGCTTGAATTGTGCTGTATGACACTTACGTTTTTTATAGTGATGTTACTGTGGGCGTTGCTTGTTATCCCCACACCAGCACCAGTTAATCCGCAATCTATCGTGTGTCCATTTCCATCAAAAACAATATCGTTTGCTGCTACACTAAACGCGGTCGTATTTGCCAATACATTTTCCGTTAATACATACGTCGTTCCCGCAGAATTCAAACTGTAACCAGATACGTATCCTGCCGGAATATCAACTGCTGACGCGGTTACTGTCAGACACACGAGCAGAAATATGAACAGCAAAAATTTCAATGTGACCCATCCTCAGAGTACTAATATTTGATCGAAAATAAATATGGCTCTTCGTTTTTTTGTGTGGATATCCTCATAAAAACCAACGCGTTCTTGAATTGAAAATCATCTTATCCATAGAGAACGACGAAGAGCCATAAAATAATTTTGACAATAATCCTGGATATTGCAGTTATTTTATTACATAGAACTTATGCACATTAGACTCAAAACAAGGCACGAACAAGTCTGTAACAAATGATGTCATCTAGACTGCTTGGAACTTCATGCAATCTTTTCAGTCCAATGCATCAGTCCTATTTTGTTCTAGTTGTTTTGCCGACTGCCGCCGACTGCCGCTTCCATAAGTAACTGGCTTTATATAAAGATACTTACATAATAAAGAGTTAAAGACATTTCTTTACAAAAGAGGATTGTTTAAAGTTTTAATCTTGAATAAAGATTCAAAATCCACAACTAATCCTTTTTAAACCCCTAAATGTGATTTATTCGGAAAAAATGAATTACTGCAAATTCAATAGATCAAATTTTGAATCTGAGAATAAATGCTTGAATATCCTATTGACTTTTATTTTTGAAGAATGTTCATCGAGCGTTTTAGCTACTTTCAATATTGGGTCGTGTCCGCGAGTTACTGAAAACAGTGATCAAAAGAATCTCTCTGCATTTGCCTCAAACGCGGCAATTGTGCTCGTTTTTTCAGATTTGATCAATAACTCATGGACATGACCTGGAAGTGAATGAGTGAAAATTGATTAAATCTTCATTCAATAGAAATCTTCAAATTCGAAAGGAATATTCAGATTCGATAGAAATATTCAGATTCAATAGACATCATCCGGCTCGAAAACCTTCTCACCTATAATTTTTCCCTCGAGATTTCGGTAGAAACAGGACCTGTATCCCATATGGCAGGCTCCTCCAACCTGGTCTACAAGCAGTAGAATAGAATCCATATCGCAGTCAATCCTGATCTCTTTTACTTTCTGCACGTTTCCCGAAGTCTCTCCTTTTTTCCATAGCTGTTGTCTGCTCCTGCTCCAGAAATGTGCAATTCCAGTCTCTACAGTTTTCTCAAGGGCTTCCCGATTCATATAGGCACACATCAGCACCTCCATGCTTATTCTGTCCTGAACAACGGCAAGGATCAGACCGTTTTCATATTTCAAGGTATCAAAATCAATCATGGGAGATAGATTGCCAAACTAGTATAAAAAACTACAGAGTTCTATGGATGGAGGTTCTGTATCTGAAACAGAACCTAACCTTAAATTATAATCTAAAAAGAAAAGTGAAGATGAGAAGCTGAGAAAAAGCTCCTTCTCATATCCAGGCTTTCAGTTTCAAACTCTCTACAGGCAGTCCTCTATAGTTCCTTTTGCTTATATCTGAATCTTCATCCAGAATTTCAACTGAAAATCCGGCTTTTTTCAAAAGACTAAGATACTCTTCCTTTAATATCGCACCAGCAACGCAGCCCGCCAGAAGGTCTTTATCATTTTTCAGGTCTTCAGGAATCTCGTCAAGGAGAACCATATCCGAAATGTACATCCTGCCCCCTGGCTTCAGAACCCTAATTTCCCACAGGATCCAGAGACTTGATATCAGTTTTCTCTCCCGTAAATAACCCCTTCATTACTCCTTCTATTACCCCTTCCATATCCTCAGAGTTTTAATTCATACGACCCAAAAAAATAAAAAGTAAATAAGATTATTTGCAGGTATCAAGGAGCGATCTCTTCTTGCCACCCCGGGCTTCGGTAGGGTGGACTGGTTCAACGTCAGCTACTTCTTCCCCTTCTCTTTTCTCTAACATTTCTCCCTTTTCGCCTTCCCTTCGTTCTTCCGGCATTTGCTCAACTCCCTTATATATCTTGTAAAACTTCTTTCTCGTCATGCTTTCTCTTTCATGCGGCTGCCAGAAAGAAATTATCTCGTCCTCTATAAGCATTCAAGACGAATTTCCCCTTCCGGTAAAGATTTAAAGCTTTCAAGTTCAAATCTGGCCATCGTTTGCTACTGCTGTTATCCCCCCTTTGTGTTAATCCAGCTCTCTGATCAACTGATTTTGGGATTTACCCCTAAATTTATTATATCCTCTATATTTATTAAATTTTGTAATGGAAGCAAAAAAATTAAAAAGAGTTAGGCTCATTTTAAGAAAGAGATCTGAAAGTGATAGTATTTAGACTTTGCAAAAATACTTCCAGATGGACAAAATAATTAAAATTATTTGGGAGAATATATATCCCATTAATCAGTATAAGGAGAACGTCCAGGCGGAAAAGCGCGCGAATTAAGAAACCCGTGTGAATCTCCGTTGCAGTTAAATTTACCGATTCATTTGCTCAATAAATATTCTTTACTCAGGAAAATGTGATCCCATGGCGTATAAAATACTGGAAAAGGAAGAAATCGCCCAGTCGGTGCACAAAATGGTTGTAGATGCTCCTGACGTGGCCAAGGCTGCAAAAGCCGGACAGTTCATAATCCTCAGAATTGATGAGTTGGGGGAAAGGATTCCACTCACGATTGCCGATTTTGAAATAGAAAAAGGTACGGTAACAGTAATTTTTCAGGAGATGGGCAAGACCACAAAACAGCTTGCAAAGCTTTCCGCAGGCGAGTCTCTTGAAGATTTTGTTGGCCCTCTCGGAACCCCTGCTGATGTAAGAAAACTAGGCACTGTTATCCTTGTAGGAGGAGGAGTAGGAGTTGCCCCGATTTACCCCCAGGCAAAAGCTTATACAAAAGCAGGCAACCGGGTACTTTCAATTATAGGAGCCAGGAACAAGGATCTTCTCATCCTTGAAGACGAAATGAGAAAAGCAAGTTCTGAACTGTATATCGCAACCGACGACGGATCAAAAGGGCACCATGGGTTTGTAACCGATATTATGAAAAAGATCCTTGACAGCGGCGAAAAGGTTGCAAGGGTTGTAATTATCGGACCGCCAATCATGATGAAGGTAGGAGCTGGTGTAGCTTCTCCGTATGATGTTGAAATCCTGGTCAGCCTTAACTCTATTATGGTGGACGGCACAGGAATGTGTGGTGGCTGCAGGGTTACAATAGGCGGAAAAACGAAATTTACCTGCGTTGACGGGCCTGAATTTGATGCTCGCAAGGTTGATTTTGTAGAGCTCATGAACAGGCTTGCAATGTACCGCGGTGAAGAGACAAAAGCTGTAGAAAAGTATGAAGAGGAATGCAGGTGCGGACTGCACTGAAAGGAGGGGATGAAAAATGCAATTAAATGAAGAAAAAAATGAAGAAAAAACAGGAAAAGCAAAGAAAGAAAGAACCCCTATGCCCGAACAGCCTGCAGACGAGCGAAGAAAGAACTTTAATGAAGTTACTCTCGGATACACAAAAGAAGACGCCCTTGCCGAAGCTTCCCGCTGCCTCGCCTGCAAAGACCCTAAGTGTGTCGAAGGCTGCCCTGTGAATGTGGATATTCCGGGTTTTATCGAGCTGATCTGCGAGGAAGATTTTGAAGGAGCAATCGAGAAGATCAAAGACACAAACACCCTTCCTGCCATATGCGGCCGCGTATGTCCCCAGGAAACCCAGTGCGAAGCACTCTGCGTGCTCGGAAAGAAAGCACAGCCTGTGGCAATCGGAAGGCTCGAACGTTTCTGCGCCGATTATGATAGCCAGAAAGGTGCAAAGGTTCCTGAGGTCACGAAATCCACAGGAAAAAGAGTAGCTGTTGTCGGCTCAGGGCCTGCAGGCCTTACTGCCGCAGCCGATCTAGCAAAACTGGGGCACAAGGTTACAATTTTTGAGTCCCTTCACAAATCCGGAGGAGTCCTGAGTTACGGCATTCCGGAGTTCAGGCTGCCAAAAAAAATCGTGCAGCAGGAAATTGAATATATCAAGCAGCTAGGGGTTGAGTTCAAGCCCAACTATATTATAGGCAGGATCAAGACCTTAGATGAACTTTGTGATGAATTCGACGCCGTTTTCCTAGGTACCGGCGCAGGCCTCCCTAACTTTATGGGGATTCCAGGCGAAAACTTTAGCGGCGTATATTCGGCAAATGAATTTCTGACCCGCGTAAACCTCATGAAAGCCTATGACCCTGCATATAACACCAGAGTCAGGCTCGGAAAGCATGTGGTGGTCGTTGGGGGTGGAAATGTAGCAATGGATGCTGCCCGCTCTGCTCTCCGCCTGGGTGCCGACGAGGTAAGCATAGTCTACCGCCGCGGAGAAGACGAGATGCCGGCCCGCAGGGAAGAGATCGAGCACGCTAAAGAAGAAGGCATTATATTCAGGTTTCTTACAAATCCTGTTCTCATCCTTGGCGATGAGAAGTTCAATGTAAAAGCCGTCGAATGTATCAAAATGGAACTTGGCGAACCGGACAAATCAGGCAGAAGAAGCCCTGTGCCTGTTGAAGGCTCGGAATTCACAATCCCTGCCGACGTTGTAGTCATTGCCATAGGTACATCCCCGAACCCCATTATCTTTAAAGGCTCAGAAGGTCTTGAGCAGAACAAAAAGGGAACTGTAGTTGCAGACGAAGAAACCGGAGCAACCTCCAAGTGCGGAGTCTTTGCCGGCGGCGACGTGGTAACAGGTGCAGCAACCGTAATCAGCGCAATGGGTGCAGGTAAAAAAGCAGCAAAGGCAATTGACGAGTATTTAACAGGAAAGTGAAACCAGAGTAATCCGGTTTCTATTTATAATTTTTAACAGCTGTGAGATTCTGTAATGCTCTACTCTCTTGAATCTGTTTCTGTATTGACAATCGCAACTGGATATAATTTTTTGGTTCTTCGTCATTCTCTATGGATAAGATGATTATCAATTAAAGACATCGTTGGCTTTTATGAGGATATTCACACAAAACAACGACGAGCCTCATTTTTTTCATATCATCGTTCTTTTAAACTCGTAAAATCTATCTATTATTTCTTTTGTTGTTTTAGAAACCTTAATTTCTGAATTTAGTGAATAGTAACCCACGTGTCTTATTTCGTGCCTTGGTCGTGCCATACCACTTGCGAGCATTAAACATACAGTATGATGGTCTTCGAAGTATCCACCTGAATAAGATTTGTGTACATACCCCACATGACGAAAAAGAAATCTGACGTCGGTTGCGATTAATCCAGTTTCCTCATTTAATTCTCGAACAGCCGCTTTAGTTCTCGATTCCCCTTTATTCGCCCCACCACCCGGTAGAATATACAATTCGTTTCTACCGGCAACTACCAGTATACCTCTGGGAGTTTCAACAATTGCGGTGCCTCGTCTTCGTTTCCTTATGATCGGCATGTTACACACTTTTCAACAATCTGTTGTATTCAAATCTTTAATAATATAAATGATTCAGAAACTTAACAATGTCGGTCAATCAAAAATATAGGACTTCATCGAACGATTTGTTGTTTTTTCGACAATGTTGTCGAAATCACGGAAAATCACGGAAATTGTACGAATATCCTGGACACATCAAAAGATAAAAATTTATCAAATTTTTTCCAGCACTACTTTTAGTAGCACAATCAAAGCAACAACTAAAAAAAGAGTCCACAAGAGTGGCAGCAGAACCCGCAGCAAGAAGTACAGTATTATTGCTATAAAGATTAAATGGACTAGAGATAGCCTTCTTCTCCCAACACGCAGGAATCGATGATTTAATCCATGAGCCATTATGTAAACCTTCGAGCCGTTTTGAGCAACAGGTCTGCTGGGAATCGAACCCAGATTCGGAGCTCCGGAGGCTCCAGTGATATCCACTACACCACAGACCTTCATGTGAAAAAGTTAGGATCAGTTAACTAGCAGATAAGCTTAATGAGTTAACTGGCTGGATATAGTGCTAAATAGATTATAAATTTAATCCTCAGGAGAAACAAAATTTGTCCTCAAGCAGTTGTTTCTCGTTTCTATACATCCACCACTTTAAGCAGTTCTACAGGCTTTTCGAAAGTGGCCTCAACTTCTCCTCATAGGCCTCCCTGCTTATCCCGTCCAGACTTATCGCGTCTCCTTCCATGAACTCTTTTCTTCCTATGCATCATTTCCTGTCTATGGGATCAGAAGTTTGAGCAAAGGGGAAAAGAGACACAAGAGACAAAAAAGAGAAAAAGAAAGGGAAAAAGCAAAAATAACCAGAAAACACCAGGATCGAAGCTTAAATAGAGAAGATTGAAAAAGGAAAAATAAGAAGAAGCAGCCTTATTCTTCCCATTTTTGCCCGTACCTTTCATCAAATACGATTTCGGAAAGAGTCTTGCGTGTAGAAGTCCTCTCCTTTGGAATAGGTTCCCCTATTGCGAGAGCTGACATCAGCTCGAGCTTTGAAGGGCATTCTAGAATAGAATTGACCTTTTCTTTTTGATTCAGGATTTCTCCAAGCCAGACCCCTCCAAGGCCAAGTTCGCAACAGGCAAGCAGCATATTCTGGATTGCAGCCCCAATTGCCTCGATATCTTTTGTCCTATTGTAGGAAGTTTCATTGTCCAGAAAAGTGGCAATAAGCAGGGGAGCCCCTGCTACGATACCTGAATAATGAGTGCACTCCGAGAGTTTCTGAATAGTCTCCGGGTTCCGGATAACAATGAAACGCCAGGGCTGGTTGTTCAACCCGGAAGGTGCCCAGTGCCCTGCATTCAGGATTGTGTTAATATCTTCCTTGCTTACAGGTTTGTCCGTAAACTCCCTGACGCTCCGCCTATTAAGGATGGTGTCAATGACTTTGCTTTCTCCCGTTACTGGCATTATTTTCCCTCTGGATTGATTTCTATTTTTGGTTTATGAACTTTCTGTTCACAGGTTGTCAATCACAGAGAAATCAATCATCATCAATCTTTTTATTGAGCCAGGGGATGTTTGCGCGGATTTGCTTTCCGACGATTTCAAGCTGGTGTTCCTTTTCCTGGCGTTCCATAGCTTTGAGCACAGGGTGGTTGACCATACCTTCAAGAACGAATTCTTTGGCAAATTCGCCATTCTGAATCCTTTCCAGGGCTTCGTACATGGCTTCGCGGGAGTACTCGTTGATGATCTTAGGCCCGACTGTCATGCCTCCGTATTCTGCTGTGTTGGAAACGGAGTGCCACATTCTCTCAAGCCCACCTTCGTAGATAAGGTCCACAATGAGCTTGACTTCATGGCAGGTTTCAAAATAGGCCATCTCAGGCTGGTACCCTGCTTCAACAAGCACTTCAAAAGCTGTTTTGATAAGAGCCGACAGCCCTCCGCATAGGTCTACCTGCTCCCCGAAAAGATCGGTTTCGGTTTCCTCACGGAAGGTGGTCTCGTAAACGCCTGCCCTGGCTGCGCCAATACCTTTGGCATAGGAAAGGGCAAGTTCCCTGGCTTTTCCGGTTGCGTCCTGGTAAACCGCTATCAGGCCAGGCACTCCTATTCCTTCGGTGTAGGTTCTTCTTACGATATGGCCAGGACCTTTGGGGGCGACCATGAAAACGTCTACATCTTTCGGGGGCACTATCTGGTTGTAGTGAATGTTGAAGCCGTGGGCAAAAACCAGGGCATCGCCTGCTTTCAGGTTGGGCTCGATTTCGGCGTAGTATACCGAGGCCTGCTTTTCATCCGGAAGCAGGATCATTATAATGTCTGCAGCTTTTGCAGCCTCAGTCACAGTCATTACCTTCAGACCGTCACCTTCGGCCTTTGCCCAGCTGGAACTGCCTTTCCTGAGTCCGACAACAACATTGAGCCCGGACTCGTGAAGGTTTCGGGCGTGAGCGTGGCCCTGGCTTCCATAGCCCATCACTGCGATGGTTTTGTCTTTAAGTGCATCAAAAGTGGTCTCATTATCGTAAATTATCGTTGCCATGCTTGATTCTCCTTATTATTTATTCAGTTTAAGTTTTTTAGTTTTTGTAGCAGAATTACCGATATTATTTCGGGAAGTATTCTACTATAAAATAAATGGATCCATTTTCTGAGAATTAAGTTGATTTGAACTAATGTTTGAAAAAGTTACTTTCTTGCGGATAGGGCAGCATTTTGAGGTCTCAGGAGAGGCCTGTAAACCAGGCCTACCTTTAGAAGACTTTCAGGATTTGAAAGGACTTCCGACTGCCTCAATCTGTGAAAAATAATTAAGCAGCTACCTCTCTTTACCTGCCCTTAATATTTAAACCTTCTTTGAGCCTCTAACCAGGGCGATCTTGCCTGTTCTGACCATTTCCTTGATCCCAAACTGCCGGAGGAGTTTTTCGATTGCCTGAACCTTTCCTTCATCTCCGGTTACTTCAACAGTCATTGACTTGGGAGCCACGTCAACTATTCTTGCCCTGAAGATATTTGCAATCTGTATGATTTCGGCTCTTGTATCCACATCGGCTGAGACTTTGATTAGGGCAAGTTCCCTTTCTACCGCTTCTTCCCCTCCTATATCCGAGACCTTGATAACGTCCACAAGCTTATTCAGCTGTTTTGTGACCTGCTCAAGCACGTGGTCGTCCCCATGAACCACAATGGTCATTCTGGAAATTTCGGGATCTTCCGTAACTCCAACAGCCAGGCTGTCGATATTGTATCCGCGCCTGGAGAAGAGCGAAGCCACCCTGAAGAGAACGCCGGACTTATTTTCTACAAGGACTGCAAGCGTGTGTTTCATCGGTGTTCCTCCGGGTCAAGTATCTCATTGATTGCAGCTCCTGCAGGCACCATAGGATAGACATTTGCTTCGCATTCAACGATCACCTCGACAACTGCAGGCCTGCCTGACCTGACAGCTTCCTCTATTGCAGGCCTGACTTCGGATGGTCTTTCTGCGCGGAGCCCAAGGGCTCCGTAAGCCTCGGCCAGCTTCACGAAATCGACACTGCCTTTGATGAAAGTGTGGGAATATCTTCTGTCATAGAAAAGCTCCTGCCACTGCCTGACCATGCCGAGATAACCGTTATTCAGGATGACGGAAACAACAGGAATATCATTCTGAACCACAGTTGCAAGTTCCTGAGAGTTCATCTGGAAAGAGCCGTCTCCTGCAATGTTGATCACAGTTTTATCAGGCATGCCGACCTTTGCCCCTATGGCTGCAGGGAATCCATAGCCCATTGTACCAAGCCCGCCTGATGTAAGGAAAGTGCGTGGCTTCTTATATTTGTAGAACTGAGCTGCCCACATCTGGTGCTGCCCAACTTCCGTAGCTATGATAGCGTCCTTGCAGGCTTCGGATATCTGCTCGATAACAAACTGAGGCATTATGACATCTGGTGACGACTGCCTGTAGGCGAGAGGATACTCCTTTTTCCATTGGTTTATCTTCTCAATCCATGCTCCTGAATTGCAGCGCTGGATATATTTATTCAGGGACTTGAGTATCTGCCTTGCATCCCCGACAATTGGAATGTGAACCTTTACGTTTTTGGAGATCTCCGCAGGGTCGACATCAATATGGATAACTCTGGCATTGGGAGCAAAGGATTCGAGTTTGCCGGTTACACGGTCATCAAACCTTGCACCCACAGCAATGATAAGGTCGGATTCCTGAATTGCGTAGTTTGCGTATTTGGTCCCATGCATTCCGAGCATCCCGACATAGAGAGGATGCTCTGTTGGAATTGAGCCTATTCCCATAAGGGTAGTCGTGACGGGAGCATTAATCGTCTCGGCCAACTCTATAAGTTCGCAACTGGCATTGGAACTGATCACCCCACCGCCTGCGTAAATTATAGGCATGGAAGAATTTGCAATTTCTTCAGCAGCTCGCTTGACCTGCTGGTTATTGCCTTTGTAGGTGGGCTTGTACCCCCTGAGTTCAACTTTGTCAGGATAATAAAAGTCAATCTCAGCGTTCTGAATGTCTTTTGGAAGGTCAATTAATACCGGGCCAGGCCTTCCGGTAGAAGCGATGTGGAAAGCTTCCTTTACGATTCTCGGGAGTTCTTTTGCATCCTGTACGAGATAATTGTGCTTGGTAATGGGCTGCGTAATTCCCGTAATATCTGCTTCCTGGAAAGCATCATTACCGATCATGAAACTCGGAACCTGGCCTGTTAAGGCTACAATTGGTACTGAATCCATATATGCGGTAGCTATGCCTGTTACAAGGTTAGTTGCTCCGGGACCTGAGGTGGAAACGCAGACCCCGGTCTTTCCAGTAGCACGGGCGTACCCGTCAGCAGCATGAGCTGCCGCCTGCTCGTGGCGTACAAGTATGTGGCGCAGATTTGAATCATAAAGTTCGTTGTAGAAGGGAATGATCTGGCCTCCCGGATATCCAAAGAGGGTGTCAACTCCTTCTTCTTCCAGGCACTTTATAAGTGCCCTTGCGCCATTAACTTTTTCTGTTGACCCGGTTGTCATTATTTAACTCCTTTTATCTCTTTAAATGTTGATTTAACTGGATACTCACGAGATGAGTATGCTTCCAGTAAGTGTGTATTTACCAGAAATACTTTTTTATCTCTCACATTCTCGATCTTTTCTTACAAGTTTTGCAAATACATCATAATCAATCATGTTATATATTGATGAGGCTTTCTCCGGATTCCAGGAATGCCCGAGTATAATTGTTTCAAAAATTTCTACTGCAGAAAAAAAAGGGGGATGGAAAAATCCCCATGAGAAACTTTTGAAGTTTCATTCTTTCTGGAGTTCACTCGACCCGGATGAGGCGGTTCATGCCGTTCATAACAGCTTCTACAGAGGCCATGATGATGTCCGTTCTGGCTCCGCTTGCAGTGATTACCTTTCCATTTTTGGAAAGTTTTACCCTTACTTCTACAAGGGCATCGGTTCCGCCAGTTATAGAGTCTACGTGATATTCTTCAAGAATGATGCCTTCCGCACAGGAACTAACAGCCATTCGAATAGCGTTGATTACAGCATCTACAGGCCCGTTACCTATTCCGGCCTGCACGATTACTTTGTCTTTTACATTGAGCTTTATGGAAGCAGTTGGAGTCACCCGGTTTCCGGATACTATGGTGAACTCTTCTAATTTTACTATAGGTTCTTTATAGATATCAAGCACGGTTTCCGCTATAGTCTGCAGATCAGCATCGGTAACGTGTTTTCCCTGGTCACCCATCTGCTTAACCCTGTTGAAAATCTCTTCTGTCTGGGCGTCATCAGCCGCAAGCCCTACTTCCTTCAAAGCAAGGGTAATCGAGCTCCTTCCGGCATGCTTTCCGAGTACGATCTGGCGTTGTCTTCCGATGTATGCGGGACTCATAGGCTCGTAGGTTGCCTTGTCGGCGAGAAGGCCATGGACGTGAATGCCTGCCTCATGGGTAAACGCATTTCCCCCCACAAGAGCCTTATTGGGAGACACCGGGACGCCTGAAAGCCGGCTTACAAGCCTGGAAGTCCGGTAAATCATCTCGTGTTTGATGCCTGTATCATATTTGTAGAGCCATTCCAGGCTCATGACCACCTCTTCCAGAGACGCATTTCCGGCTCTTTCCCCTAATCCGTTTATAGTTACATGGGCCTGCTTTGCCCCTGCCGCAAGGGCAGCAACGGTGTTTGCAGTTGCTAAACCAAAATCATTGTGGCAGTGAATGCTTAGAGGTGCCTTAAGTGAGGTAGAAAGATCTCGGAAAATCTCGGTAGTTCTTTCAGGCACCAGAAGACCCACAGTATCGCAGAAACATAACCTGTCAGCGCCTGCATCTATCCCATCGGCATACAGAGCTTTTAAGAATTCAAGGTCTGCTCGAGAGGCATCTTCCCCACTCAGTTCTACAATAAGGCCATGATCTTTGGCATACTCAGTTACTTCGACTACTATTTGCTTTACTACTTCCCGATCCTTTTTGATCTTCGTCCTGATATGCAGATCCGAAACCGGGGCTACAAGGTGGATGGAGTCAACGTCGCATTCCAGAGCATGGTCAACGTCCATCTTTACAATCCTGCAGTAGCTGCAGATTTCGGCATTAAACCCTTCGTTTGCGACAGCCTTGATAGATTCTCTCTCACCTTCGGAAGTGATCGCGGAACCTGCCTCGATTATCGAGACTCCCATATCATCAAGGGCTCGAGCAATTAAGAGCTTCTTCTCTCTTGTCAGGGCTACTCCAGGTGTTTGTTCACCATCTCTCAAAGTGGTATCCAGAAAGCGAATATTTTCGAATAATACAATCCCTCAGTCTTTTTTTATTTACGATATAATTGTTATGCAAGATAGGAAAGTAATATAAAACGTTTTTTATATTATTTACTCCTATTTTACAGAACTCCGTTTTACTATCATATTACATATATCTTTTCTCTGACGCCCGACTCTTTCCGAAAAATTTCGGGAATTATCTCGGGATCTTCGAAATCACACACCAATAGGTATACCATAGTATTTTTAGTTTCCAGTTAACAATATATCCCAATTTTAAAAAAGAAAAAACTTACCACTTGTAAAGCTTTGGTCGCACATAATTAAGTGGTTGATGTTTTCATAATTAAGTTTCCAGTGTAATGAATTTTTGCGTTTTCATGCACTGAAGCAGATTTGCTCTAGCTAACTTCCAGTACTTCACCAACTGACTTAAATTCTCAGCAAGATTTCATCTACTTATTTCATTTTTACCGTAATTGGGTGTTAAATTTTGATTTTCTCTTTCACAATGTTAGTTCTAGGTTGGAGTTGGCTGGTTAA
>MDTP02000074.1 GCA_001714685.2 Methanosarcina sp. Ant1 | reverse complement strand
TACAGAAATTACAGCTTCAGGACCAGCTTCATAGATAACAAAAATCTCTTCACGTGTAAGCATAATAACGAAACAAAATAGCATTCAATTTATATGCAATTTTTCCTCGAAACGAGGAAAAATTGTAGCCTTTGAAAGGCTATCTGAATAGTTACGAAAAAAATTGAAAAACTATAATAAAAACATTGAAAAGGATAAAAAGAAAGTAGCTTAAAGTTTGAGTTCCTTAGCCATTTCCTGAAAAACCTTTCCTTTATCAGTGGTGATAAAAAGCCCGTTTTCGTGCCTTATAAGTTCCTTTTCTCTCAGCATTTCCAGATATTTCTGGGCAATATTAAAGTTCAGATTTACCTCATATACAATATGAGTTTTCTTTGCCCCATTCATTGCTACTCTTAAAATATCTACTGCGATATCAGTCCTGCTTCTTCTCTTAATACTGACTCCTCCCCCACGGTGATTTGAAAATGATCTTTGCAAGAAATCAATGCTTCAAAAATAACTTAAAGCATATCTTTTTGTCGGTAACAAAGATTCTAAGTCTTTATCGTTTCCCTTTCTATATAACTATATCATTGTCATATAAAATTTTAAGTTATAAAGGAAAGAGAATTTATAACTGATTTATCTTCATTTGCGTCTTGAGAGAAAGAGGCTACGATAATGGTAAAATAAAAACAGATACACCCTCTTCTTTTTAAAACAAAATATAATGTTTGGCTCATATTAATACTAAATATTTCTATTAAGTATCAATGGAAAAATATTTAAAAGAATATGTAAATTATTAATGTTTTAAAAAAGTAAAAAACCTTACAAATATTTTTTTGTTTAGTGAGCTCGCTGAGATTCGAACTCCTGACTCTTTCAGTTAAAAGGCTCTTTTTGACAATAAAGGCACTAAAAGTCGTTTTAATGTTTATTAAAATTTTATTAAGCCTTTAATACTAAATTCTCCCTATATGGATAGTTGCGATAAAGGCAATTGTGAAAAAGCCTGAAGCTTAATGATGTGTGGCTTGAACATAAATGCCGCTTTGAAGTACGGTAGCTGGCTCTATCCCCAATACATCTAGCAATAGCTTCTTAACTCATTCCCGTCATGGCCATTCTCAGGGCTAAATCAATAATAATATGTTCCTCTTTACGAAGATCATAATAGAAAGTGCCTGTATGGTCACAGAAAACGTTGCCGCAATGGCAGCAAATGTATTTTTTGGTTTTTTCTCCACGGCTTATGGAAGTTCCATTCCCGACAGCATTACCTTGACCGTTAAGACTGTAAAGTTTGCAATCCTTATTTGGACAAACAACTCCATGAATTGTGGTTTATGACCTCGTTTCCCCATACGAATTATTATCTAAGTATTATATGGTCCTTCCTCATTCTCTATGATAAGATGATTTTCAATTCAAGACCGCATGGTTTTTACGAGGATATCCACACAAAACAACGAAGAGTCTATTATATGACATCAACTAAGGAATGGTTAAAAAATAACTTCAAGTTTTCACTTTGGGAATGGCTCTATAATTCCATTTCCTCAAATAACCATCAAAGATAATATTGGTAACAAAAATACTTGAAATTAAATTTTCGTCATTCCTAAATGAAAAATATACTACAAAAAAATGCTCGGGAAACAAAATCCACTTTCAATATTTTCCTGTCATCTTTGCAATTCTCCTGTGTATGCCATGTATACTTAATCCGCTTCCTAGGTACATCATTGGGCAGTGACCGGTCATGCACTTAAGTCCCAGTTTCTGGCAGATGTCAACAGCTTTTTCGGTATCGGTATTCCAGTGGAGCCATATTTTTTTTACGCCTTTTTTCTTAAGAAGAGGAATTATGTTCCCTGGTTCGGTTTTTGTGATCCCGATAACTACACGGTCTATATCCGAGGGAAGTGCAGCTACATCTATAAGGGAGTCAGGATCAGGTTTTTCTGAAAGGTCTACAAGATAAATTTTCTTGCCACGTTTTTTAAGTTCAGAGACCGTCCATTTCATGGCTGGCTTTGTGCGATCAGTAATTATTGCAAAAGTTTGTGCGTCCCAGAATTTTTCCCAATCTGAATTTGCTGAGTCCATATCAAATTCACCTTTATTATAGTTGAATAAAATATAGAGTTGACTTATGAATAGGTTGAAACCGACTTCCTGTAATCCAATTAATTTCATGAGTTTGAAAAGCTTATGTATATTTAGATACGTGAGTTTTATTTTAGACACTCGAGAGTTATTTTAGACACTAGAGCGTATTTTATATATATAAGTGTGATTTTGTGCAGACATTCCTGGTTGTGCAGAAATATGACCTTTAGGAATATCTTTTAATTAACAATGTTTACTAATGATAGTGTAATGACTACTTTAATTAATTATCTTAATTAATGAAGAATTAACGAAAAGAATGATAATAGATAATATCCAGGAAAATCGACAAAAAGTTAATGAAATGGGCTTAGACTAAAAAACCCATTTCAACCGTCATTTCCTATCGCATCAACCGGGCAGCTTTCTAATGCCTCTTCGCAAGCTTCTCTTTCCTTGTCGTTTTCAGGTTGCTTATATACAAAGGCACTAGAATCATCGTCATTCATTTTGAAGTTCTCTGTTGCAGTATCCACACATAAGTTGCATGCGATACAACTGTAGTCACAATAATAAGGTCCTGGAACATTCTCAGCAACTTTGTCCGTATTATCAGCTATGTTTCACCCCCCCTACTATATTCATCTCACATAAGAGTAATTAAAAAGGATTTTTATATATAATTTAACATTCAAAATTGCTTTTTCAGCTCGTTAAATCCCTAATATGGCTATAAACTCCTGTAAATTTCTATCATACCTAACTACTTATCCGAGATCTGTATCTAACTTATCCGATATATCTATGCAAATTGGATTTTTTGATCTCAATTATTTGCTGCTCAAATAGCACTATATTAGATCCTTATGTTATTTTTGTGCAACAATTGTTATTTTGGACGCAAATTTTTCCGCAAAAAATGTTAGCTTTTTGAAGACATGTGCGGGGAGTCATTGGAAAGGAAAATTAAAAAACATATTAAATAAAATTAGTGTTACTATGAAACAAAAATTCGTCTTACTTATTATTTGTATAGGAAAGTTGTAGCATCAAAGAACTTAAATAGGATAAAGACTTATTGATTGTTTGAAAGATATAGTGAAGAACACAGGAGCGGTTGGGAGAATTAGATAAGTGTAGACTTATTTGAAGAAGAATAAAATTTTTGTGCCTTCTATCTTAATTCGCAAGTTTGTTAATGGATCAATTTACTAATTTATTAAACGGTTTAAAAATATTAAGTTAAACATTGAGATAATAGTGTAATTGATTGAGAGCCCTTTTATTGTCCCTGGACTCTCAATCCGATGAAACCCCTTATAGAATACTCCCACATATTCTTTGTACAATTGCAAGAGAAGAAATGAAGGTATTTGACTTTTTGTGGTGATTGATTGAGAGCCGTTTTATTGTCCCAGACTCTCAATCCGATGAAACCCCTTAGAAAACTCCCCATACTCCAAGCACAAATGTGCACTATTGCTCTTCCCTTACAACTAATCGTTCTAATGCTGAAATTCTATATATAATAAATTGTGATAAATATTCAACGCTATCCTATTTTTGTATTCCCATAAACATTTGAATAAGGAATTATTTTTCAATACGCTGCAAAAAAATAGTAGGCCACAAAAATATGCTGGCATCTTATTTTTTAATTGGCTTAAAATTTCAAAGCAAATAAATAAATCAATTAAAAATTAATGGAAAAAAGATATCGACCTTAATAGCCGATATACTGAATTAACTGCCGCTTTTTTCTCGCTTATTAAGAAGTTCTACAGCCATCTCTCTAAGCTTATATTTCTGGATCTTACCACTTGCAGTCAGCGGGTACTCGTCCACAATAAAGATATTCCTTGGAACCTTGTAACGGGCGATCTTGCTTATGGCATAATCCCTGATGTCCTCTTCTGTAAGGTCTGCTTCTTTCTCTAAAACGACAAAGGCTCCAACGATTTCCCCATATTTCTTGTCAGGGATTCCAACTACCTGGGCATCTTTGACTCCGGGCATGGCATGCAGGAACTCTTCAATTTCCCGAGGATAGATGTTTTCCCCTCCCCGAATAATCATATCCTTTATGCGACCTGTGATCCTGTAGTAACCGTTTTCATCACATGTCCCAAGATCTCCGCTGTGAAGCCAGCCGCCTTCATCAATCACTTTTTTTGTTTCGTCTGGCATCTTATAGTAACCTTTCATTATATTATATCCGCGGCAGCAGATTTCCCCAATAGTATTCGAGGATACTGGTTCATTGGTACCAGGGTCAACTACCCGAACCTCGACTGCCGGGAAAGACTTTCCTACAGTCTCGACCCTGAGTTCGACCGGATCGTCCACAGTTGTTTGGGTCATGCCAGGGGAAGCTTCCGTGAGTCCATAGACACTGGTAATCTGATGACAGTGCATATCTTTTACGACCTTTTTCATAGCTTCCACAGGACAGGTCGAGCCAGCCATGATTCCGGTCCTGAGGGAAGAAAGGTCGAACATATCAAACATCGGGTGGGTGTACTCTGCAATAAACATTGTAGGCACGCCGTAGAGCGCCGTACATTTCTCCTTCTGGACTGCAGCAAGCACCAGGAGAGGGTCAAAAACCTCAAGCATAACAAGTGTTGCCCTGTGAGTCAAAACTGCCATAACCCCGAGCACTATTCCAAAACAGTGGAAAAGAGGCACTGGTAGACAGAGTCGATCTTCATGGGTGAACTTCTGACGGTCGCCTATTGAGAGCCCGTTGTTCAGGATATTTTTGCTGGTCAGCATAACCCCCTTCGGGAAACCCGTAGTTCCTGAAGTGTACTGCATATTGACCACATCGTCGCCGCGCACACTTGCCAGAATCTCCTTAAGCTCATCATCGGGATAATGGCTGCCAAGAAGCATAAGCTCGCTAGTATTGTACATGCCCCTGTGCTTCTCCTGTCCCACATAAATCACACTCTTCAGGCAGGGGAAGTTTTTGCTTTTCATGCGCCCTCTTTCCGAGTTTTTGAGGTCAGGAACCAGCTCATTGATAATTTCTAAATAGTCAACGTCCCTGAAACTATCGATAAGAGCCAGAGCCTTCATATCTGACTGTTTGAGTACATATTCTACTTCATGGCTCTTGTAGGCAGTATTTACAGTAACAAGCACTGCCCCAATTTTTGAAGTGGCAAACATGAAGGTAAGCCAGTCAGGAACGTTCTTTGCCCAGATCCCTACATGGTCTCCTTTGTTTATCCCGATAGCAAGCAGCCCTTTAGCAAGGTTATTGACCCTTTCGTTGAACTGCCCATAAGTAAAACGCAGGTTCCTATCCGGATAAATGATAAACTCGTGATCAGGGTCTACGTCTACCTGTTTTTCAAAATACTCACCAAGGGAATCTTCTATAAGATGCATAGTTTCAGCCTCTCACTTACATTACTACCTTTAGAAACTGTAGGCTTACAAGCAGAGGTATTCCCTATACTTCAAAGCCCATTCTGCGGGCGTTCCATTAAGTAAATTCAAATAGAGCAAGGAGAATCCGTATCCATTTCAGCAGTATCCATCGTAGGAAACATATGCGTTTTCAGAATATCACGGATCGAATCAGGAAGTGGGAGGGCTTTCTGGAGCTTGAAGTCGTAATAGACCAGCACTGCCTGACCTCTGACCTTGAGTTCGCCTTCCTGCCAGGCTTCGTGCCCGACAGTAAAGGAACTGTTCCCTATCTTTGAGATAAAAGTCCTTATCTCCACATCAGACCTGAAATACATCTGGCGCAGAAAATCAAACTCTGTCCTGACAAGGATCAGGTGCCATACATCAGGGCTAAGATTAAGATCCGGCGAAAAAAGCCGGAAAATGGAGTTTCTTCCTATTTCGAACCATACGGGGAGGACAGTATTGTTTATATGCCCAAGCCCGTCTATGTCCCCAAAGCGCGGACTAACTGTTGTACTGAACATTTTGGTTTTCCTGAACTTTGAAATACTTGTATTTAGTTTTCTTAAATCGAACATCCCGCTAGTTTAAGTTAAGTCCTCAAGCTCCTCTATACTTGACTGCGACCTTACAGAGGAGCATAAACTACAGCCAGAATTCTGGCGTCCTCTTTTCCTGCTGCATGAACATCATGCGGGACAATCGAGTCATAGTAAATGCTGTCTCCGGCATTCAGCCTATGAACATCCTTCCCATAGAAAATCTCGATTTCCCCCGACAGGATATAGATGAATTCCTCTCCCTCGTGAGAAGAGAGTTTGTGACTTTCTTCGGGAGAAGGATGGATATCAATGATAAAAGGTTCCATGTGGCGATCTGCTTTATCCGAAGCAAGGGAATAAAAATCAAGAGCGCTCTTCTTTGGCCTCTCAGTCTTCCCCGAGAAACGGACTACATTTTCAGACTGTCCTGCCCTAATAACTACAGGTCCGCTCTGGGGCATATCGTCCAGAAAAGTACCTAGGCGGACGCCTAAAGCCCGAGCAATCTTTAAAAGAGGCGTTAAGGACGGAACCAGAGCTCCGTTTTCTAACTGCTGGACTAATTCCACGCTGCTCTGACTGGCCTCAGCCAGTTCTTCAACGGTCATCTCCTGGGATTCTCTAAGCTGGCGTATCTTACTGCCGACACGGTTCTCTTCTGACATTATTCTGTTTCCTCATAAATGTTTTAAAGTAGCGGATCTGGCAGAAATATGTAAACCAGAGTCCCTGTTGATAGCCTCTACAGGCTAATCTCTTTTGCATCTATCTATTATAAAAAATATACGTTACCAGGTTGTCTTAGAACTATTTTGATTCTACAATTGGGTAATATCCAATTTCAATATTTCTTTCATTTCGACAAGAATTGATTAATTTTCATTGATCAAGCTTACTTGCCTTTCCTGCCGCAATTTCCCATTATATTTCTCCATTCTTTTCTTCTTTCAGTTATCATGTTCAGAATTTCTTTGTCGAGTAAAAATTTTACATTGTCATAAGAGAAATAACCTGCGTCTGCCAGCACTACTGTTGGTTTGTATCCCAAGGTTTCTTTCACATTTTCTATCATTGGTTCGATCGGATGCAAGTTATTTTCTTCATCTACAAAGTCTGCTGCAACTATTATTTTTTCCTTCTCATCAACAGCAACCTGACAATTATATGAAGGTTTCTTGCTTCCATCCTTATGCTTCATAATTTTAGCATCTGTATCTGTGATGTTCACTTTTTTCAGTTTTTCTTCATCCATCTTTTTCTTAGCAGCCTTAATTTTTTCTAATCTATATTTCTTGTCAACCAGTTCTTCTGGCATCCGATATGGTGTCGAATCACCATAAATTTCATCTTCATGTTCATCGGTCTCAATGCTTTCCCTCAGTATTGTATCAATCTCTTTTTCGATAACATTTGAGCTCTAGCTTTGTCTTGGAAAAGCATTTGCCTTAACCAGTATTCCGTTAATAGATTTACTCGAACCAATCATATCCATTTCTTTGCAAAACGTGATAACCTGTGAAAAGATTTCCTTAATATGGTCAAGATGAGTTGAATGGAATCGACAAATAGTATGAAAATCAGGTTTTTGCATGGCTGCAAGATACATAAAAGCAGTATAATGTTGAGTCATTTGGTGTAGCTTACGTGAACTTCTGATATTTATCAGGTACTCATAAAATAAGATCTTTAGAAAAAGTCTTGGATGATAGGCAGGAAAACCATTCTCAGAGTAAGTAGATTCGATAGCACTAATGTCCGACATCTATGATGTCGTTTGGTACTCTGGTAATATGGTTTCCAGAAACAAACTCTTCCGGATTTAATGGACGTATAAATTGCTGCTTTTGATCGTACTTTTTGAACATGGGAAAACAATAAAATTAATTTTCTTAAAAATTATATTTTTTATGTAATAGGTGTCTTTAAAGAAGATAAATTTTCTGACATTTATGGCCCAAATGTACAATCCGGAATAGTTTTGAGATAGCCCGTTTACCTTGTTTTCCTTTTAGGAATGACAAGAATATAATTTCAAGTATTTTAGTTACAGATATGTCTTTGATGATTATTTGGGTAAATGGAATTATAGAGCTATTCCCCAAGTGAAAACTTGAAGTTATTTTCTAGCTATTCCTTAGCAGCAGTTTTTTCACGGCGATCGAATTACAAGGAAATCGCGAATTATTCTAAAGGGGAAATTTCAGATCATTTTCTAAACAAATCTCAAGGTACCTGAAAACTTTATAGATTATTCATAAGTTTTAAAGATATTATAATCTGAATAAAATAATAGATTAAAACTATTTTCTGAAGTAAATTATCTATTTAAATGGATTTGGCTTCTTTTTTCCTGATTTTTTTACACCGAATTTTGAGTTTTTACACAAAATCATTTTTTATACAGAGCTGGATAAACAGCCGAAATCAAAATAAAGTTATAGAGAAAGTGACGCTTATGCGTGAACACTTTCAAAGAATTTTCTTACATTGAACAGATCCTCAGGTTTTCCTAAAAGAATGCAGGCGTCTTTTGCCTTAAGTTGAAAGTTCCCTTCGGGAGTGTAGATCAAATCCGAGCCTCTCCGAACCGAAAGTACTGTCACGCCATGTTTTTTCCTGAATTGCAGGTCTGCAAGAGTTTTTCCGTCAAAATTTGAGCTTCTTCCTACTTTAACGACTTGAATATCAATTCCTGGAAGTCCGTCCTTTATACTGAATCCGCTGTCAATACCTGTATCAACGGATAGCTTTCGCAACATCCTATAGCCGTTAGCCCGCACATCATTTACCAGTTTATCTATACTCTCTTGAGGGACAAGATATTTCTCAAGAAGCCGTACAAAGATCTCTACTGATGTTTCGTATTCTTCAGGGATAATTTCATCCGCACCTAGAGCATTGAGGTGTTTCATTTCCTGCAGATCCCGGACCTTTGCAATGATGCAGACGTTCGGGTTCAATTCCTTTGCAGTCTGTACTATTTTTCTTGTAGCAGCAGCGTCAGATATCCCTGTTATGAGGACTCTCGCATTCTTGATGCCTGCATGTTCCAGTACAGCCCCAAATGTTGCATCTCCATAAGAGATCCTTTCCCCTTTCATTTTTTCCTCCTTAACAATGTCAGGATTCGTTTCTACGATAACATAGGGGATACCTGCAGCTTTGGCAGCCGTTGAGATCGTCTTTCCGGAAAAACCAAATCCTACGATTATAAGATGATCTTTCATCCCAAGCTCGATGTTTTCTTCATCAAGGGATTCCGAGTAAAAGCCTTTTACCAGTTTCATACCGAAAGCAGTACCTGAAGCCATTTTAACAATATAATCAGCAGGTTTGTAAGAGGCTTTAATCACAAAGGGTGTAACTCCCATAGTAATGATAGAGACTGCTAGAAATGCTTGATAAGTCTCCTCTGTCAGGAGAGAATATTCCACCCCCAGTCTGGAAAGAACAAAAGAGAATTCTCCTACTTGTGAGAGTGCAAGTCCTGCTAATATAGTTGTACGAAGTGGGCGCCCTAAAAGGAAAGTTGTAGCTGCACATGCTACCGATTTTGCGATTATCAGGACAATTGCTGCAATAACAATAACAAGAAGATTCTCACGCAAATATCCGATATCCAGAAGCATACCTACGGATACGAAAAAAAAGCTCATGAACATGTCTCGCAAAGGTATGATATTCCCCATCGCCTGCTGGCTATACTGAGATCCGGATATAATAATCCCGGCTAAGAAGGCCCCGAGAGCCAGAGACAACCCAATACTTGAAGTAAAGATAGCTGCGGATAGGCAGATGAAAACAACACTGACGAGGAACAATTCTTTGCTGCCAGTCCGGCCTACATAATAGAATATCCTGGGAACCAGAAATTTAGCACTTAAAATAAAAACCAGGATGATTAGTGAACCTTTGATGAAAATGGTTGATAATGACCCCTCAAAACTCACGGAACTTCCTGCGAGCAGGGGAGTAATCAGGATAAGAGGTACTATAGCAAGGTCCTGGAATATCAGGATTGCAAGTGATGTTTTCCCATGGGGAGTGTAAACCTCGTTTTTTTCCTGAAGGACCTTAAGTACTATTGCGGTACTGCTAAGCGAAATCAAGAAACCGAGAAAAGTAGAAGTAGCAGGACTAAAACCTATAGCTGAACATATAATGAAAACAACTGCTGTTGTTAAGATAATCTGGAGAGTTCCACCTAATATTAAGTCCTTCTTCATTTTCCAAAGTTCTTTTAATGAAAGGTCAACTCCTATAGTAAAAAGCAAAAAGATTATTCCGAGATCCGCATTCAGTACACTCTCCCCTCCATTCAAAATTCCGAGTCCATATGGTCCTATCAGAATTCCGGTTACAAGAAAGCCAAGTACAGGAGGGACTTGAAATCTGTAGAATATAGTAAGAATGAAAATTGCAAAGCCGAGAATTACGTCAACATTTGCCAGTAAAGAGTCTACCATTTATTTTGCTCCTCCGGAGTCGGAATAAAGATTATTTAAGCTTTTCGAAACTTAAAGAGTTCGAGATAAATCTGAGCATAATTGAACGCCTATGATCATCCACTCAATACATATTAATTGGATGTAAGTGGGAAAATATTTGCTAAGAGATATAGTATTTCCTGTAGGAGCTTGAGCTATATAAATTTGCTTACTGTGCTCATAACTAAATGAAAACTAAAATGAAAAATAACTAATTAAATTTAAAAATAAGGCAAAAGTAAGCAATAGATTTAAGTTTAAAAATGTAAAAATATAAAAGCCTGACTGAACCAGATCTGCGATGTTCAATCAAGAAAAATAAAGTATCAGAACATAAGAAGTATATTCAAGCGGGTACTTTTGGAGTTTTCAAGTGGGTACTTTTGGAATTTTCAAGCGGGAATTTTTTGGTTCAAGCAGGTATTGGAAGATAACTCCCAGTCTTCGAAGGTCTTGTCCATCCTGATGCAAAAATTACAGCGTTTTTGATTTACTACTCTGTACTATTGTATTCGGAAGGCATTACTTTCGCTTACCATATTTTCGGAATTAACCTGTCACTCTTTCAACGTGATCACTATACTCTTTAATTTCCCTGATTAATATCTCTTCTTCGAACTTCAGTCTGCATGTTTCCGTTTCTGCCATTTACATTTTTAATCAAAGTAATTGTTTTCTATTTTTTCAGGCCTTCAACAAAGCTACAGGGATTTAACTCGAACTTTCATAACTTTAAAAACCAATAAACCGCCAAAAATATTACTGTGGATATCCCATAAGCAGTATGAAAGAAGCCCTTCTTCTTATCGACATCCAGAACGACTATTTCCCAGGCGGCAAGATGGAACTTGTCGGCATGGAAGAAGCAGCAAAAAAGGCAGCAAAACTTCTTACGGAATTCCGTGCCGCAGGCAAGCAGATTTTCTTTATCAGGCACCTGTCTACAAGACCAAAAGCTACCTTCTTTATAGCCGGGACCCGGGGAACAGATATTCATGCGAGCATCGGTCCTCTCCCAGATGAAGCTGTCATTGAGAAGCATTTCCCTAACAGTTTTCTCCAGACAGAACTGCTTTCTCTACTGAGGGAAACTGATGTAACAGACCTTGTAATCTGCGGGGCAATGAGCCATATATGTATAGATACAACTGTCAGGGCTGCAAAGGAACTTGGCTTTACATGTACCCTGATTGCTGATGCCTGCCTACTCGCAACCTTAAGTTCGTAAATGAAATTTTGCCTGCACACACTGTTCATGCAGCATTCATGGCGGCGTTAGATGGCATGTTTGCAATTGTCTTGACTGCCGACGATTACCTTTCTTGAAAATTCCGTTTCTGAGCTTTCTTCTTAAATCCTTTTTAAGCATTTCCTTTTCTAAGATGCAGGTTACTTACCCCACGGTTTTTTAGGACGACGGCTAATACGAGGCACAAGCCAATTTATATGATAATCAATATATTTATTCGTATATATATTCGAATCGAAGCACTAGTAAACAGAGTTCTTGGTCGAAAAGTAAATGGGTCTTCATTTGTATTCGGTTAAGAGATAAAATGCATGAAAGTGTTATTTTTTATGCTAAAATCTCAACATTCAAGTCGGAAAATCACTACACGTGGTATTCGAAGTTGTGCATAAAATTCGTTAACCGATGACAAATGAATGGGTCTTAACTAAAAATGCAAAAATTGTTTTATGAGACATGTTAATAACAAACAAAAAGGTAGTGGCAATGTATGAATAAAGAGCTACTACCCTCCAAATAATAAATCAGGTTGCTCTGCCGTGTTGACAGAAATGATTATTCGGATCTGCATCTTTGAGATCATATTCTTTCCAGATGCCACATGAACCGCAAATGTATTTTCTGCCAAAGTCAAGGTCCTGGCATCTGGCTTTGCCTGTCGAGCAGTATATTCCTGGAACGTCCTCGGGATTCGGAACCTCCCCTGCGGACATCTTATCCATTGCTGGTTTTGAACTCTTAATTTTATCCTGCGTGCACTGACTGTCAGCCTGAACCGGACACTGTGGGCATTTACATTTATTAATGTTTGCCGACTCATAAGGAACTACAAAATCCGTGCCTTTTTCAAAAGTGATATTTCTGTCTCTAGGTGTTATAGAGCCCCTCTCTTGGTTGATATATCTCTTCCTTTATTCATGTTATCCCCTAATTAATACCCCAATCGGTTTCCGATTTTAGGTTTTGGCTTTAAGGCATAAAAGTGTTTTCAGTTGTAAAACGAATATACACTATGAGGGGGTGAATATACAATAGTGCCCTAGATGCTGCGTACGCTGAAATAAAGCGATTTTATAGAGATAATTCAGAAAAATGAGAAAGATTACGAAATATAATAATTTATTCTATAAAAACTAAAACTGGTCAGAAAAAATATAAGATATCCCTATAAGGTGGATATTTTTTCTTTTTAACTACCAGAAGCGACTGTATCAAGTTATTAATTTGAATATATCTATTATTCCTGTGGCAGTCAGGTCCACTGCAAGAGCTGCAAGCAAAAGCCCCATAAGTCTTGTAAAGACCAGCATTCCATTATATCCTATGACCTTATGAATCCTTCTTGAGAATAGGAATATGTAAAGGCAGACAATGAATGTCAGTATTATTGATACAAGAATTATTATTTTTTGCTCAACAGTTTGTGTCCCTCCCATCAGAACAATTACTGTACTGATTGTACCGGGACCTGTTAGAAGCGGAAGACCTATCGGAAAGACCCAGATATCTTCACGTTCCTGAGATTGAGAAATCTCTTCTTCTGTAATACTCTCCCCTGAAACCTTAGCGTGCATCATATCAAAAGCAATGCTGAAAAGCAGGATTCCGCCTGCAACCCGCAGCGAATCAACACTAATACTGAACAGGTTAAGTATCACGCTTCCTGTGATTGCAAAAAAAAGGGCAATTACACATGCAAGTGTGACTGATTTTTTTGCGATTTCGTTTTTTTCCTCATGTGTCATCTTGCTGGTCAGAGAGATGAAAGTTACCACTCCGCTGATAGGGCTGACAACCACAAAGATAGTTGTGAATGTATAGATGAAAAAACCAAGGCTTTCGGCTATCATTTTTTACCTGCCCTTTACTAATCTCCAACTTATACATATAATTTTTTCCTGTATAATATTTACCTTTCGAAATTTACAAAGTTCGTTTTAGGGTTCATCAATAAAAAACCTGTGAACTGCATCCAAAATTAAAATTTTTTCTATTTGCTTTGTTTTAAGATGTTGATCAATAGGTAAGTATAAACATCTATTATAGCTTGCAGGTAGACTGAAGGAAAAAAATAATGCAGAAGAGAAAGATAATAGAATCCTCGAAATCTAGGGTATCGATTCAAAAATTGCTCTTTCAAAAGCTAATATCGTTTCAATAAGCTATTTTAAATTGTTTAATAATCGAAAAAAGCCGAAAGCTTCGTTTGCTCAATATTTTGAGGCGTTTCGTCTTGTTCTTCTTGTTTTTGTGTTTCTATTTTCAGGTATTCCGAAAACATATCCAGGGAAATGCCTTCATTTTCCAGGCTCAGAGAAATTGTATAATACTGCATAATCTTCTCCTGCCAGTTCTCTGAAAGTAGCAGAAACTTCATTCCCCTTTTCTGCCCGTTCCATTTCCAGACCTCAGAGTGGTAAAAAATAGCTCCTAGATGGCTTGCGAGTTGAGCATAAGGAACTTCAGGCCGGAGCCTGTACAGAAATTTTCCGATGCCGTCCTTTTCAGTTCCCATATATAGTTTTGAGGCATCGTTTGCAAGATCTTTCCATTCCATATCCTGCATGAACATGCAAAGCCTCTCCAGATGGCTGCAGCTGATTTTATCTATCCTGGGAAATCGAGGTCTCCTTAGCTTCCTTTTTATGAAAAGGTTTCCGCGTCTGTCTATCCGCCAGGAAAAGGCTTTCTGTTTTATGCCAAGGGTATAGGATCGAGACCAGGAGGCGGGCATAGAGCACAACTCGGATTTCGAATATAAATAATTGTTTCTTACTCGTGTCATTTTTCGCTGCAGGGAAAAATCGAAAATCTCTTTTTAATGAATTATAGATGCTTCCCAGAGTATTCTTCATTCATTTATAGTCACATACATCACACATTTGTTTTTGAGGTGTATAGTGAGATTATCCAGAAACTAATGTTATATTGAATTAATTGCCCAGTATATGTCATTTAGGAATGATGAAACTATAATTTCAAGCATTTCTGTTACCGATATTGTCTTTGATGTTTATTTGGGGAAATGGAATTATAGAGCCATCCTCAAAGTGAAAACTTGGAGTTATTTTTTAACCATTCCTTAGTATGGATAAGCTCGATAGTTAATCGCGGAAATTTAGACATCCAGAATTTCAACAGCCAGGTCAGCATTGATAATATAATCAAAGTTGATTATCTCGTCCCATTTCTGCTGCATGAACATGGACTGAAAACAGAGTCCGATAATTTTTCTTTTTCCAGAATTTTCGAGAACCTTACTGGCTATTTCTTTTGCTTTTTCAGGGAGAATCCCAGACTTTGGCATAGAAAGCCCACCTAACAAGACAACAACGTCAGCGTGCGCATCTGTATGCTCTCCAAGCTGCATGCCCGCAGGGGTCATAGCGATTGATCTAGCTTTCTCAAAGTCCAAGTTGGGAATAAAAGCAAGCTTTCTGTCCCGGGCCACGAAACCTAGAAGTTCGGCAAAGGGAGTGCAGAAACCTGGAGTTCCTATAAAAGTGATCTTTTCTGCTCCTTCTATAAGGCCCTTGAAACTATTCAGAATGCCTCCTACTCCCTGTGAGGTGTTTATTATTGCCATAAAATTGTTCTCCTTATCTATCCTTCATTAAAATCTTGCTTTTTGAGCACTTTCTCTTCAGCATTAGATATTTCTACAATAAGATTAGGGCCGTTACCTTAAATAAGTTCTTCCACTACTGAACTTATTTTTTAAAATTAATATTAACCTTTGGCGGTTTTCCAGCTGCTGTAAAAGGAGGCAAAGAAGAGAAAAACTACTAACCCGGAATTAACCATATATGTTTATACCAAAATACCAGAAATTCGATATGTTTTTAAATATTAATTAACTCAAAAAAGTTAGCTTACCAGGCCAGTCACAACGACTTTGTCAGCCTGTGTAAGCCCATTCCCTCGACTCCTTGTTTTATCCCCGATATAGAGTCTTCCAATTGGTGCTCTTTATATCTGCCTTATTCCAAAGGACTGAAGTAGAATGTCCGGATAAAGCCCACCGCTGGAAATTGTTTTTGTGCTATTGAGGTCGTTTACCGTAAGCCTGGCAGGTGCAAACATGCCTGCATCAACCTTGAAAAAGTCAAAATCTGCCTCTTTGAATGTTTGGTAGAAGGGTTTTCCGAAGTCACGGGATGTCGTGGAAGGCACCTTCTTCACAAATTCCTCAAGTTCAGCCAGTTCTCCGTCGAAGTGAACTGTGTAGTTGGTTTCGCCGCAGTAGATCACGCAGTCGTTGGTTGAACCCATGCACTGAACGTTGTTTCCGACAACAGGAGCAATGGGGGCAACGCCGTATCCGCTTTTGATGCAGTTAATGTCAAAACCAATGGATTCAAACTTGTGGATTCCTGTTTCTACAACACGGGCTGAAATCTGCACAGAACCGGCAATAGAGGCAGTAGGAGCAACAGCAATCATCACGTTTTCAGGATCTACGCTGCAGTTTTTTGCTATATAATCGACAACTTTCTCATCAGGGAGCTTATCGGATTCCAGGACCAAAACTGCAGCTTCAAAGTCATCTTCATACCCAATCTCTTCATAGAGTTCTTTGGGTTTTAAGCCGAGTGCGCGTGCAGGACCTGATCCCATTCCAAAGTAGCTTCCTACAGAGATTCTCCAACCTGCATACTGAGAAGCCATACATGCAATGACTGGATTGTCAGTTGTTACCTGAATGGCAGGCCAGTTGAGGCCTTTAAGGTCAAAGGTGGTGTATTTTAGGTCCGCAAGATCAGCCAAACAGAGCCTGGCAAGGTACATGCCTGCTTCATATCCGCCTTCTGCTTTAACTCCACAATCAATAACTGTAGCCCCATTTTCTAGCTTGATGACTTCAGTTTTCAGGTCTTCGCTCCAGTCGAGCATCTCTTCGATGACGTATGATCCCATTTCGTTGACGCTTATCAAAGTATCACCTTTGCTTGCTCTGGGATAAACAGGAATAATGTTCTCGCTCAGTCAGGAAATTATCCTTTCACTGGCTCTTTTATCAGGAAGACTGTTTATCGGTCAGAGAATTGCTTATAAGTAAGAATTAATTTTAATCGAGAATTGTTTATCTATCAGAGGATCTGTTATTAATCGGCAGAAGTTTACCAGAATGGAGTTTTGTCCAGTCAATAAAGAGATGACAGACAAGGTCATTTATATAAAAAGGTGTCCAGCCGATAGAGATTATTTCAGGAATTCGATACACTTATTTTTTCCTGTAATTTGTTATCCGTATAGGAAGAATCCAATATATAGCTACTGTTGTATTATTTTAATTATAATATGAAAATAAGGTCATTTTTCCTGACTATGCCATCAACAGCAAGACCCACTTCGTCCCCCTTTTCAGCCCTTGCAAGGTCTTTGCCTTGTTTTTTTAGGGAGCTGACCTGCTGCCTTAGATAGGTTGTGCTTCCTTCAATTATTATTTCGTCTCCGATTGCTACCCCTTCTTCGAGAAGCCTGACTGCTGCAGCCTGCTGTTTTGGGTAATAGTTCTCAATCACCCCCACAACCCGGCGCTTATTTTTGGACGCATTCATGTCTTTTTCATGAGAAAATCCATCGAGACCCGGAATCCCAAAGTAAAAACCAGTGGAAAATCCCCTGTTGTAAACAGAGGCAAGTTGGCATTTCCAAGCCTCTACTTTTTCTGGAGTATAGTTTCCTTCTTTGCAGGCATCGATCGCCTCCCTGTAGCAGCGGGAAACAATTTCAAGATAACCGGGATCTCGCAACCTCCCTTCCACCTTAAAAGAATTTATTCCGGCTTCAATGAGTTCTGGAATATGCTCTATCATGCAGAGGTCTTTTGCACTAAGGAGGTATTTCCCCAGGCTTTTTGCAACAATTCCATTTTCCCCATGAAGCTCCCACTCCCAGCGGCAGGGCTGGGTACACTCTCCACAGTTCCCGGATTTCCCAAGGGTGTAAGCCGAGAGATGGCACCTGCCCGAAACTGCCATGCACATTGCCCCGTGGACAAAAGTTTCGATCTCTACTTCAGTATTCTGATTTATTTTCTTTATCTCTTCAAGGGAAAGTTCTCTCGAAAGTACAATGCGCTCTGCTCCTTGAGTTCTGTAAAATTCCGCAGCTTCGTGGTTTGTAACATTTGCCTGCGTAGAAATATGAACTCGTAGACCAGCTTTTCGCGCCTTCAGGATCACAGCCGGATCCCAGGCGATAACTGCGTTTACACCTGCCTTTGCTGCTGCACTTACTACATCTGGTACGTCCCCAAGTCTGTCCTCGCTTACTGCAGAGTTTACAGCAAGATAAGCTTTGAGCCCTCTAGCCTTCACTTCAGACACAAAATAATCTAGTGCTTCCAGAGTGATCTCTTTTGCTTTTGCCCTCAAGTTGAGCCTGTCGGTTGAAAAATAGACAGCGTCCGCATAGCGGTAACAGGCTTCAAGCCCTGCAAGGTTCCTGACACCCAGGACGAGTTCAGGTTTTGAATTTTCACGCATGAAAACAAAAAATGTCACAACTTTCATTTAAAAATATCCTATCGTTCTCAAACAGTATCATAAATAATAGTAAGAAATGTCAACTTTCATTACTGAGTTTTAAGGTATACTGGTTGACAGCAACATTTATATAAGTTAACATCATTTTCCAAAATGGGGATTAAGATAAATTAAATTAAAAACTTCCTATAAATAAACAACGAAAAAAATAAATTACTGTTATCATAATTAGAATGGGGGTATAAAATGGAATACGAGCTCGAAGAAGTCGAGAGGGATTATATAGAATTCAGAAAAGAAATGGGAGAGGAATAAAACACAGAAAAGAAATAGAGGAGGAATAAAACACAGAAAAGAAATGGGGAGGAATAAAGCACAGAAAAAGTAAAAACAGCATAATTTGAAAATGGAATCTAGTTCTTCCAAATATGAAATTACAACCACACTAATATTGAAAATACATTTTTTTTTTGAAGAAAAGATATGTAGTCTTTTCTATTGCTTCAATTTTTTAATTTACGCCAACAGGATCCGGGTTATATTGGAATGGGTTGCCTGTAAACTTTATAGTCAGTACATAAAATAGTTACACTTTATATATTTTGTTCAATTCTAAGAATGGTGTTCAAATGTGTAATAAATTCATCCATTGACTCATCAATTTAAACAGCAAAGTTGCGGCTCCCGAGTTTCGCTTCCCGAGTTTCGCTTCCCGAGTTTCGCTTCGGGATCACAGAAAATCGAAGATTTTCTGGGAGTTGCACTGCAAGTGCAACAGCACGAGGTCCTTTTCGCTTCGCTCAAGAAGACTCATTGAGAAACTACGTTGCAAAATTACAGTTTTTTTTCCGCGTTTTTCGCGTTTTCCGCGGTTCAACTTTACATTTAAGATGAGTGGCGAAATTTTGGTACTTGATTATAAATTTACCTTCCTGGTTTGTGAAGTGTTGATTTTTACTGTGAGAACTATAATTCAAATCTTTCAGCCTGCTATTGATAGCCGCAAGGCAAGGTACCTGTAAAATAATTGTCTTATTTTACCCTTTATAATATATGTTGGTTGCAAAAGATGGCTCGGAACTGATTGAAGAAGTTTTGCAATTTTATTGATTTCAATCCATATTTTGTTGGAGTTTGCAAGAGAATTGGAGCAAATTACATAAAACTATTCTTGAAGTTTTTGGCAGGATCCCAAATCAAAGCTTTGTGTAGTGGCATATTTTTAACGACCTTGCTTTTTGTCCAATATATACCCAAAGCCAATGGTGACTGCAGGGATTAGTATATAGGTCAATTCTATGTCTTTTATATATTCAATTAATGGCATTGCCATTGGTCCTTTGCTGAACATTAAAAGATCAATCAGTATGCTTAAAGCAAAAAAATAAGCCCTAATGAAATACCTTCTTTAAAATAATCATTATCTACTTTTTGATATTCTCTTTTTTGTCCTGTTCTCTGATCTATTTTTAACTTAGCAATGATGAAACTATAATTTCAATTATTTCTGTTACCGATATTGTCTTTGATGTTTATTTGGGGAAATGGAATTATAGAACCATTCCCAAAGTGAAAACTTGGAGTTATTTTTTAACCATTCCTTAGTTCTATTTATCTTATCTGCATATCTTTGTATCTTATCTGCATATCTTTGAGGCCTGGTTTCAATCCTTGTTTTAGTAAATCTGGCGATTCAAAGAAACAAATTATGGGTTTTAAGATCAGTTCGTGAAGTTGGAAAAAGATTTCGACTATAGTTTTAGTGTTCAATATTTGAGACTAATTTTTGCTCCTAAACAGAGAATGTACAGGCAAAAAACTTCTTTAATCGATAACCAGCTATTCCCGTTTTGAACAAAAACACATGCAAACGAAGGTTTAATATTTTTATAGTTCGTAATCATTTTATTTATACTGATTTATTCTATTTTGGGAGCGTCGGAAAAGTACATAATTATCTAAATTTTGACTCGTTTTTTCATCGTTAATAAATTTATTAATTTCATATAATGCCGATTTATGGAGTTGAGTTCAATGACTGTGTGAGGTTTATAGATTCCAGACCTTTCCGACGCTCTCACTTACAAGAAAAACCAACAAATAATGGCCTTATAATTTCAAACCTTCTGGATTGAGATAATAAAATAAGAGACAGTTTCGGTAAATTTTTTCATATGTTAAGTCGCTTTTTAAAGAATTTGATGTTATAATTCCTCTCATTCTTTGCAGTCAATGTTCAAAACATGCCTTCAGATTCGTATTCTGTAAATGTTTACAGTGAATTAAAATTATTACGAAATATTATAATATTTAACCATCTCTCGCAAGTGTTTTTGTTCAAAACGGGAATTGCTGATCGATAACCAATGGTTTAATATTATATCAAAATTAATAAACAGCTTGTTATGGATCAATACTGTATTATTCAGACAAAACTGTGAATGCAAAAAGACTTATTTAACGAGCGTTTTTCTGATAATGAGAGCAATTCGGGATGCAATTCTTTTAGAATTTAAATAGCAAGGACAATTCACATTTGTGACATCTGACTTATGACTTTTCTTAATATAAAAAACCGTATTCAGTTGTAAGAGGGATGGAGTCAAGTAAAACAATTTTTTGAAGCAACTTATGGGAACCATGGCTATATAATTTTCAAATAGCCAGGTTGAATGTAAAAACATTGAGGTGAGGTTGTATGGCGCCGATGGATATGGTAATTTTTTTCCTGGAGATTGCTCTGATGCTATCTATGGCGCTATTGTGCGGCCAATTGATGAGTAGGCTTCACTTTCCTACGGTATTTGGCGAGCTCTTTGGCGGCATCATTATCGGCCCAACTGTCTGGGGATGGCTCAGTCCCAGCACTTACAATTGGTTATTTCCAGTATCAGGGGCCGTATTTCAGGGCAGAGACGCTCTTATTCAGATTTGTATGCTTTTCTTTTTATTCGCCGCAGGACTGGAAATGAACCTGAGCCTTGTTAAGAAAAGAGGCATTAACATAGCCTGGGCCAGCTTAACGGGTATAGTGGTGCCGTTTATACTGGGCTTCGGCATGGTCGTCCTGTTTCCAGACCTGTTGGGGGAGCATTTTCAGGGTAAAACACTATTTTTCGCGATGTTCATGGGAACGGCGCTGTCAATATCGGCCCTTCCGGTTATCGCTAGAACTCTCATGGACCTGGATTTGATGAATACGGATATGGGGATGATAATTATCGGGGCAGCAACCATCAATGACCTGGTAGGATGGTCGTTATTCGCCTTTATTTTGAGTAATTTCGCACATGAGAGCATCATTAATATTTCGCCGTACATTACTTTCTTCCTGGTGTTTCTGCTATTTGCTTTTATGCTTACGATAGGCCGGGCCTTGGCGCAGAGAGCTCTAAGATGGCTTAAGTCATATATGCCCTGGCCAGGGGCGTTCCTCGGAATAACGACGGTCCTTATATTGTTGGCCGCAGCTTGTGCTGAAGCTATCGGGATACATGCCGTTTTTGGCGCCTTTTTGGTGGGCCTGGCGTTCTCTCAGAACCTGGAGAAGCGCGATGAGGCGCATGAGATGGTCTATCAGTTCGTTATGTATTTTTTTGCCCCTCTCTATTTTGTTTCAATCGGACTAAAGGCGAATTTCGTGGCATCATTTGACCTTGTCCTTGTGCTGGCAGTTCTTTTAGTTGCATGTATAGGTAAGGTACTCGGTGTGATGCTTGGCCTGAGGATAAGTAAGATGTCGTGGAGGCAGTCTGCAGTCATAGGTTTTGCTTTGAACTCAAGGGGCGCAATGGAGATGATACTGGCTACTGTCGCCAGGGATGCGGGACTTATCGATGACCGCTTGTTTGTGGCTTTAGTCATCATGGCACTGGTTACGTCCGTTTTAAGCGGCCCGATAATGAGCCGGTTAAATGGTTTCACGCTCTCGATGGCATGATTTTAAACTATCAATCTCTATGGGATCAGGGATACGTCCATTTTATTTCCTGTTTTAATGTGCTTCGTTTTAAACGATTTAGAAATAAGGCAGCGTGTTCCTGATTATAGAGTTTCAGTCCTGGTTTTAGTGGATATTGCTTTCGAGTATGATCATTTCCAGGCCGGTTTAGCAGGCACATTTCATCCTTTTTTTAGTGGATCTTGATCTGGAATCTTGGATTTTAAAATGAGTTTTTACGAGCACGACGGCATATTTTACGCGTGTATCGATATTGAAGGATGGAAATTGTGAAGTTTTTTCGATATAGATAACAAATACAGGGAAAAAAATAGATGGACAGTCCCCCCATTTCCAGATTTAAGCCGCAACTTAAGTTAACTATATTTATTGCTGTCACTGGGAAATTTGGAGGTACACCAAATTTAGTTTTAAAAATTTGTGATTGACCCAAAGTTATATCCTGCTTTCGGCAGCAAATACTCTCAACATATATAAAGTTTTGATTGAATTTTTTAGTGATAAATCTGAAAATCAGTGTCATTCGGAATAAGTATTTAACGTGATTTGTTATTTCTCCCACTTACAACACATATAAATTTACGAGTATATTATCAACATTTACACAAAATTTAAAAGTAACTATATAAATATTATTTTGAAAGTTTTGAGAAAACCGATATCAGTAAAAAAAGTAAAATGAATTTTTACGCTCACCTGCCGAAAGCAGGTGATCTGAATTTCTGAATAATTGCCTACCTGAATTTAAAGTCAATATTACCCATTATCCAATTGTAGCTTACCCATTATCCAATTGTAGCATCAAATGCATTTTTGAGACAGCCCGTAATCAGTACATCTTTCTCCGCTTTCAATGCCCCTGGAAATTACATGTCTTATCCCCTGATAATAGTTAATAAATAATATACTGAATAATATATCCCGCTGAGACACTTATCCCAAACAGTAGAAGCAATATCCTTAACACATGCTTCTTGTCTTTTTCCTCTTTAAACAAGACTAATAATCCTAGACCGCCACTAGTGCAGAGTCCAGCAATCACTGAGCCATAAGTAATGGCACCTTTAAGATACAACGTCGTTATCGCGACAGAAGAAGCACAATTTGGAATAAGTCCGAATAACGCCACTAAAAAAGGTTGGAAAATACTATCCCCTAAGAACAGTTTTGCGAACGCTTCTTCACCCATTTGAGCAATAGCAAAATTAATTGCAAACGAAACAATAAAAATAAAAATAAAAACCTTGGCTGTGTGGATTATTGGGTGAAGGATAATCTCCCTAGGATTAAATTCTACTGAGGAAGGGCTTGCGCTGTGACCACAGCAAGCTTTTTCCTCAAGTATTTTTTCATGATTATGATGTTTGCTATCGGAACCTTCTGCATATGCCTTGATATGGGCTAAGGTCTCTTTGTTCGATTTTCTAAAAGCAAAATCAACAGCATATCCACCTATTAGAGCGATAATAATCTTTGTTATGATCAAAGGCACAATAATTTTAGTGCTTTCTGGTTGAGAAAGAATTACTGGAATTGCTTCATCTGAAGTGGACAGATAAACAGCAAGCAAAGTGCCAATAGTGGCTAACCTTTGTGTATACAGAGCCGAAGCGACAACGGATATGCCGCACTGAGGGAAACTGCCTGTCAAAGCTCCTACAGCAGGTCCAGCTGCTCCCGCCTTTTGTACCGCTTCCCTGATCTTGTTTGCATATTTATATTCAACTAACTCAATTCCAACATAAATAATAAGAAGTAGTGGAATCATTTTTGCGCTGTCTGTTAAAGCTTCTAAGAAAATATTAAACAAATAATCCGTTTCCATCTAATGTCCTCTGCTTGGATTAGTTTTTCATTTTTTAGGGCTTTCTGGGGCGTTATGCACCAAAAGGATCTCATCCCTGGTCTCTCCCTCCTCAAGTTGTCGGCGATATAATCTCAGTGAGAAAGCTGTTTGTTAATATGCTTTCAGGCTGTGTTACGGGTTGCTGGGCTTCAGAGGAGTTCAAAGTGGAATTTTGTTTCAATCCTTTTAAGGTCTGATTATAACTAGTACTGAGATTCCCAAATAAATCTGTTATTTAGTGGGAAATCCATTGATCGATGAACGTATTCAAAAATCCAAGTTTGTGAATATGCTCTGAAATCAATGCACTAGTTTTAAAGTTGGTATAATACCAAACTATTTGATATTATGCCAATATTAAATTTTGTGGTTACAATGAGAGAAGTAGTCTAAAAATGTTGCGCATATGTAAAAATATAAATGATCAGGAAATTCAGCCATGGCTTATATGCATCTAAAATATGGTGCTTTCACCCTGCAAGGGATCTCATATAGCACATTCCAACCTGCCAAGATGGGAAATAATTCCTTACCAAAGGTCATCTTGGTAATTCCAAATCAACAAAATGGTTTTTGTACAGTATATTGACACAAAGGCGTCAGGGTTTGGAGTGTTAGCTATATAGTGGATTATCTCGATATTTTTGATCTATGTATTTATCTATTGGATGAGAAAAGAGAATCTACCGACAGCATTTTGGCAATAACCATAGCTGGAACGTGTAATGCTGCTTCATTTGCGATTTTTTAAAATATTCCTCTGTTCAGAGGCTTCCACGTAAATCTCACGCCTCTTATATATATCTGTGGAGGAACTGCGGTTAGAGGAATAGTCGTGTTCATAGTGGACATATTATCTACCGCGATAAGACACGGCTGTGGGTAATAATAGACGCGAATACTCTGGTCAATATAGCTGAAGTTTCAACTGCCTATGGCACATATTATTGGCTTGGCAAATCCAAATTGAGCTCATTCTCAAGAGCCGGCATTGCTACCCTGGCAGAACTTTCGCTTGGCAATATTACTATACGAATCATAATTTGATCTGGTCATCCAGGAAGTCACTCAGAGCCGTACTTAAATTCTCTACGGGCTTATTTCCTGCCAGGCGTCAACGTGGGGGGGAGTTGCCGCAGTAGAGGCTGTAATTACAGAATACGTAGTGTCATAATACATAGAGGGTAAGTCAAGATATGTTTCAGGAATCTAAGCCCTCGTATGAGATAGACAGAAGAAAAGGTATGATCCCATTTTGGAGGATTGATTCTAATTGTTGTCGGATTAAGCTTAAATGCATATTTAATCTCAGGCCATATGTGTATAGAAGAGAGGTTAAATTTCTAATTTGACAGAAGCACAAATTGTATACTCTATAAATAGGCTTCAAGCACCTGTTTTCTTCATATATTTGAAATTTATATCTTATGTTTTTTGATGTTTGACATTTTTTATGGTTCTAACAACATTGCGTCAATACAATGCGTTTTTTGTAATGAACTACTATATAATCAGTAAGATCTGTCAAAATTGGGTTAAATAGTGCCGCAGGGATTGACAGGGGCCCAGATGAGAAAGGCTCACTATTTATACTTAGATTTAATATTGGGGGCAATCCGTTGTATTATGCAGTCATCCTGGAAGCCCTGATAATACTTGCCTGATTATTTACTTAAAGAATAAGAACCAGTGATACCATAATTTTATATAAGGAACACACCTTGGCCGCAATTCATTTAATATCAATTTCTGGCGTGGTCATTTCAGTATAACGCCGATACAATCTGTTATTTGTGAAATTACACGCTTTCTTACATGAATAAATGCTGTGCAACGCTCTCAGATAATCATCATTGGGCTTTGTGATCCATTTATATAATCTAGTACAGAGCTTAAATAATAAGCTTTCATTGTCTTATCATGAGGATGAGCTCGCGATTCCTGCGAAAAAAATTGATTTTACTCGCAAATTTAGTAATGATAGTAAATTTTTAACTTGTATGTACAACTAAAGCAATAGATAATAATAATATAGTCAGTTAAGTGAATCTATAAAAGGTGGAAACGCATTGATTTATATGTAAAAGCGGTATCATGGCTTAAGGAACATAAAGACATTATGATTGGGCGGATATAATGCAGAGTAATGATCTTATCAAAGAGCAGGTACTACAATTAAAAATAGAAATCGAGCAGTTGGAAGTGGAGGTTAATAAATTAGAAGTTATGATACATGAAAAAAAATACGCTTTGAATAGATTGTGTGAACTTTTAGAAATACGGGATATATCTTTAAATGACGACAGATAAACATATTAATAACTGTGTGTTTGAGAGCAAAATCAAGAACATGTAGGTTTGTAGAAATCAACATATTTTGAACAGTTTGAGTTTTTATTCCGTAATTGCGGATTTCAACCGCGTATGCCCTATAACTATATCTAGAGTAGTTTTAACTCTTTTTTAGTAGATCTATTTTGTCTGATCGCGATATCACTTCACAGCACGATGTTTAAGTCTGGCAATAAATATAGTGTATAATACCATGCTTATCGCTCTGCTTCATAAGCAATTTCACTATCTGCTAAAATCATATCATTAGTTGAACCCCGGAAAATGCGGAAAACGCGGAAAAAAATGTGCCCTTGCTGACTTTCTTCCGTGATGCGCAACACCACTGTTATAAATTAGTCCGCTTGAGGGAGCGAAGCGAGCGAAACGGACCTCGTGCTGTTGCACTTGCAGTGCAACTCCCAGAAAATCTCCGATTTTCTGTGATCCCGAAGCGAAACTCGGGAGCCGCAACTCTGCTGTTTAAACTTTAGTCGATGGATAAGTCAAGTATATTTTTGAACATCATTCTTGGAATTGAACAAGATTTATAAAGTGTAAATATTTTCTGTGTTGACTATAACTTTAACAAGACTCGGGTACAAAATATAGTGATATAAATAAATGTAATCAGTTGCAGTAAATTTATAATTTTACAATTACGTAATGACTTCTGAAACAAACAATAGTAGATATAGTCTGATTCCTAATAACTTTTCGAAGCTGCCCACTCGTCCAAGCTTTTTTAGAAGTTAATGTTGAAGAGTTCCACAATTTATATACGACCGAAAAACTAAATGGCCTTGGATATATTTCTCCCAAAAGAAATTTAAACACATGGCGCAAAATATATATCACAAAAGGATACGAATTATATAGTTCTCTCAGCCTATATTTAAAGGGGGCCCATTGACGAAATTAAAAACTAGTTTATATTGGAGAGGAGCTTTCTGGGCGGGAATTCGCTTCTTGAAAAACCGCACTTTCAGTGTATTTTACCAGAGATATGAGAGAAGGCTCGAAAAGAAAATTCAAAGTTCTGAAATTCCTCATCACATAGCTGTGATTATGGACGGGAACCGCAGATTTGCAGGGCAGCTGGGAAAGACTAGGAGTTTCGGGCATGCGATGGGGGCAGAAGTTACCGAAAAGGTTATCGAGTGGTGTTATGAAATAGGAGTGAAACAGCTTACTCTTTATGCTCTTTCTACAGAAAATTTCCAGCGATCCGAAGAGGAAGTTGACGGCCTCTTTAACCTTATCAACCAAAAATTTCTTAAACTTTATTCCGATCCAAAGACGCATGAAAATGAGATGCAGGTCCGGGTTATAGGCGATAGGTCAAAATTGCCTGTTTTTCTAAATGAGTCAATTGAAATAATAGAAAAATCTACGGAACATTACAGGAAATTTCACCTGAACGTGGCCATTGCTTACGGAGGCAGGCAAGAAATCATTCAGGCTGTCCGGGACATTGCAGGCTGTGTTTCCAGCGGCAAGCTTTTCCTTGAAGAAGTAGATGAAAACCTTATTTCAAAATACCTCTATCCTGCTCCAGGAGTTTCCGTCCCAAATGTGGATCTAATTATTCGCACAGGTGGTGATGAGAGAGTCTCTAATTTCCTCCCCTGGCAGGCTAACGGAAGTGAATGTGCAACATACTTTTGTGCTCCTTTCTGGCCCGAATTCCGAAAAATCGACCTTCTTCGCTCAATTAGAGTATATCAGGCTCGAAAAGCCGAAAAGAGGCAGGAGCACTCATATAGAGTTTCAAGAGTGGTAAACGTCCTTAAGATACGGAAATATGGGGAAAAAATGAAGACTTTGGAAAACTTCAGCCAGTAGAAAAGCAGGGAATCTCCTGATATATCCAATAATTGCAATTATAAAGTAAACACTACACGAATAATAATGCCATGCGAATAAGAATACCTATTTAAATAAATTTATTATAATTTTCTTTTATGAAAAATAAGCTTTCAAAACAAAAGATAATAATTGATTATATAAGAGGAACTTTCAAGTTAAACCTTTAATTAAAAAGATAAACATTGGCAGCAAAAAGCCGATATTGAGTTTCTGGAGAGAGAAATAAAATATTCATCTGTAATTAAGCTCACACTCTTATACGTTTTATTTCTTTTTATGGAACTTTCGGATACATTTATCAACATCTCAGGTATTTTACGGTTTGATTATACATCTATTATTTTCGATTAAGAAACTAAAGCTGATCATCATTTTTAAAGGCAACAAAATATGAATTCAGAAAAAACTTCCATTCAGATGTTTGGGATTAAAACCCCTATTATCAGGGAAGGGGACGACATCGTGCAGATTCTGGAAACTTCACTGGAGGACGCAGGCGTTGTTCCAATTGAAGGAGATATTTTCGTGCTGGCCGAATCTGCAGTTGGCACGGCGGAAAAAAGAGTTGTTGAGCTTGCAAGCATTATTCCAGGGGAAAAGGCACAACTTCTTGGGGAAAAATACGGGATAGATCCCAGAGAAATGGAACTCGTGCTTCAGGAATGCGATGAGATTTTTGGGGGGGTGCCTGGAGCTGCGCTTACCATCACGAAAGGTGTTCTAGCCCCTAATGCAGGAATCGATTCATCCAATGCTCCTGAAGGTCATGTAGTCCTTCTTCCGAAAGACCCACGGAAAAGTTCGGAATATATTCGGGCCAGACTTGAACAGTTTTATTCCTGCAAGCTCGGAGTAATTATCGGGGACAGCAGGACTCAGCCTCTCAGGCTTGGGTGTACAGGAATTGCACTTGGAGTTTCAGGATTTGTACCTGTGGAGGATGCACGGGGAACTTGCGATATCTACGGCAAACCCCTCCGTATAACATATAAAGCAGTGGCAGATAACCTTGTTTCTGCTGCGGAACTTCTTATGGGAGAGGCCGGAGAAAGGATCCCCTGTGTGCTGATCCGGGGTGCCCCGGTCAATATGGTAAATGAGTCTCCGGACATGCCAACGATCTCAATGGAAGGCTGTATGTACTTTGGTAATATTATTAAAGGCCGGACAGAAGGCAAGGATCTCGGAAGTCAGAAAAATGCGTGAATGTTTACTCTTCAGAAATACCCTCAAGGGAAGCTTCATGTAGGTTATGCCTGTGAGATAATAGTCTAGAAGGGCTTTCGGAAGCACCTGTTTCCAGTGAAGTTTTCGAATATTGAGACAAAAGCTTGCTAGTGCTTTCTTTAGTTTTCTTAATAATGTGTTTAAAATAAAACCCATAGGATGAGATAAGCGTTATATATTCTCGAAGATAATATATACAATAAATTGAGTACCGACCCGTATTTGGTAATTCCATCTTTCAGGTCGCCTATCATTCAGGATTGGGTTTCCGGTAGCTTTGTCGTACAGGCAGTATATGTACGATTCTTGGTACGCTTTCCGGAGTGGATCAAATAAGAACAAAGAAAGTCTCAGACATTTCAAAGTATTATAGGTGATTTTATGAAACCGATCTTAATGGACTTTTCCGCAACATGGTGTGGACCTTGCAGGATGCAAAAACCGATTCTAGAAGAGCTCGAAAAAAAGTACAAGGATAAGGTTGAGTTCAAAGTTATCGATGTGGATGAAAACCAGCAGCTTGCCTCAAAATATAGCATACATGCTGTTCCGACATTGATCATCGAGAAAGATGGGGTCGAAGTAAAGCGCTTTATGGGAGTAACCCAGGGAAGTGTATTATCATCGGAACTCGATAAAATTCTCTAATTCCATGTTTTTCAGACAAAGACTGCCCGGGGTTCCAGGAACCTCGGGCCATTCTTTTCTCAGATCATTCTTTTCTGATCTCTTTCTATAACTCTTAGCTGTAATTTTACGATTTTTAAACCTTTAACAGTCTGCAGTTCACTTATATGGAACTGTTACATTTAGCGGAGGGAGTTATAGTGGGGTGAGTTATTGGTCAAATCTGACAAAAAGAGTCTGCTTTCTGCTTTTGGCGAGGTTCAGTAGTTCCGATTGGGTGTAGTTCCGAATGGCTGAAATAGCTAATTCGTCTTTTTTCTTCATCTATGATAAAATGTTACGAATCATCAGCAGAAATTATGATTCTTGAACGATTCCTCGTACAACATAATTCAAAAACAACATCTGTTCCAAAAAACTTCATTAGTTTCCGCTATTAAACCATTGTATATTTTAGGCTACTGTTTGGTTTACTGTTTGGTTACTACACTTCAGTTAACTGGATGTGTAGTAGTCTATCTCTTTCTCTAATGTATTTTTTAATTGACGCAGAAATAACCTAATCGGTATTCCACCTAGTGATTTTATCCTCAATTTTACAGACTTTCCAATGTCTTCATCAATTATTGATTTCATTTCATGAGCTGTAATTTGCAAGACCGACTTCAACATATTCAAAATGTTATATAATGTACACTGAATTATGAAGAATAACGTTCT
>MDTP02000073.1 GCA_001714685.2 Methanosarcina sp. Ant1 | reverse complement strand
GTTGAGACGGAAATATTCTCGGTTGATGAACGGATAACAATTATTAGTGGAATATTTGCAATTATGGGAAAAGAGGACAGAGAGAGCACGTGAGGAATAGAATCTTCACGTACTTTCATGCCAAATAGAAGGAATTAGAAAAAGATTAAGCTTTTCATAAACGGGCTTACTTTCTCAATAACTTACTAATTAATCTATTATAGTTGCTACCCTTAATGTGTTTTATGCTCTCTCCATGTAATTTAAAACAGTTAGGGATCTATTTTAAAGAGTAATATTGACACGCGGTTCCGTTGTCTATGTTGCCCGTTCTTCTTTTTTGATTTTTTTTGCAACTTATTTTTTACGTTATAAATGAATCAGAAAAATAGTAATGTTAATATTCTTTAAATCATTACTTTTTGTGATAGAAAATTAATCCAGAGAGATGTAAGATCATATGAAAAAAACAATATACAGATTTACCAAAACCGTATTATTCATAGCATTAGGCACGTACTTCTCTTGCGTCATTTTGAAATACATTATAGGGTCAATGCAATAAAGTGAATAACTGCAACAGGCCGATATAATAATGTTCGCTATGTTGAGGTTTAAAGCGATTTATCGGCCTGTTATCCTTCCTTTCTATTAAAGAGAATAAAGGCTTTTCGTTATGGTTATTCGCTATTAATTATAAAACGTACTTTATAAGAAAACGTAACCCATGGTAACCAGGTTACATACAATCGAGATAAAATCTTTAATGAGATTAAACTTTAATTCATTCTTAACTATTCCTTTTTTTATATCCACAGCTAACGACATTATACTACATACTTTCTTTAAAGAAGTTCAATCTTTTTATTTTAAAGATTTCTTCTTTTTGTTAGAGCCTTTATTTTTTATAAACCGGATAACATGAGATCCAAGTATTTCTTATTCTACTCTTTTTCTTAGTTGTATGTAACGAGGTTACAATCAGTTACGAACTTAGAATAAGTCTAACTTCTTTATGTCCGGTCTTCTTTTTTGATAAAAACACATTTGGATACATTTGAGATGCAGCCCTAAGAACATCCTGCTTTACTTTCCGAATGTTCTGTATTTTTTCATTGACTTTGCAGTTATCAGGTAATTTGGATTTCAAGAAATGAATGATTTCGTGACTTGTTAAGTGGTCCTTCCCAGAGTCCTTTAATTCGCTTACTAAGAGACTTGCTCTCACTTCTGTCTTAGATGTAGGTTCTAATGTAATAGTGGGGCTTACATGAGCTTTGTATTCAATGTTCTGGATTTCTTCTTTGAGAGCTTCTATTTTTTCAGGGATATTCGGCTCTCTTTCGTCATCTTCAAAATCAGCAAAATCATTAAGTCCGGTTACTGTCTCAAGCTCTGCAATCCGTTTTATGGGTTTAAGTTCAGAAGTCAATAAGACTTTTTCCACGATAGCAGATACTTTTGATTCAAAAATAGGTTCTGTATCTGGATGTGAAATTAACAGATTAAAAGCTTCTATTCTCTCTTTTGTGGAGCAATTGAGTAGGAGTGACACGATACTCATTTAAACCACTCCTGTGAAAATAAGACCCTGAAAGGATGAGAAAGCAGTCTGTAAGCAGTCACAAATTTTATATCGTGTTTTTGGGATAGTTCAAGAAGCACCCGCACAATTTGTTGATGCTCAACAATTTTAAGTAAGTGAGCCATGCCTGGTCAAAATAAAAAAATACAGTAGTGATATTTTGAACCTGAAAAAGTAAAAACGTAAAAAATATGACTTTTTCAGGTTTTACTTTTTGGTCACTTTTTCCTCATTCAACATCTTTTTTGCAATGATGAAAACCACAAGTGCGATGATAATAAAGTTTATCAATTCTCCCAGAAAGGCACCCCAGCCAAGTACTATGGGTCCAATTTCTAGCGTTGCAGTCTTCCAGGCTCCACCCGGAATAAAAGGTGTGATGATCGGCATGACTATGTTATCAACAAAAGATTTTATAAAAGCCGTGGATGCGATACCCATGATTAAAGCAATTGCCAGTGGAATTACCTTGTATTCATAAAGAAAATCTTTAAACTCGCTTATCATTCCCATGTTATCCTCCTCCAAAATAGAAGTGATATATATTTATGAATATAAGCACTCAATAATTTATTACCGTTAAGCTATATATTTTCTTTGCGGGCTTCGTTTTTTCTGTGATTAAGCTAGCCATCGCCTAAAATAAGCATTTTGTGATCTTAGTTTACACACTCATTTTGGAGGACCCTAATAATCAATATTTTAATTTTTATTTAATTACAGTTTTCGGATAAACTGTGACGCAAAAAACAGTAACAAATGGCCTAAAAAATCCCTCAACTAATGGACGAGAAACTTTATATTTATTGATTACTTACTTACATGCTCCGTTTAATGGTACAATAATATATTAGTAAATATAATATCTACAATTTATAAAACTAAATCAAGATTCTCTGAGAAAATATGGAAAATATTGATGGTACCAGTACAGAAACTCTCTTTGATTCTGAGGATAAAGAGAATACCAGATATTCCCAGGCAGCTTATGTAACAAAAGTTTCGATGGTTTTAAACTTTTTACTGACTTGTTTTAAGTTTGTGGTGGGAATTATAGGCAATAGTTCGGCAATGGTTGCTGATGCAGCTCACTCTTTGTCCGACTTAATAACCGACATCGCAGTGATAGTTGGTTTAAAGGTTGCCAAAAAACCAAGGGACAGTACGCACAATTATGGGCACGGGAAAATTGAAACCTTAGCTGCAGCGTTTACAGGGCTTGTACTTTTTGCGGCGGCTGTTGGAATATTCTGGGGCGGCCTTCAGAAAATCATTGCTTTTTATCAGGGAGGGATGCTGCCAACGCCAAGCAAAATCACTCTTCTTGTAGCAATGCTCTCAATTGTGTTAAAAGAGTGGCTGTACCGTTACACCATAGTACATGGCCGAAGACTTAAAAGTGATGCTCTGATCGCAAATGCCTGGGAACACCGTTCTGACGCTTTCTCTTCAACAGGAACCATGATCGGAGTCGGAGGCGCAATCTTTCTTGGAGGCAGATGGGTGGTGCTCGACCCAATAGCAGCGGTTGTAATAAGTTTCTTTATCTTTAAAGTGGCATTTGAGATCTCTTCTAAAAACCTGAACGAGCTGCTGGAAGCTTCACTGGATTCGGAGACCTACAGAAGTATTGAAGAGATTTTGATATCCACTGAAGGTGTATTAAGCTTCCATGAGCTAAAAACCCGAAAGATCGGAAACGCCATGGCTGCGGATGTTCATATCGAGGTTAATAGGGATCTGAGTGTTGTGGATGCGCACGAAATCTCAACGCAGGTGGAAAAGAGGCTAAAGGAAATCTGCGGCAAAAATGGTCACTACTCAATTCATGTGGAGCCATGCTCTGATTCTGAATATTACAACTCAGATATATCCGGGATAAATAAAGGAATCAGGTCCTGAAGATCGAGAACTAAGGAGCCAGGTCATGAGGGTTGAGAACTCTTTTGATATCGAATCCCTTTCCTGCTTCCTTTCCATAAATTACAGTTTTTACGAATAGCAGGGCCAGAATTAGAGAAAGTTGTTGTTTTGAATCCACAGATCAGCTCATAATCTTTGTCATTACAGATAACCGATGCTTATTCGAATACAAGATCAAAAAAGCAAATTTGTTATTCCAATAATAAATTCAAAAAAGCAAATTTCGAGTTTGTATAAGCTCGGAAAACTAAGATGATTCTAAAATAAAAGCTGCGAGTTTCTCCCGCAGTCAGTCATTAAATGGAAGGTTATCTTTTTGTTCTCGAATGATTATTCGATCTGTATTTTCTTTACTGGCTCTTCCAGTTTCATTTTCGGAAGCGTTATTGTCAGGACACCGTTTTCTATTTTTGCAGTGCCTCCTTCCTCTTTAACGCTGGTAGGCAGGCGGACAGCCCGGTAAAAACGAGTATATGCTCTTTCCCTGCGAATATATCCTTCCTCTTCTGTTTCTTTTTCCTTTCCGCTCTTTGCGCTTATCTCAAGCATGTCTTCTTTAAGGCTTATCTCAACATCCTCTTTGTTGATTCCTGGCAGATCGGTAGTGACAACAAGCTTGTCTTCTTCATCCTTGATGTCAACGGCAGGAGTAAATACCTTTCCGCCTCCCCATTCTTCCATAGGCATGAAGTCTTCAAATAGCTGGTTCAGGCGCTCTTGCGTCCTTTTAATCTCTTCAAAAGGATCCCATCGTGCAGGTCCTGAAAATGATCTTTTAGCAGGCCATTTCATCTTAAATTCCCCCTTAAATAAAATTATACCACAGTAGAATCTGTGTTATTTTGAATATATTGAGAAAGGATATATACATTTCTATGGCTAATTTCACCAAAATATAGTACAAAAACAAGACACTGAACAATAAAAGAAAAAATCTCCGAAAACCTGAAGCAGAGGGTTTTCGGGAAACTTAAGGAAGCCGGACAGATCGAAGAATCAGATCGAAGAATCAAATCATGAACCAGAAAAATATCGTCATTTAGCCCTTACAAGCATTCCTATCAGGTCCGAGGCTTTTACCAGGCCCAGAGAACCTTTTTTAACCGATTCCTCATCAAAAACCTTTGTTTCATCCGGTTCATCTTTGTCAGTCCTGTAGATTGCAAAGGGAATGGGGTCCCTAGTATGCGTCTTTAAGGAAATGGGAGTCGGGTGATCGGGCAGTATCAGAATTGTAAAGGGCTCACCGGAAGCTTCAGCGTGTTTAAGAATAGGGGCTACTATTCGGCTGTCGAAATCTTCAACAGCCTGTAACTTTTTTTCAAGGCTTCCTTCGTGTCCAGCTTCATCAGGGGCCTCGATATGAACAAAAACAAGATCCCTGGTTTTTAGGATCTCAAAGGCAGCACTGGCTTTTCCTTCATAGTTGGTATCCAGATAGCCGGTTGCCCCCGGAACTTCAATTACTTCCAGGCCTGCACAAATTCCTATGCCTTTCAGGAGATCGACTGCCGAGATGATTGCCCCGGTTATTCCATAAAGTTCTTGAAATTGTGTAAATTTTGGAGTGTGACCCTGACCCCAGACCCAGATTGAATTTGCTGGGTTCTTATCTTCCTCAATTCTTTTCAGGTTAATTGGATGCAGTTCAAGAACGACCATAGATGCTTCAATTAATCCGGAAAAAAACTCTCCGTCTTTTCCTCTCGGCAGGTACTCCTCAATTCTCTTTCCTGTAATATCATGCGGTGGAGTACATTCCGTTTCAGCCCCCAGGTTCCTTCTGGCGACCATGAGGTGCCTGTAACTGATTCCTGGATAAAAGTTCAGTTCTTCTGTGCTGAGTTCCGTATCAAGAGTTTCGATGAGGATTTTTGCTTCGTCGCTGCTGATATGCCCTGCACTGTAATCTTTTATTCTCCCGTGATCCATGGTTATGAGATTACATCTGAAAGCCACATCATCGGGTGCAAGGGCTACACCCATACTGGCAGCTTCCAGAGGAGCCCTTCCAGAGTAATAGACTGCCGGGTCGTACCCGAGAATGGACATATTTGCGACATCACTGCCTGGGGGAAAACCATCAGGTATAGTTTTTGCAAGCCCGGCTTTCCCGTGTTCTGCGATATAATCCATAGCAGGGGTTCGGGCTGCCTGAAGAATGGTCTTTCCACCCAGTTCTTCTATCGGGTAATCAGCCATTCCGTCTCCTATAAGTACGGCGTATTTCATTGCTTCACCTGTTTTCAACATTTTTACTCTTTCATCTCGGGAATTAAATATATCACTTTCCACCGAATGCCAGTTACAGGAATTTTATTGGGCATCTGCCAGCAATTTTTTCTGCCAATCCAAATGTTTTAATTTCTACATTCATTTTACACAAGCATTATAATATAGTATCATATCTTATACAGGAAAGGTTCTCAGCGTAAAATTTATTAATTGACGAAGAGCCTACGTATAGCGTTCTTTACAAATGAAATTGTTTTGTAGAGAAACTACCTACGGGAATAATAGATGTTCTGTATTTTAGCGAGATATTACTCAGGTAATTATTAAACAGTTAAGATCAAAGTTATTAGAATTATCATTTCAGAATAAATAACTATTCGGGAATAACTTATTTAATGCCAAAACGTGATCCGATCATGAAAATTGTAATGAAATTTGGAGGAACTTCCGTTGGGGACGGAAAAAAGATAGGTCATGTTGCCCAGCTTCTGAAAAGGTACTATGAAGAAGGCAATCAGATCGTGGTAGTAACCTCGGCGCTCGGTGGGGTAACCGATAGACTCCTGGAGAATGCAAACCTGGCCTCAACAAAAGGCAAAGTCAGCCTTGTGAAGGAATTTAAAACCGAACTTACAAACAAACATCATGACGCCGTAAAGGATGCTATTGATGACCCCACAGTTGCAAAAGAAGTCCTCCAGATCCTCGATCTCCGCATCGATGAGCTCGAAAAAGCCCTCATCGGGATCTGTTATTTGGGTGAGCTTACTCCGAGGTCCATTGATTACATTTCGTCGTACGGAGAACGTCTGGCGGCTCCAATTGTTTCAGGGGCAGTCCGATCTCTTGGAATTGCATCAACCGAATACACCGGTGGAGAAGCAGGGATAATTACCTCCTCGGATTATGGGAATGCCAGGCCTCTGGAAAAGACCTACGAACTTGTGAAAAGGAGACTGGAGTGTAGACTTGGATCCCAGGTATTAGTGGTCACAGGCTTTATAGGAGAAAATGAAAACGGAATTATTACCACCCTGGGAAGAAGCGGGTCTGACTTCACAGCTTCCATTCTGGGTGCGGCCCTGAAAGCTGATGAGATCTGGCTCTGGAAAGAAGTGAACGGGATCATGACCACTGACCCGAGAATCGTACCAGAAGCAAAAACAATCCCCCAGATTTCCTACGCTGAGGCTATGGAGCTCTCTTACTTCGGGGCAAACGTACTCCACCCACGCACAATTGAACCTGCAATGAGAGAACACATTCCTGTACGTGTCAAAAATACTTTTAATCCCGCATTCCCTGGAACACTCGTTGTTTCGGAGAAGTTCCAGTGCAGGCATGTTGTAAAAGCAGTGAGCCTGATCAAAAATGTGGCTCTTATTAATATTGCAGGCGCCGAGATGGCAGGGGCAGTCGGGACTGTGGCAAGGCTCTTTACAGCTCTTGCAAAGGCCGGAGTAAACGTTGTTATGATCAGCCAGGGCTCTTCCGAGTCCAATATATCTTTCGTGGTCAGCGAATCACATGTGGAACCCGCATTAAAAGCCCTCCATTCCGAATTCAATCACGAAATCGTAAAAGAAATTACTTCGGACGAAAACGTTTGTGTAGTCGCAGTCGTGGGTGCAGGTATGGCAGGAACACCGGGTGTGGCAAAGCGAGTTTTCGGAGCTCTTGGAAATTCAATGATTAATATCATTATGATCAGCCAGGGCTCTTCCCAGTACAATATCTCTTTCGTTGTGCGGGGAGATGACGCATTTGCTGCGGTCAAGACCTTGCATGACGAATTCGAATTATATAATGGAAACGAAATCGAAAAAGAGCTACAAAGCAGGCAGGAAGAGCAGAGAGTGAGTGAAAAACACTTAACATACGCTGATTCGGGCGTGGATATTGAAAAGGAAGAAAAAACCGTCAAAACCCTTGTTGAGAAACTCAGCTACGTTCGTAAAGGCATCGGAGCCCCCCTAACAGGAATAGGGCACTATGCAGGGCTCCTGGATTTCGGAGAATATGCCCTTGCCATGACAACGGATGGAGTAGGCTCAAAAGTTCTTATTGCAAATGAAATGCAAAGATGGAATACAGTAGGAATAGACTGCATCGCAATGAACGTTAATGATCTTCTGGCCGTGGGGGCTGAACCTGTAGCCTTTGTGGACTACCTTGCCCTTGAAAAGCATGAAGAAGGCTTCGCCGCCCAGATAGGAGAGGGGCTGCTTAAAGGAGCAGAAATCTCAAAAATGTCTATAGTGGGTGGAGAAACCGCAACCCTGCCTGATATAATCAAAGGCTTTGACCTTGCAGGCACATGCCTTGGAATTGTCAAGAAAGATCAGGTTATTGAAGGAGGAAAAGTCAGGGTAGGTGATGTGATTGTCGGTATCTCAAGCACAGGTATTCACAGCAACGGTTACACCCTTGTAAGGAAGATCGTTGAAGAAGCCGGATACTCTTACCATGACCCCTGTCCCTATGATAAGTCAAAGACCATAGGAGACGAGCTCTTAGCTCCAACAAGAATTTATATTGAGATACTTGATGTCCTTAAAGCATGTGAAGTCCATGGGCTTGCCCACATAACAGGCAGCGGACTTTTGAAGCTGAGGAGGGTGACAAAACTGGGTTTCGACTTTTACGACCCTCTCGAGCCTCAAGACATTTTCAAATTCCTGCAGAAAGAAGGCGGAGTCGAAGATCTTGAAATGTACAGAACCTTCAATATGGGTATGGGCTTTCTTATCATCCTGCCTGAAGGGGATGCTGCAAAAGCTGCAGAAATAACCGGGGGAAAAATAGTAGGAAAAATCGTGGAAAGGGGAATCAAAGTTAAAGATCTGGTAATGGAGTAAAAAAGTATAAAACCTCGATCTTGATGTCATTTAGAGGATTTTGAAAGCCAACTTAGAGGAAAGTGAAGATAAAACTTTGTCCCCCATGTTGAAATCCTCTTCTGTGCTCTTGAACATACCCAACCACTTAGATTTCACTTTTTCCATACATCTTCGTAGCTGGTTGGGGGTGCCTTGGAGCTTTCAAAAGGCTTGTCCTTCTTCAATGAGGCAATTACATTTTTAGTTTCCATCTCCCTGAGCCGTTCGATCTCCTTTTTGCTCCCCTCGTCGTCTATGGTCAGGACAAAAGTTCCATAGCAGGGTTTTGTATACGTGAAGACCAAAGCATTGCCCTTAGCCCCCAAAGCAATGGGCGGTACTCCTATTACGTAGTAGTCCTTGAAGATCTTGTAGCCGGGGGGTACATAATAAACCTCGTCCGAATTTTTCTCAATATACTCTCTGGCCACCTTGAAAGTCGTCTTTTCCTGCAGAATCTTGTACTTCATCTGTTCAATACAGCTCATTTGACTATCTCCTCCATTACCTTATCCACCTTGTTCTTGAGACGAACGGGGTTGTGAACGTCCATTACGACGAGCTTTTCACAATCGAATTCGATGGTTTCGGCCAGAGCCTCGGCGTTCCTGCCAAAGATTATGGAGTACATCTTAGCCTGAGAAATGGCGCTCATGGTAGTGGCATAGGTCATTCCGGCATCGCTATGCATAAAGGCGAAGCAGATGTCGAAATCCGTTCTTTTCTCAATTATATCCTCCAGGGTTTTATCGAGACTCACCAGCTTTTTTGCATAATAGCCGTCGGAATCGGAGACCTTCAAAAGCTTGGTTGCGGCATCTGTCCCAGCAACGGTTACATCGAATCCTAACCTGGTCAGCTTATGGGAAAGATACAAGGCTATGCTGGTTTGAATTGGGATCTCGGGACATCCCATCATAAGGAGCACTTTTGCGCCGGTCATAACATTTCATCTCTGATATTTTTATCTGTAGGAATGGGATATTGGTTAATCCTGAATTTCAATCTTTGCAATTGATATTTGGCGGAAATCCTTGAAATCGAGACAACATTTTAATTTTTCCATATTTCCCTAGGTTCACTTTTCAGTCCCTTGAAAGTATGATTTTAATGAATTTGCATTCTGAAACACCAAAGCTTGTCTATCGGTTTCAATCTCTTTAAGCAGTTTTATCCTGAAATAATTCTGCTTTTTGAATTTTTATATAATAATTCTACTAATAATCGACATTAGGCACTATTACCTACTGCTATATCAACAGTTCCAGATTGGTTTCATTGTTTAAAGTCATCCTGTAGAACTATGCTATAATTTAAATTTCCTCAATGTTTAACCCCATGCGCTGCCTGCTATCGTATCAAGTATTGAAATATCCAAATTTTGAGTATGCAAAATCATTTTAAGATCAAATATATAATTTTAACTTGAATTTAATTAGCAGTCATTTAAGGCAGTAGCAGTTATCAGAATCTTTCAGGATTGATCTAAAGACAAAAAATCATAAAGGTACAAGGATGGTATGCTTGAGAGGATATGAATTTGAGATTCTCCTGAAAAATACAACCCTCCAAGAGTGTGAAAATTTTATTAAGGATTGTTCGGAGGACGCGTACCTTGTACCCGGCGGGTACAAAGTAAAGGGTGTCACTCTCCTGGGTACAACTTCCCCTGTTGGCTTTTCAGGGAATAGTATTATATTTCGGCATACAAAGCCCTGCTTCGGTTTTTTTGCACTCAAATTTAAAAGTGAAGCAGAAGAAATCAATAGGCTTAGGGAGCAATATAAAAAGGATAAAAACGTAAAGAAAATTAAATGAGGGTTAGCTAAGGAATGACAAAAATATAATTTCAAGTATTTCTGTCACCGATATTCTCTCTGATGATTATTTGGGGAAATGGAATTATAGAGCCATTCCCAAAGTGAAAACTTGAAGTTATTATTAACTATTCCTAAATAATTGCTATTGTCAGCTGTTTTTTCCCTTGGAACTCTCTTTATGTTTGTTATCTCTTATAATTCTCTGTACTAACTCTTTTAAATATTCGCTCCAGTTTTGGATTATTTAGACATAGCAAATCATCTGGTTTGATATTTTTATACTTTCACTTTTTTCGTACACGCAACTCTGCACTCAAAGAACTCAGCTGCAGGCAGTTCGTGTATTGAGGTTGCAACAATCATGCCGTCTCCGATTTCTTTTACGACCATTATGGGTCTGTCTCTGTCGTCTTTGAGTACCACTTCAGCATCGATTTCTTTAAAGTAACCGTCACATCCTACAGGAGGAACTATATTTTCCACAAGTTTTTGGGCATCATGTTCACCCACAGGTTGAGGTGTGCATGAGTTTTCTTCCATTACGTACTTCAGAGAGAAAGGAAGCCATTCATATTCGTATTCCGGCACAAGAGGACTGAATATGAGCAGGATCCCTCCTTTTGCCACAAATTTTTCGAGGGAGCGTTTACCACGTTCGAGCCCTACACCCATTTTCGTGTACTGCTTATTTGCAAAACCCGTCGGCAAAACCAGAACCTTGCAGGCAGGAAGATAAGGAGTACCAAGGGACGTTGAGAGCGCCCGACTGCATTCAAGCCCGTATTCGACAAACAGTTTTTCAAAAAGAAGAGGGCAGTCCCAGAGCAGAAGCACATCACTCATGAAAAGGGATAGGAAACTTCCACATATGAATGTATCTATCCTGGTGAAAAAAATCAGAAAATCAAATGATCTTAGGATTCTATACCCATTGTTTCGCATTCAGAAATAGTAGTGTAACTAAGGTTCTTCCTGAATTCGAACATGATCATATTGGGATTGGTAGTAACTGTAAAAGGATAACCAATTGACTTGAAAACATTTGAATAATACTTTGCAACATATTCACAGACTTTTATGTTTGAATAGTCATGAATCAGTTTCACATATTCACTGCCCTTTTCCGTACAAATCTCAATATCAGTTCCTATACAGTCTGTAAGGTAAAGTTCTTTGAAAATCAGAATATGCTCAGTAAGGGTGAAAGCCGCCGGGGGCTTGCCTACAACCAATTCAAAATTTCTCGCCATGTCACCCACAGATGGGACATTTCCGGATACAAAAGCTTCAAAAATCTTCCTGTTCATGCTGAGTCGCTGGTAGTTCTGCTCTCTGTATGTCTTGATAAGATTTTTCCAGAAATCCGGCCTTTTCTGAACTTCCCGTAAAGTGCCTTCCATTGGCCCGAAGTGTTCTTCAAGCCCTTTAGGAACTTTTTGATACTCAAGAAATTCAAACCGCTTAAAATAGATTTTTGTTACATTTGATCTGTTGAACAATCCATGGACATCCAGTTTCATCTGTTTTGCCAGATAAAGGGCCAGACTGTGAGCCATTATTCCCCTAAAACAGAAATTACCATTTGAGAGAATAAGGTTTGCAGTTTCAGGCTCGAAATCCTGACTGCACTCCGCTTCAACCTTAATTTCCCAACCCATTTTTTCATTTAGTAAATTTAGATAACTGACAATGTCAGGAATTCTTTTTACTTTATAAGGATTGATTAGTTCATATATAATTGATTCATCAATCAACAGCCCTGAAGTTTTCTTAATAAGCCATTCAAGCAGGGTATGATGGACAAGCAGAAACTCTCCTTCTTCAATTAATTTATTTCGAAATTCTGCATGTTGTGAAACTTTACTTGAATCTTCCTCTCCATTTTCACCCGTTTTTCCAGCCAAAGCCAGAGAGGCAGTTTCGATAGCGTCCCTTATTGCCGCACTTAAGTTTCCGTTATTTTTTTCCAGGAAGGGCTTTAATTTATCCACATAGCACTGATCGATCGAGATATTTTTTCTGACTATCAAGTGGGTTTCCTCTTCTGCCTTTTTGAAATTGAAATGGGCTTAAAGTCCCTCATGCGTCATACATCTTTATTTTCTTAAGTCAGATAGTAGATTGGAGTTCCTACTTATTAATTTTTTTGCTAGAATCAAACACAAAAAATCTGTGTCAAAAAAGAATAAATATATGACATAAAAAGAAAAACAATCACAATAAACAAAATGTGAATGATAAAATAAAAAGTAAAGAACCCTGGGTGTAATCTCGACATATGAAAAATTTGTAGTATGCTTGAGGCATTTGAAAGTTAATACATATGAGAAATTAGAATGGTCAGATGTGTACGTGTTAACAAATCTCTGCGAATTTAAAGATAATAAGATTTGACACTATCCTGACCTCAAACATGTGACCTGCTTCCCTAAATATTTTTGAAAAAAGTTCGACTAATTTTAGAATAACATTCTCATTGGAAAACTTATGTCTTATTTTTAAATCCATTTTTTCTCCTTCGATGGTCCTCTCAATGTCACTTACAATCTGGGTTGATAAAATCAATTCTTTGCAGATAACATACAGTTCGCAGAGGGGAATTTCACGAATAGGTTTGCCTGCGGAAGCTTCAAAAAAGCTTGTCATATCCGGAACCTCTCCTGAGAGAAAAATCTCAAATACATCCTTATTGAGGTTTACTCTCTCATATCTTTGCAGCCTATATCTTTCCACCAGAGAGGTCCAGAAATCCGGCCTGCTTTTAATCTCTTTAAATGTAGAGTCCAGAACTCCGAAATTTTTCCTGATTCCAGGGGGGACATTGGTCTCGAATATATATTCCTTAAGAAAGATCTGGATAGAATTGGATTTGCGATGGACAAAAGAGACATCAAGGTTGAGGTAGCGGGCAAGAAAGATTGAGATTATCTCGGCAAGGAAAGACCTTAAGCTAGGGTCCCCATGTTCAATTATTATTACCTCGGTCCTGTCTTCTTCCCACTTACTGAAGGAAGCTTCAATTTCCCATCCAAGGTTTCGACTACGCGTATTCAGATATTCCAAAAGTTCAGAAACGTTTTTTATCCGATAGGGATTGAAAAGCTCACTTACGAGTTCATCAGCAACAAGAATTCCATCGAGATTTTCTATAAGCCATCTGAAGGAAAGCTGGCTTATGAGTATACACTCTCCACTTTCAATCAAACTATCACGAATTGCAGGATACTTCGTAGCTTCATCTGTAAAAAATCCCAGTGCATCCTCTACGGACTCATGTCCTTTAAGAGCTGCATCTGCGAGCTCTATTGCATCCCTGATTGCAGCACTCAGATTTCCATTGTTTTTGTCCAGGAAGGGCTGTAGTTTCTGGAGATACGTGTCTTCCATGGAAACATTTTTACGAACCAATAATTGTCCCGCCTTTTTAATACGGTGCATTTCTTCTGACAGCCTGACAGTAGGACGAGAGGCTGAGCTTAAAGACTATATTCATGTTTAATGGAATATTACTTGTATTAAGTTGTTATTTTTAGAATGAATCCTGGCCTATGTATATTGTTCCAATTTCCTCTTTTAAAATTCCAGGGAAAGAAAAGTCAAATATTATGAGTCCAGACATCGAACTTACGCTGAAGTTATGCCAACCGGAAGCAAATACGTTGGAAAGCAGCTGTATCAGTATTTCAATGACCTTTTCATCGGAATAATCGTGCCGGATTTTTATCTGTTCTTTTCCTTTTTCAGTACGTATCTCCACGTCATTCACGAGTTGGGAAGCCCCTACAAAATGCTTGAAAAGTGGAAGAAGTTCCGAAAGCGGAATTTCACGAATGGAGCAGTTAGCTTCAATTTCAAAATATTTCGTAATATCAGGAAGTCTTCCTGCTGCCAGGGCTTCAAAAAGGTCTTTATCCAGGTTTACTCTCTGGTAATTGGATTTTAGATAAAGCTCCGCAAGATTTGTCCAGAATTCAGGTTTTCTCTCAAACTCCCTATAAAGAATATCTCTTGAACCGAAATATTTCCTGATACCGGGAGCAACCTCCTGCAAGTCTTGCCTAACAAAACTTCTCAAGTATATGGTAATTGAATTGGATTTCCGATGAATTGCCTCCACATCCAAATTAGCCCAGCGCGAGAGAAAGATACAGACTACTTCTACTAGAAATTCACGGAAGTCTATGTCCCCACCAGTAAAATCCATTATTTTGGGCCCATTTTCAAGTCCTTCATTGAACGGACCAGAGACTTTAATTTCCCACCCCATCCTCTCACTGCTGCAGTTAAGGTTCTCTTCGAGTTCGGAGAGTGTGGTAATAATGTAAGGATTAATCAGCCCATTAACAACATCTTCATCTATAAGCTTGCCAGTACAGCTTCCCACAAGCCACTTCATCATTTGCTGGCTCATCATCACACACTCCCTGCTCTTAATAAGCTGGTCCTTTGTCTCGGAAGACTTACCCTCATTTCTCACAGATATGTCCTCAGGTTTTCCACGGCTTTCAAGATCAAGGCTAACCAGATCAATGACTTCCCTTACTGCTGCGCTCAAATTTCCTCTGTGTTTTTCCAGAAGAGGCTGGAGCTTTTGAAGGTGAGTCTCATCAAGGGATACGTTTTTACGAATCAACACAATCATCGACTTGTCTTTTAAAAATATGCTTCATTTAGGGGAAAGATTTGGGCCTTCTGAATTTATTTGCAAGAGATCACCAGAGGCTATCGATTCTACTTTTTTATGTTATTATTAATTCGGCATTTGCCTGACAGTTATTGCTTAGAACATACAAAATATAAATATTTTATTATTTCTTTCGAATAATATTAACTGTCTGAGTTTCTTGCATCCTGCTCTAAAAGATGGAATCACCGGAACGACTTTAAGGTCTATACATATTACTTATCCTCATGAATTACGACAGAAAAAGACTTACTATGGTCCGGGTGATCGCGGATTACCAGTTTGGAAATGGTATTGGGAAAGAACTTTTTCCTGCTGGTGCAACATTCCAGTTATCCCGGACGAAAAGAGTACGCCAGGTCTTCCACTCAGGAAACCGCATAGCCACAGCGAGAGCAAAGGATGGCTTTTTTACCCTTAGTATTGAAGGGGCTTCCGTTATTCACAGGCTTTTGCCCGGAAAAAAGCTCAGGGTCGTTATTTCGGAAGAAGCTGTTCCTTTTGTGGAAAAAGGCAAAACCGCTTTTATAAAACATGTAGTTGAAATCGATCCGGAACTTCGTGCCGGAGAAGAAGTACTTGTGACAGACGAAGCTGACAGACTCCTTGCAACAGGTCAACTACTCCTTTCTCCTGCCGAGATACTGGCTCTTGACAGTGGGGCAGCTGTGGATGTAAGGGTAGGAGTTGCCTCGAAAAAAGAAAAATAATGTCTTCGCCCTTAATTAGGATAATTTTGATAAAGTAAAAGGTATACAGGAAAAAGAAAATAAGCCTTAATTTTTATGCTGAAAATAAGGGCTCTTTAATTTTTCCATAATTTACATATAGTTATATAATATACAAAACGCTATTTGTACTGCTCAAATGTTCTTAAGTGAACGGAAAAAATGAATAAGAATATATTATAGACGGTTATTTTTTGATAAATATCATTCAAGAAGTAGAGAGCGGCCATTTAAAAAGGCAGTCTCAAAATCATATCCAGACGTCATATATCAAAGCCTCAGATAATAGTTTCCCCGGAGAGTGAAGAATATTCCAGAGCCAGAACAAATTCTAAAAAACCTCCTGGTTCCAGATAATACCAGAATAGATGCAAAAAAGATTCTAGTCGAGGGAGACGTCATTGTCGGCAATCACTCCAGTATTGAGTATGGCATACGTGGGGATACGGTCATTATGGGAGAAGGAGTGACCGTTTCTGGTGATGTAGTAGCAAGTTCCGATGTCAGGATTGACATGTGGTCAAAACTTGGTAGCAGGGTTGAAGTCGGCAAAAACGCCTATCTGGGAGAATTCGTAACTATCGATGGGAAGCTGATCGTAGCAGGGGACCTGGATGTAGGAAAAGAAGTTAAAATTAAAGGAGGATTCGAGGCCAAAGGATGGATCGTGGTCAGGAATCCGCTTCCTGTAATTATATTTATATTTCTTTACATAAGGGAAATGATGCGCCTTGGGAAAGGCGAGGAAATAGAGAAAGCCTTAGAAGAACTTTTTGAAGATTCTGAGGACGACCAGGACATCGAGGGAAAAGAATCTAGTGAAAAGGTACTGATCATACCTGCCGACACAAAAATTTCCCCTGAATCTATCGAAGTTGCCGGAGAAGTTGTTATCGGGAGTAACTGCTTTTTAATAGGAAATATCAGGGCACAGGCAGTCGAGGCAGGAAAAAACCTGACTCTGAAGGGAAGCGTTTATTCAGAGGGAAAGATCAGCATAGGAGAAAGCAGCACTGTTTATGGGAATCTCTCTTCAAAGGGACAGGTACATATTGGCCAAAACAGCAGAGTCTTCGGGGGAATAAAAGCTGATTCCGTATTAATGCATGAAAATGCAATGGTAGACGGCACAATAAAGGCACCTTCTGGAGTATCTTTCTTACGAGAAGCTGCAGAAAGGCCACCTGTTCTTGCAGAAGTTAATGCCTTAGGGAAAGAAGTTAAAAGCAATATCCATGGGCCTGCCATAGGCAAACCTCAAAATGAGCGCGTAAAAACTCCGGACTTAATCGAGATAAACTCACTCATTAAAACAATTGCAAAAGCTAAAAACGGCTTTGTGCCTGGCATGGAGGTAACGTCCGCCAAAACCCAGGCTTTAGGGAGGACCCGGCGTATTGGAGGAGTAAGAAGACTCAGAAGAAAACACGAAGCCGGAGAACACTAGAGTTGATCCAACTAGGGCTCAATCCAATCCTGTAGAAGCCGGAGTTTCCCTAACTCTGAGTTTCCCTAGAAAGGCTTGCTCCCTAAAATCTTCGATTCTTTCCTTGATCTTTCTACAAATCAGGATTTGTTCTTCAGCAGGATAATTCCATATCTCATTAAAAGAAAGTGCAAAGGAGAATTTTTCTTTTTTCAGAGGAGGCAGTAATATTCTTAGGGAAGCAGGGAATTATGTGGCCTCAGTGAAGGAAAAATTTAAACCGAGCGGTCCTCTAAACCCCACTGAGTGTCTCAGAAACACTCAATACTGCTTGAAACACTAATCTTCATTTGATTACATTAATTTGATTGCTGTTCATTTGATTACTATTCATTTGATTACCATTAATTTGATTACCGTTCATTTGATTACCATTAATTTGATTACCGTTCATTTGATTATATTCATTTGATTACCATTCGTTTGATTACCATTCATTTGACTACCTGCCGTTTAAGCTACGTATTGGAATAATAAGCTCTCAATATCTAGCAAGATCTCAATACCTTGCTTTGATTTCATAAATTAAGCTTTAAAATCTAAATTTTGAGATTTAGACTTTAAAATATAAATTCAAGATCGTTTTATCTTTACAAATCTCAGGAAAGGAATTCACTTGATAGAGGATATTACGGGTCCTCAGGACCTACAGGCAATGTATGATTCAGTTATAGAAAAAGACTCAAAATACGTGATGCAGACCTATGGGCGCCAGCCCCTTGTACTCTCAAAAGGAAGGGGGGCACTTGTCCAGGATATTTACGGAAAGGAGTATATCGACTGTGTCGCAGGAATTGCAGTAAACAATGTTGGCCATTGCCACCCGACAGTGGTCAGGGCGATCCAGGCTCAGGCTGAGAAACTGCTGCACGTTTCCAACCTTTATTACACCGAAATCCAGGCTGAACTTGCGGAAGCTCTGGTTTCGGTTACGGGCATGGAGCGTGTTTTTTTCTGTAATTCGGGAGCTGAAGCAATGGAAGGTGCTATGAAACTGGCCCGTATAGTTTCTGGAAAAAGCGCTTTTGTAGCGGCTGAACATTCCTTCCACGGCAGGACGATAGGGGCACTCAGCGTAACTCACAAGAGTATGTACAGGGATCCATTCATGCCCCCTGTAAGTTCTGAGACTACCTTTGTCCCATATTCCGACGCTAATACCATCAGGCAGGCAATTTCAGGAAATACTGCAGCCGTGATTCTTGAACCAATCCAGGGGGAAGGAGGGGTAAATATACCAAATCCCGAATACCTCAAAGAGGTCAGGGAAATCTGTGATGAGACCGGAACCCTCCTGATCTTTGACGAAGTGCAGACAGGCTTTGGAAGGACAGGCACCTGGTTCTGTAAAGAACAGTTCGGAGTGGAGCCTGACGTCATGTGTATGGCAAAAGCGATAGGAGGAGGTTTTCCAATGGGTGCTCTCGCAGCCAGGGGAGAGATTAGCTTCAGTCGCGGGCAGCATGCTTCGACATTCGGAGGCGGACCTCTCGCATGCGCAGCCGCCCTTGCTTCGATTGAAGCAATTAAGGAGGAAAGTCTCCTTAAGCGCTCGACAGAAAATGGGACTTATTTCATGGGAAAACTCAGGAGCATGGACAGGGAAGACATTGTGGAAGTTCGCGGGAAGGGACTCATGATAGGAGTCGAGATAAAATATCCCTGCAGCAAGTTTGTAGACTTTGCAAGGGAGTATGGCGTACTCTTAAATTGTACCTCGGACTCAGTGCTCCGCCTGGTTCCTCCACTTGTAATTACGAAAGATCAGATTGATACGGTAGTTGATGTAATTGAGCAGGCCTGAACTCATAAAAAAAGAAATTTTTGACATTGCAGAATATGTCCCTGGAAAATCCATCGAAGAGATAGCCTCTGCCTACGGGCTTGATCCGGCCGTGATTATCAAACTGGGCTCGAACGAAAATCCTCTCGGACCCTCTCCGAAAGCCGTTCAGGCTCTGGTGGATGTAGCCCCCTGCGCAAATATTTACCCATCGGCAGATGCTCTGGAACTTAGAGAAGCTCTCTCGAAATATACAGGCTTTCCTGTCTCGAACCTTGTAGCATCAGGCCCTGGAATGGATGGGCTACTTGACGGGCTTTGCAGGCTCATGATTGAAAAGGGAGATGAGTTCATAGTCCCTACACCTACTTTTGCCTACTATGAACTGCCAGCCCGAGCATGCGGAGGAAAGCCGATATTTGTCAGGCGGAACCAGGACTTTTCTCTGGATCCTGAGAAGATTCTGGAAGCCGAGTCTTCCCGGACAAAAATAATTTTCCTCTGTTCCCCTAATAACCCATCCGGCAACCTTCTTCCGGAATCCAGCCTACGGACAATCCTCAAAAATACCAGAGCCCTTGTGTTCGTTGACGAAGCATATGTTGAATTTGCAGACCGGAATCTGGCCGGGCTTGTAAGGGAATACGATAACCTTGTTATTGGCAGAACTTTTTCCAAGGTATTCGGGCTTGCGGGCCTGCGCCTGGGCTACGGGATCCTTCCCGGATGGCTTGTAAAAGAATATATACGGGCAGCTACTCCATTTTCCGTAAGCCTTCCGGCCTTAAAGGCAGGAATAGCTGCCCTTTCGGACACCGAACACCTCCGAAAAAGTATAGAAATTGCAAGAGAAGGCAGAGAATATCTGAAAGAAAAAATCCCTTTCAAGGTTTATCCTTCCCAGGCAAACTTCGTACTTGTGGATGTCGCTCCTTTGAGAGCAAAAGCAGTTACCGAAAACCTCATGAGAAAGGGAATAATCGTGCGCTCCTGTGACTCATTCAGAGAGGCAGGAGACACCCTTATCAGGGTAACAATCGGAACTCAAGAACAGAATGAAAAGGTTATCAAGGCTTTTGAAGCTGCAAAAAAGGAGGTTTAAATACCTCTACTTCTTCATTCTCAAGCATTTGTTTCTTCTAAATTCTTGCTTTCAAGCACTTAACTCTTCTATTCCTTCAATTTTCATCAGCGGATAATTCAATTCCGGATCATACTCCATCCCAACTTTCACCTTTACAGAACCATATTTTACAGTGATTTCCACTTTAAGCATTGGTCCCTGAAGTTCAGAATAACCGAATTCGCTGCTTAGTTTGCTTTTCAGCATATCTCTGTCGATCTTTACTGAAATTTCTTTTACATAAGGCTGGACTGAAATGCTTTCCTGGATAGCCTTTTCAAGGCTTGAAACCGTGTTCAAATTTACAGGGGAACCCGTAAATTGATGATAGAGGGCTCCAAGTTTTATTCCTGCCTCAAATAATGCATTGTCTCTGTCAGTTACCCTTTCTTGAATCAAATAAATCTCTCCCTGCTGGATATTTGTGAGTAAGCGTGTCAAAATGAACCGGTTTTAATTTTTTTCTTTCCTTCCCCCGATTTTCAGCCCTTTATCTCTATACTCTTTATTGTTTAAATTACTCAGTAGAGGAATCCTGAAAAAGGGAGAGAATAGGTACGTTAGCATCAGGATAAAAGGCACTATAGAAAAGATCCGCATATACTCCACCATATTCATAAAATAGAGAAGCACAGTAACCCCGAAAACGGCAGCTACAAAAGCCAGGATCTTGATATTCCTGATCTTAGGATAGCTCACGGTACTTACCATGAGAAGAGAGAGAGCAAGGGTAAGAGCGAGAAGAAAGTCTATCCTTACAAAACCTTTGCCCAGTAAGAGGTAGGTAACCAGCATAACACAACCTGCAGTTATAGGAAGCCCTTCGAATCCTTTTTTCTGAGACGAGGCCGATGAATTGAAACGGGCGAGCCTTAGTACACCACATATAGCGTAAAACCCCAGAAGTACCGCAACAATAGGGTCTTCTCCTCCAAATCCCATGTATATAAGAAGAGCAGGGGCAACCCCAAATGACACTGTGTCAGCAAGTGAGTCAAGATTCTCCCCGAGTTCTCCTCCATTGAACCGTCTAGCAATATAGCCATCCGCCCCATCTGCAACTGCCGCAAGCAGAAGTAAGATCAAAGCAAGGTCAAAAGAGCCATTATGGGCAGCTGAAATGGAGCTAATCCCGCAGATGAGGTTCAAAAGAGAGACCAGGTCCGGGAGTCTTAACATTTGAAATACGTTCATATTCAAAATTCCCTATCATTTTTTATTGTTGCTATAACTGTCTTGCCTGCAATTACCCTCTCCCCTTTTCGTACGGTGATGTCTAAATCCGGAGGAATTGTTACGTCGACCCTTGATCCAAAACGAATCATTCCTATGCGTTGTCCCTGCTCGATGATATCGTTTACACTAGAATACGAGACAATCCTGCGGGCAATGGCGCCTGCGATCTGTGTAACGCTGACATCTCCATATTTGCTATGGATAATAAACTCGTTTCTTTCGTTTCTTTCAGAGTCTTTACGGTAAGCAGGAAGATATCCACCTTTCTTATAGGTTATTTCCGTGATTTTTCCGGAAATTGGAGCTCTATTTACATGTACATTCTGGAAAAACATGAATATACAGATTTTCCGGTCTCTGATGTCAATAACCGTACCGTCAGCCGGGGAAATCATGTAAGTATCCGAAATTTCTACCTTTCTTTCGGGATCTCTGAAAAAAACAACCATAAAGAAGGTTAGTGCCACTCCAATGTAAGCCACGTGGTTGAGAGGAGAGCTGTCCATTGCCCTAGAGAGAATTGCAATAAGTGCAGTTACAGACGCAGCTGTAAAAAGCCAGGGTTCCGAGCCCTTTGCAAGCATAGGCCTCAGTCCCCCCCAGATATGTGCAAAAGGGATCTCAATTCTTTGGAAAATATGACCCGCAGGCCATCAATCATTCCCAGCAGTTCGGGCAGAATTCGGAGTACTATGTATGAAATTGCAAAAAGGGCAACCCCTGAACCTGCCTTTGCGATATAATTGTGTGCGATAACAAAACTGTCAGGACCAAACCATTGACCGCCATAAGCCACTACCACAAAAATGTCCCTGATTAGATTAAGCACATAAATTATAGGCACAGATGCAATAAAAGCCATAGTCAGGCGACTAAGGGGTGCTCTGACTGCACCTATCAGCCCCATAAAGAGAGCGATACTCTCAATTGCTGTACAGGCAAGAATGATCTCCACTGTATACCCATTAAGTGTTATCATATTCCAGGCTTTCAGGTACGCAGGAATCTCGAAGTACTGGAGAACCCAGAGGACCTGAGAGGTAACTTCTCCTATAATCCAGGTGTTTAGAGAGGTGAAATTCGCAAATGGGAAATAAACGAGGGCTCCAAGCGCACTGGCGCTTGTAATCATTGAAGTTATATCAAGGGAATCAGCTCTATCCTGAGCTGAGAATTCCGAGTGCATCACTTCTCTATTGTTTATTATATTGAGAGGACCCTCTCTATACTCGTTAAACATAATAAATGCCACAAGTATACAAAAAAGAGTTACAACTATTGTCAGGAGCACGTTGGCATAATCCAAAACATCGAAATAATGGAGAGTCTGGTAACCCCAGTGGATGGAAAATGTACCCCATCCGATCCCTCCCACAAGTTTACGAACCCTGTAGGTTCTGGGGATGATAGATGAAGCAATCATCAACCCGACTGCGAGCCAGAGTACACCTTCTGTCATTTTTTACACACCTTTTTGCCCGGGGTAAGGACTAACTCTATATTTTGTTTTCTTTTTTCATTATTTCTGAGATCTGAGAGAAATCTCGGGCAAGTTATGAAGTTTCCGGAAAGTGACATATAAAATTCTCTTAAATGATTAATAAATTTCTATGTAAATTCGAAGGAATTCAAGATCTTCATAGCCATAGATCTTCATAGTATACTAAGGGAACTCAAAGGTTATGGATTTTACTTTTCAAATTAATGTAATAACTACCTCCATTACAGATAAAAATTGAATGAACATTATAGATAAGATAACAAATTTCTATTATACAAAAATAGCGTTACAAAAGTATTTCCACTTATATAAAAAACTGCCGGGATAAATAAAAATATGGAAGTAAGAAGGAAAGAAGCTTTTAGTTTCAATAAAAGAGAAACATTTAAGAGACGTCACTGCGTAACGGACTTTTCTGCTTGATAGAAACTCGATTTAGAATGTCAAAAATTTACTAAATTTCAAGATGAGAATTGAGAGAACGATCCAACAGAGTATAAACTCTTGAGAGTATTCTCAAAAAGATTTGGAACGATAATTGAAATAAGATGACGGGTTTCTACGTTATGCACAATAATAATATATTATTTCACCTGGCATTTCTGCCTTAAAAGCTAATTCGGAAAATGATTGGCTGCGGAAACAGATCCCCCGGAAAGTAATTTGCGAAGGCGTTTTATGAAACCTCAAACCCCTAGCTTAACCGTTGATATCTTAATCCTCTTTGAAAACAGGCTTGTTCTCGTGAAGAGGAAAAATCCCCCGTATCAGGGAAAATTTGCTCTTCCTGGCGGCTTCGTCGATATCGGAGAAAGTACAGAAAAAGCAGCTGCAAGAGAATCTTTTGAAGAAACTGGCCTTTCTGTAGAAATTATCAAATTGGTAGGGGTTTATTCCGATCCTCAACGTGACCCCAGAGGACATACAGTTTCAGTATGCTACCTTGCAAAGGGATCCGGAAAGCTAAAATATGGGTCTGATGCCGCTTCTGCCGAGCCATTTGAGCTTGATTCGATTCCTGAACTGGCTTTTGACCACAATAAAATGATAAACGACGCAAAAAGTGATATTAATGCAATTTTGTACCAAATGTAAAAGTATGATGTTTCCTAAAGACGGTAATTACCTGTGCAGAAAATGCGGGAACAAAATACCCATAAAAAATAATGCAAAAAACTTTGTCTCCACAGCCAAGATCGACGATCGTGAAGTAGTGGTTCTTGAAGGTGAACAGATTTCAGGTCTGCCAACAACAAGTGCAAAATGTCCAGAATGCGGAAACAATACTGCATCCTGGTGGCTCAGGCAGCTCAGGTCTGCAGACGAGTCCGAAACCCGCTTCTTGAAATGTACAAAATGCGGGTTCACCTGGAGAGAATACGACTGAGATCAGATTATTCTTCAATACCACCTTTGAAAATCACATTTCCCGGAAAAATGAATTATCAGGTCAGAGCTCTTTCCTGCCTCAGGCAGAGCCTGAAGCCTTATGGTTTTCTGACCAAGATTTATATAGTTACCGGGAGTTTGAATCTAATGATTTTTCCAGATTTCAAATAGCTGTTTATCCTGATTCGGAAAGTTTTCTTCTCAAATATACCGAAAGCTCCCGAATCTTTAAAGGAATATATATCTCAAGGGTAATTAAATGTTCAAGACTTTAATTTATTTAGTGGAGAAGAATTATGTTCAAGGCAGCAATTAATGCAGAGATTCTGAAAGACGCTATTGCCGCACTGGCTGTAATTGTAGATGAGGTCAGATTCAAGATAAAACCGGAAGGTATTTCGGTAAAAGCTGTTGACCCTGCCAACGTTGCAATGGGGGTCTTTGAGCTTGGATCATCTGCTTTCGATGAATATAGCGCTGATGAGTGTGAAATCGGAATTGACCTGAACAAGATTACAGACCTGCTGGGAATTACGGACAAGAACGACACAGTTCGGATGGAACTTGAAGAAGGAAACCATAAACTTCTTATTGATGTCGGAGGGTTATCCTATACTCTTTCTCTTCTCGATCCCTCTACAATCCGTGCAGAGCCGAGAGTTCCCCAGCTCGAGTTACCTGTCAAAGTTGTCTTGAACGGTGCAGATCTCAGGCGTGCGGTGAAAGCCGCAGAAAAAATAAGCGACCATATGCTCATGGGAGTTTCTGGTGATATTTTCTTTATGGAAGCAAAGGGTGATACCGACCAGGTTCGCCTGGAGATGGGCAGAGACCAGCTAATCGACCTGAAGGCAGGTGAGGCCAGTTCCCTCTTCTCTCTGGACTATCTGACAGATATAGTCAAGCCCACAAATAAAGTCAATGAGGTTACTCTCTCCCTTGGAAGAGATTTCCCAGTCCTTATAGATTTTGAAATCGCAAATGGCGCAGGAAGGATTTCTTACCTCCTAGCTCCTAGAATTGAGTCGGATTAATTGTATGCGGGCAGACGAACTTGCACATTACCCTTTTATTTCAGAAGCATCTGTCCATGTTGAAAACCTGGGTATTTCCCTTGATAATCTGCTAAATTCCCGTGCATATCGGGCTGCAAGAGTCCGGGGAATAGAAAGGGTAAAAGAAGCTCTTGAAGGGGAAATCCGAAAACCTCCCGTATCTGGGGAAACCCAGGTTCTCTCGGAACTCCTTTCTTATCCTTTTGCCAGGATGCTAGTTGCCTGTGTGGATGATCAGCTTTTCACTCGGCGATATGCTCTGGCAGAAGCCAAAGCTGCCTATACTCTTCTGAAAAATGAAAACCCTGATTTTTTGTTTGAATTCGGAGAAGATTTTGGGATTTCAGCAGATTTCATAGATTCTTATTTCAGCATGCATTTTACGGACTACATCCGTTTTTCAAACTCCCTGAAAGATCCTGTATGGAAACTGACAAACCGCCAGTTCAGGGCTGGAAAAGTAAGGATTACGAGAGAAGAATTTGCACGTCTTCTTGAAGAAGCGGTCAGAGAACGTATTGAACGGTCCTTTCCAATTCCAGAAATCCCTGATGAGGTTTCAAGTTTCTGTGCCCCTTATGTTGCCGAGATAAAGGATCAGTTCGAGATTCAGAAAAAAAAATTCGGGGCAACGGATTTCGGGACTGTGGAACCAGAACTCTTTCCCCCCTGTATTTCCCATGCCCTCGCAAACGTACAGGGCGGGGTGAACCTTGCGCATTCGATGAGGTTTGCTATGACCTCTTTCCTGCTCAGTGTGGGAATGTCAGTAGACGAAATCCTCAACCTTTTCAATATCTCTCCCGATTTTGACGCGGAAAAAACTCGTTACCAGATAGAGCACATTGCAGGCGCCACAGGAAACGTATATAAACCACCTGCCTGCGATACCATGAGGACCTATGGCAACTGCATAGGAAAAGACAGGCTATGTGAAAAAATTAACCATCCTCTGGGATATTACGAGAAACGGATATATTTAAAAAATAAAGAAAAGGGAAAGGAAAAAGAAGAGGGAAATTAAAGCTTCGAAAAAGATTGGAAACTGGCAATTTTTCAATCTTGGGATTTACGCACTTGATTTTCAAAATAAAGCATGATTAGAATAGGTCTCTAAAGGGTATGTGTATTATTCAACTTGTGTTATACACACGTTCTGTTCATACTATCCGTTATTCAATTTGTGTTATACACACGTTCTGTTTATAAACACTGTCTGACAAATTCCTCTGGCATCAAGGTTCGTTTTGCGGTTTCTTCAATCGATAACCCTTTGCTCAAGAACCTTTTTGCTACACTTTCCATGGGTTCACCAACTTCAACGATGTGCATATCAGGATCGTAAAATCTGATAACCCGCTGTCTCCAGGACTGTTCTTTTAATACATGTACGTATTCTACGGGATCAATATCTTTCAGCTTTTGAAGAAAACTATCTAAATCTTCTTCTTCAAAATACAATTCAAAATTATTTGATTTTTGAATGATATCATTTTCGCTTTTGTTTATTAGATCTGAAAAGTGCGATTTTAAATGTATTGCAAAGCCGCTCTCGAATGATACATTTTCGCCAAAATCGTATTGTACTTTTTGATTGAGAACCTGTTCGTAAAAACTTCTGGAAATTTCTATATTATTAACAACAATGAGTGGACATATAAATCTCATTTTCTGCCTCCTTCTGTAAGTAATTTTAATTTTTTTGCAAGTAACCTAAATTTTTTGTAAGTAAATTATAACATTTGTGGTAATTACTGATCGAATCTGAAAAACGAGCTCACCCCCTTGTCTGGAAAGAAGCCTAAAGGGTTCTTGTGCCTACGGTTTTCAGTAGCTCAACACAATCACAAAGTGGAGCATTAAAAGTGCTCTTACTTGATTGTTACTTATTTCTAGAAAAAATCAAAGTTACTTGATTTCTGAAAAAGTCAACTTATGTTTAGAAAGAATCTTGAAAATTAAAAGGTTGCCTGTTTTGCAGGCAACTGCGTAAGTCTCAAAACTTTACCTTCTTCTGTATTCCCTGCATTTTTGCACGAATTTTTCTACCGGGAAGCTGGAAGGATGAGAGTGCATATAGCCTGCGAGAGTGTTGTGCTCTATAAGACCGTCACAACCGTCCTGTATACCTTTTCCGCGGAGCATTTCGTATGCAAATCTTGCGTCACGGTCACATTCCGTAAGAGAATAATGGAATTCGTGACCTCTTATGTTTTTAGAAGAGAAGTTATTGTCAAGGGGGCGAGCTTCGGTATAGCCCAGAGCTCTAAGCCGGTTTGTCATGCGTGTATTTGCAGGCACGACGTCTGCCAGTTTGTAAGTCCTGCCATCTACCTCATAGGTCCCACAGAGATAGAGCAGACCGCCGCATTCTGCATAGATGGGCAGGCCGTCAGCTGCGAGTCCTTTAAGTTTCCGGGTCGTTTCCGAACTTTCAAGCGTTTCTGCATAAAGTTCAGGATAGCCACCTCCAAGGTATATTCCATCCACATCCGGAACTTCTCCAGCCATCGGGCTAAAAAATACAACCTCAGCTCCGTAATCTTTGAAGGCGTCGAACATATCCTGGTAATAAAAACAGAAGGCAGGGTCCCTGGCAATCCCTATCCTGATATCTGCTTCTGGCCTCTGCAGGTCAGCAATTTCCGGAACTGAACAGGGTTCGGCAAGTTCAAGCACTGCATCGAGGTCAACGTTTTCCTCAATAAACGCTGCCATTTCTTCAGTGTTGTAATCCTTTTCATGGGCCATATATAGTCCGAGATGTCTGGAGGGAACTTCGATATCTTTCCTTCGTGGAATCTTGCCTACGATAGGAATGTTACCTGGAAGCGAATTTTTTACAAGTTCCGCATGGCGTGGGCTTCCGACCTGATTCAGGATAACGCCTGCAACCCTGATGTCAGGATCAAACTCTGAATACCCCTTCAGGAGAGCGGCGGCGCTCCTGGACATACCGTGAACATTAATTACCAGAATTACAGGCAAGTTAAGGGTTTTTGCAACGTGTGCCGAGCTTGCAATTTCCGTAGAATCGATTCCATCAAAAAGCCCCATAACGCCTTCTACTACCACAATATCGGCATCTGCAGCTGTCCGAGCTACAGTCTGCCCAACGCCATCCGTACCCATCATATATGTGTCCAGATTCCTTGAAGGGCGCCCGCAGATTGCAGTGTGATGAGAAGGATCAATATAGTCAGGCCCTACCTTGTAAGGCTGGACTTTTAAATTCCTGTGCTTGAGGGCAGCCATGATGCCCATTGAGACTGTAGTTTTTCCAACTCCGCTGTGGGTTCCTGCAATAAGTATTCCTTTTGTCATCTACTGGATATTGTTGCCGTTAAAATATATTAAAGCTATTAATCCGGCTATTTCGAGTGCCTTGTATCCATCTCCAGGAAATCAAATTGCTGGCGGCCACCCCACCTTAAAGAGGCTGTCCGATACTTACGGCCAGTAATAAATGAATTCCTCCTTTTTCAATTTAAAGGTCTTAAATGCTTTCTTTTTGTGATCTTTTTGCCCTAAAATTGAATGTAGGACAACCTGTAAAAGGTGGGGTATGCTTCGAGACACCCGCCGGTTATCGGGAACAATTTAGTATTCTTTGACAACGTTTCTTAATATAGAGTTAGATTCACAGCCACTGGGTCTTGATACCGAGAAAAATCACTCAACCTAAAAGTGATGATTTGAGTTTGATCGGAACCAGAGAGAGGTGAGGGTTCACTTCATCCCCGACTTGAAAGTCAGGGTATTCGTGACTCTCCGCGCTCCCAAGTAATAAAACGAGGAATATATTCAAAAATTTACATAAGTTGTATGAATAACTCACATCTTTGAGGATAAAATATAATTAAGACCGAATTAATGGCAACGTTTATCATAGATTAGTCAAGTTTTATTTGATAGAGTATTTCGATAAACGGCTTGTCTTAGTAATTTTCTTATAAAGTATTATGTTCGGAAGACTAAATCTTGGGGTTTTTCGAAATCATTGAAACTTTTGGAAATCGCTGAAGTCTTTGCTTCCGGATCTTCTCGGATTAAAGAGCAAGATCAGAAAACTCGGAGGGGAAAAATGAATTTAAGTGGAAAATCAATTATACAAACTCTGGTCTTTATTACTCTTGTATTAATGATATCAACTTTAATTACTGCAGGAGCAATTGCCTGTGAAGCTCTCGTCAAATCTACAGGAGCAAACTCTGCAGGAGCAAACTCTGCAGGAACAAATTCTGAACAGGCAAATCTTGAACAGGCAAATTGTAACCCATCTGCAGATTTTCAAAAATCAAACAGTAAATCACTTGCAGATTGTCAACAACCAAAACCTAACCCATTTGCTGACTATAAACAAGCAAACTCTGATATTACATACTACGAACAGACAAACTGCAATAGTACCTCCAGTAGCACCTGTAGTAGTGGCTCCGGTAGTACCTATGGCACCAACAGTAACTGTACCCCCAATAGTACCATCTGTAGTAGTGGCTCCGGTAGTACATGTGGCACTTCCAGTAGTATCAACAGTAATTGTACTCCCAGTAGTAGCATCTGTAGTAGTGGCTCCGGTAGTACATGTGGCACTTCCAGTAGTATCAACAGTAATTGTACTCCCAGTAGTAGCATCTGTAGTAGTGGCTCCGGTAGTACATGTGGCACTTCCAGTAGTATCAACAGTAATTGTACTCCCAGTAGTAGCATCTGTAATAGTGGCTCTAGTAGTACCTGTGGTACCTCCAGTAAGACCTGTAATAGTGGCTCTAGTAGTACCTGTGGTACCTCCAGTAAGATCTTTAATAGTGGCTCCAGTACCTGTGGTACCTCCAGTAAGATCTGTAATAGTGGCTCCAGTACCTGTGGTACCTCCAGTAAGACCTGTAATAGTGGCTCTAGTAGTACCTGTGGTACCTCCAGTATCTCAACTACAACAGCAACAACTGCCCAGAAATCGACTCCTACAATTACCTGGAGTAAACCTGCAGATATAACCTATGGAACAGTATTGAGCAGCACTCAATTAAATGCAGTGGCTTCAGTACCTGGGACTCTCGCCTATACTCCAGCAGAAGGAGCTAAACTGTCTGTAGGTCCGCAGACATTGACTGTTATTTTCACTCCCACAGATACTGCAACCTACAACACAGCATCACAGTTTGTCACAATCAATGTCCTGTCTGCGGCAACTCTCTCGGCGCCTGTAACAACTGTTACGACTGTACCAGCAACTCCTGTTATAACTTCACCGACGCCTGTAACAACTGTTACGACTGTACCAGCAACTCCTGTTACAACTCCACCGACGCCTGTAACAACTGTTACGACTGTACCAGCAACTCCTGTTACAACTCCACCGGTAACTGTAACTGCAGATTCTAAACCGATAGATTCAGAAAAGATAAACAATGAGAATCTTGAAGACTCTAAACAGGTAGATTCAGAAAAGATAAACAATGAGAATCTTGAAGACTCTAAACAAGTAGATTCAGAAAAGGTAAACAATGAGAATCTTGAAGACTCTAAACAAGTAGATTCAGAAAAGGTAAACCTTGAGAATCTGGAAGAATCTAAACAAATGACAAGAACAACTGTGAACAAGCATAATCGATAGGTCAACAAATAACCGATGTGCAGGAGAGTGAGATATGCTCTCCGCACAAAAAGTTAAAATAAAATTATTCTTTATTGGTCATCGGTTAAGGAATAAATGATTTTCTTGCATACGTTTTTATATTATTTATAGTATAAAATTAATTTATTCATGGATACCGAGTTTAAATCTTCTATCGAAAATCCTCTCCGAAAAATGTTTCCCGAAGAATGGTTAAGGGAGACTGCTAGAGAGAGATCGGAAGAGCCGTCGTGTAGG
>MDTP02000072.1 GCA_001714685.2 Methanosarcina sp. Ant1 | reverse complement strand
TTAGAGCCCAATTATTTGTTTGGCGACATAATATTGGTTTAATTAGGTATAATCCTTTCTATTTAACTTTAATTTGAGATTAAAGTGTTTTAACATAATTTTTTTAAAAAATAGATCTTTTTAACATTCATTATTCCAAAATAAGGGACATTAACTAAAATGGCATAAGCTCAGTTATGAAAAAAATAAGATTTATAGCGATGTATCCTGTATTCGGCAGGTTGACATAAATTAGCGATATATATTTTCATATTGCTCCCCCATTAGATTCAATACTTTCCAGTGGACCTCTTCCATATTCAATATTTCTGACTCCATTTTCCCTTTTTTTTGTATACTAAGTTCTGTAATTCCCTGAAAATTGAAAAATATCCATCTCATTGTAGGTTTTTTTGTTGGCTTGCCCTTTTGATCTGGAACCGTTTCATTTTCTTCTTCCAACCTCATCCTTAATTTCCATTCCGCAATTGAATAAATCATCAAGCAGAGAACCATTATCATTGTCAACGCTTCAATTCTTGCTTTGTTTTTGAGGTAACTTTAGACACACTAAAAGTATCACTTTTTAAGAATCTAAATCCTTTTTCTACGTTGTCCTGTCCTTTGTAATATTTCAGCATATCTTCAGAAGAAATGCTAATATCATTACTTGCAAGGATGAAAAGTCCCATTTTCTCCATTTCTGTCAAAACAAAAGCATCATTAATCTTTATATCACCATCAATCCTGTAATAAGTCTTTAATTTCTCTTCTTTTAACGGCTACCTTTTTTACCTGATTCGCGTTTCTTAATAGCTTTTAACTCTACTTTTTCAAACACAACTGAAGGGAAATCTTGAATCCATATTTCTGCAGCTTTTAATGCATCCTCTTCGCAGAAATAGTCCTTTCCGTCCAGCTTTTTAAGAGACTTCTCTGCTTTCGCAACCTCCTTTTCAAGCCTCTTTCTGAAAGTCTTCTCTTTCTTCTCTTTCATGTTGTGAGAAAGCAACAAAACCCACTTTTGTTTGACTCCACCATATTCCACAAAGGTTTGATAAAACGAGTATCTATCGTCGCTTTTTAGCGTTTTCAGGTTCAAATTTGCAGTAAGCAGTTTTTTTGCTTCATTAATTGTTGCAGGAACATGACTGATCCAGAATGATTTTCCTATGTTCTTGATATTATCTTCTGTGTAAAAAGAACTATCAGCGACATAGTACACTTTGCTTTCAGGTTTTAAAGCCGATTTGAGAGATGTGATTGCTTCAAGAATTGTTTTTTATCTGAGGCGTTCCCGGAATGGGTGCTCATGAAAAGAGGTATACCGTGCTGATTAACAATCAGGCTAAGCACAAATTGTTTTAGGTCCCATCTGCCGTTTTTTGGAACTCCAAAAGTAATATCAATAGACTCAGTTTCTTCGTTATCATAGTCGCCATATAAACTAACACTTGTAGTATCGGTATGCAGACAATGAACAGGAATAGGTAGGCGACTCATTATGTGAAGTGCAATTTCCGTAAACAGTTTTGTAGGGCCATATTTTACGATTCTATCAAGAGTCTCTCCGATAGCATACTGATTGAGGTCTTCCTTTTTTACACCTTCCCCAAGAAGCCTTTCCGTAGAAATATTCTTGAAAAAATCAGGAAACAGGTACAAACGCTGTCCTATGAAACCAAGACCATTAAGTATCATAGCGAGGACGCAGACTGAGTGAGGGATATAGTGATTCCTTTTTTTAGGCAGTTTCTCATCGATCAATTTGTCAACTTCGAGCTCTCTGAAAACTCCGGCTATGAGACCAAGGTGACCCACAAATTTCGTGAATTTTGAGGAAGGTTCAACTCTTCCACAACTGTTTTTTCTGATCATGATTAAATCAAGAAATAAATATAAAATTAAATATATTAAGTTATTCGTTTACCTGCCGAAAGCAAGATGTATTTAACGATAAGAATAAAAACAGTTAACAGTAAAGAATCAAAAAATCAATCAACGAACAGAACCCACTAAAAAAATAAGAAAAAAAGAAAGCCACAAAATGCAGCCTTCATTCATTAATGCTCATGCTCATGCCCATGTATGCGTCCTTCTTCATCGATTTCTTCTTTCTGATACCTGAGATAAGCCTCATTGACCGCTTCCAGGCACTTTGAGCAGACGTTTTTCTCTTTTATTGTGACCCCTTTTGAGAAATCGGGGATCTGGACTTCAACGGGGTAAACCCTGCCTTTTTTCCCGCAGAGAGAGCATTTGTTTTTCCTGCATGAGATTTCGTCTTTGTTAATGCCTGAGTAGGTTTTCTCGGCGGAATCGAGACAGGTCTCACAGAGCCCTTTCCAGACACCTTCGGGATAGGCGAATTTGAGACGGGGACGGAAAACCCTGACCGGGATGACGGTCGGGATTCCGCGTCCGCAAAGATCACAATCTGTCATTTCTCATACCTCCTTAGACCAGTACCTTTGCTGCTTCCATAGCCCACTGCAGGAAGGGTTCAGGCCAGAGGCCCATTGCCAGCACGCCAGCCACTGCAAACAGGAGAGCTGCTGCATATGGGAAAGGCATTCTGATCTTTTGACCTTCAGGGGGAAGGAAGTACATGTATTTCACAAGCCGTGCGTAATAGAACAGTGAAAGGGCACTGTTCAGGATTGCGATTACTGCAAGCCAGGTCATGCCTGCCTGAATGGTCGAGGAGAAGAGCACGAACTTGGCCATGAAACCTGCAGTTGGGGGAATACCTGCAAGGGCAAAGACGAAAATCGTCATTGAAAGAGCTGCAAACGGCATTCTCTTCCCAAGACCTTTAAAATTGTCGAGATGGTCCGGGATATCGAGCCTGTCTGTCTTTCCGGAGCTCACCATCCAGACCACGGCTGCAGCTGCAATAAATGCTCCTGCCTTCATAAAGGCGTGGGCAAGGGTGTAGAATATGCTGCCTGTGAGAGCCATCGGGGTCATAACCACAAAAGCCATTGCAATATAGCCTGCCTGAGCCAGGGAAGAATAGGCTAGCATGCGTTTCACGCTGGTCTGGGAAACTGCAACCACGTTTCCGAAGGTCATTGTTACTACTGCCAGAACCGTAAAGGCAAGCTGCCAGTCAGGCTGGAGGGCTGCAAGGGCTAAGATGAAAACCCTGAAGGCTGCCACGAACCCCATCTTCTTGGAACCGGCTGCAAGCAGGGCGGAAACGACTGAAGGCGACCCCTGATAGGTATCCGGAGCCCACATATGGAAAGGCACAAGAGCCATCTTGAAGCCGAAGCCTGCAATAAGCAGCACGATTGCGACAAGCCCTATCGGGTTTCCAGTCAGGATGGCGGGGTTTGCGGCAATTGCAGGTATGCTGGTAGTGCCTGTTGCTCCGTAGACAAAAGATATCCCAAAGAGCATAAGAGCTGCAGAAACCGAGCCTATTATAAAGTACTTCATGGCTCCTTCGAGGGACCTTGCGTTCTGCTTCTCAAAACCTGCAAGAGCATAGGTAGCAAGACTTGCCAGCTCGAAGGCGCAGAAGAGCAGGATCAGGTCGTTAGCAGAAGCCACAACCATCATCCCGAACGTTGCAAAGAGCACCAGGGTATAGAATTCTTCGGTGTGATCACTATTTTCATTATACTTGATTGCAGCAAGCGACACAATCAGAGCAACTGCCAGGAAGACCAGTTTGAAGAACTGGGAGAGGGCATCGATGCTGATAGTGCCTGAAAACAGGGCTGCATTTGTCCCGAAGCTTTCAACTGTCAGGACCAGAGCTGTAAGGACTCCCAGAGTTGCCAGGTAACCCAGTACATTCTTAGTCCTGGGGGACATGAAGACCCCGATCAGCAGTATGATCAGGCCGGTTGAAACGACTGCAATTTCAGGTGCAAGGAACATTAAATTTCCCATTGTTAAACTTTCCATTTTTTACACCCCCAGAGCAGCCGCCAGGCTGACTATTGCTTCCGAATTCGAAATCATCATATTAAGCACCGGACTCGGGTTCAGGCCGAAATAGAGTACAAGAAGGGCAATAGCTGCCATCGAAAAGACCTGCATGGAATTGATATCTCTGATATCCCCGAGCTTCTCGTTGTACACTCCGAACATTGCCCTTTGCATTGCCCAGAGGTGGTAAGCTGCAGTAATCACTATTACCAGCAGGGCAATTAAGACAAAGCCAGGCAGGCGAGCATAGCTGAAAGCAAGCACCAGGAACTCGGCAATAAAACCTGTCAACCCTGGCAGGCCGAGAGATGCCATAAACCCGACCATCATAACCACAGTCAGCTTTGGCATCTTCTTTGCGAGCCCACCAAGATCGTTAATGATTCTTGTGCCTGTACTGGTCTGGATCGCTCCTGCAGACATGAACAGAATGCTCATGATGAGCCCGTGGGAAAACTGCTGGAACATGGCACCTGAAACCGAAAGGGTAACAAGGCCGGCTGCACCCAGAATTACATAACCCATGTGGCTCAAACTGGAGTAAGCGATCATGCGCTTGAGGTCTTTCTGCCGCAGAGCCACAAGAGCCCCGTAGAGAATGCTGAAAGAACCGAGCATGCCCAGCATCATGATCATCAGCTCAGGATTGCCAGTGTTGGGGAGCATTGGGAGTGAGATCCTGAAAAGTCCGTATCCTCCGATTTTGAGCAGGATAAATAGCACACTGCCTGCAGTAGGGGCTTCGGTATACGCATCCGGCAGCCAGGAGTGGAACGGGAAGGTCGGCAGCTTTGCCAGGAACCCGAAGATGATTGAAAGGAAGATTGCGTCCTTTAGCAGGCCGGATTCGAAGAACTGGAACTGTGCGATCAGCTCTCTGATACCAAAGGTCGGAATGCCTGTCTGCTGCCAGGAGGCATAGAAAAGCCCGAAGATCCCAAGAAGCATTATCAGAGAGGCAACATGCGTGTAAATGAAGAATTTGTAAGACGCATGAGCCCGTTTTTCTCCGCCCCAGATGTTTACCATGAAGAAGAGAGGAATCAGGGTCAGCTCCCAGAAGATATAGAAGACTACGAAATCAAGGGCTACAAATACTCCTATAACTGCAGCTTCCATGGTAAGGATTAGCCCATAGAATCTGTTGGGGGACTCTCGATCTTCCTTCCAGCTGTAGAGGATCAGAAGTGGGATCACGATCGCATTCAGGAGGATGAGGGGCATGGAAATGCCGTCAATCCCGACCGAATAGTTGACCCCTAGAGAAGGGATCCACGTCATAGACTCAAAGAACTGCATTGCAGCAGTGCTGCTTTCAAAGTTAAGGTAGGCGTAAATGGCAAGGCCCAGAGTTGCGAGAGAGCCTGTAAACCCCAAACCTGCAGCCTGTCCTTTCGTTTTTGTTAAAAAGGTTACTGCTGCGAAAATCAGCGGCACCAGAATCAACAGAGATGCGACCGGCAGCATCAGATTACCTCCATTATCAACTTAACAAGTATTATCAGCAGGCCTACACCTGCGATTACTGCGGTTGCATAGTTCTGGACAACCCCGGTTTGAACTTTCCGGAGTTCTTCACTTACACCAACTGTGATAATTCCAAATGCTTCCACAATGCTGTCAATGATAACATCAATCACCTGTGTGAGGAAAGCAATAACTCCGTACACTATTCCGAGTGAAAGAAACTCGGTGTAGATTTCGTGCTGGTAGTAACGCTTGTAGAGCAGTCTGTAAATCGGGTTCTTCATCGACGCAAGGGGTCCGAGTTTCACTACTCTCAGGTAATAGATTAAGAAAGCAATTGCAAGGCCTGCAAGGGCGACTATCAACGGAAGCCACAGGATAAGGAGAGGCTCGTTTCCCGTTGTCCCTATAAGCTCGTTTCTGCCTATGCCCGCAAGATTTCCTATATTCAGATTCACGAAACTGTTGGTAAAGGTCTCTTCAAGGAAAGCCATAAATCCGGTCCTTGTCAGCCCGCCGAACACAAGGGCAAAGAGTGCCAGAATGGCGAGGGGGACGGTCATAATGGCAGGAGATTCATGCCCGTGATAGTTACTCCTCGGCTTCCCTGTAAAGGTCATGAATATCAGCCTGAAGATGTAAGCGGATGTAAGGAATGCGGCAGCAATCGAGAATAGATAGGGAATCCAGTTGTTGCTGTGTTCTCCGAAAATGTATGCAGCCTCAATTATCGGATCCTTTGAGAAGAAACCACTTGTCCCTATTAGGGTTCCAGGAATACCGAAACCTGCCAGGGACAGGGCTGCAATTGTCATGGTAACAGCAGTTATGGGCATAACCTTTCCTACGCCTCCGAGTTCCCTCATATCCTGGGTTCCGACTGCATGGATCACACTGCCTGCACAAAGGAAAAGGAGTGCCTTAAAGAAAGCATGGTTAATCAGGTGGAAAATAGATACTCCGACTGCTTCAAGCCCTATTACCGAGCCGAGACCCAGACCAAGCATCATGTATCCTAGCTGGCTGATGGTCGAGTATGCAAGCACACGCTTGAGATCATTCATTACAATGCCCATGGTGCCTGCAAAGAGAGCTGTAAAGCCTCCGAGGTAAGCAACTACCATCAGGGAGTCAGGGGCTGCAATAAACATCGGAAAGGTTCTTGCGACCAGATAAACACCAGCAGTAACCATTGTTGCTGCATGGATAAGGGCTGAAACGGTTGTCGGACCTTCCATGGCATCAGGCAGCCATACATGCAGAGGAAACTGCCCGGACTTTCCTATTGCTCCACCGAAGAAGAGCAGAGTGATAATAGTAAGGTGGCTTATTTCAAAGCCGAAAATGTTTGCCTGCAGAGCTGAAAGCTGGGGGATATAACTGAAGATTTCGTCAAAACGAAGAAGATATGTTCCATCCTGAAATCCGCCTGCAAGTTTCAGGAGATCGGAAGTAAGTATGATTATTCCTGTAAGGAACATTACATCTCCGACCCTTGTTGTCAGAAAGGCTTTCTTGGCAGCGGCTGCAGCCGAGGGTTTTTCGAACCAGAAGCCGATCAGGAGATAGGAACACAGCCCTACCAGTTCCCAGGAAACAAAGAACTGCAGAATATTATCCGAGAGAACCAGAGAAAGCATTGCCGCTGTAAACAGTGCAGTTTCTGCAAAGTATCTGGGCTTCCCGGGATCATGGGACATGTAGCTAACTGCGTAGATATGGATCAGTAGACTCACAAATGAGACCATTGACAGCATTACTGCAGCCAGAGGATCAATCAAAACTCCAAAATTGAGCACTGCAAACCAGGAATGAGACTGGCTTATGACTTCTTCGGGATTTCCCAGCATTCTAAGTGTAATCATGAAAGAGATCACGAAGGAGCCGGCAATTGCTAATATGGGAAAGATTGCCCCACCTGCAGGCATTTTTTTCCCGAAGAAGAACGTGATCACAAAAGCCAGTGCAGGGAGGATCGGGATTAAAAATGCAAATTCTTCCAGAGCCGTTTTTACCACCTCAGGATCTTGAGCTCATCAAGGTTGATCTTATCGTGCATTCTGTAGATTGCCATGAAGATCGCGAATCCGACTGCTGCTTCAGCAGCTGCAAGGGCAATTGAGAATATGGCAAAGACCTGTCCGTTCAGGGTGCCCGTGTAACTTGAGAAAGCCACAAGGTTCAGGTTTGCGGAGTTGAGCATGAGCTCGATGCACATAATCATCCTGATACCGTTTTTATGCGTCATTACGCCATAAATCCCGATTGAGAAGAGCAGGGCTGAAAGCCCCAGGTAAAATACTAAAGGAATCATTTGTTGCCCTCTCCTTTTGCCATATAAATTGCCCCTATAAGGGATGCGAGCAGGACAACTGACAGGACCTCAAAAGGTGCAGCATACTGAGTAAAGATAAGCATGCCTATACCCTCGATGTTACTCTGGTCAGCCGGATTCCCCGGAAGTTCCGAAACCGTATTCCACGACGTTCCAAAAGCTCCTATTACCACAACAGCAACAAAGAGCAGGGATACGAGAAAGGGTAAGAGTCGATTAGTCTGCACCAGCCTCACCTCCGATCTCGCGCTTTGTCAGCATAACAGCAAAGAGGATCAGCACTCCGATTGCTCCTATATAGACCAGCACCTGAATGACTCCCAGAAACTGGGCGTTTAAGAGGATATAGAACGCTGCAAATCCGAACATGCACATAATCAGGGCAAGTCCGGCTCTTACAATATCTTTTGTGATAACCACAAAGATTGCAAAGAATACCGTGATAAGCGCAAGAAGCCCGAACACAGCCATTTCCAGGACTGCTCCTATTGTTTCGAGTCCGATCATTTTTCGTCACCTTCTTCGAGGTCGACTTCCCTTGCAAGTTTATCAGGGCAGATGAGCAGATCCTTGTGCTTCCATTTGACGAGACCTTCAGTGTACTCTTTACCGCTTGTAAGTGCGTCTTTCGGGCATTGGTCAATGCAAAGCCCACAGAAAAGACAGTGGCCGATGTCGATTTCAGGGAACCAGCGCTTTTTGTCGCTGCCCGGAGAAATCGGGGCTTTAACGATCCTTATTGCGTTATTAGGGCAGGTATTGGCGCAAATACCACAGCCTATGCATTTACTTTTATTAAGTATCTGAAGTCCCCTGAACCGGTCGGAGAGCTCGGTGGCTTTTTCCGGATACATTCTGGTTACGGGAGGCTGGGGAATTTTTTTAAGTGCGTATTTTATGTTTCTAAGAACCATGATCTCATGCTCCCGGGTAGAGGTAAAGTCCTAGCCCCACTGCCCAGACAAGGTTTAAAAGGGAAAGGGGAAACAGTTTCTTCCAGCTCAGGTCAACAACCTGGTCGATCCTGAATCTCGGAACAGCCCATCTAAGTCCTATGATTACCATAAGCACGAAGACAACTTTTATAAGCAGGAAAGCTGTGGGGGCGATCAAACCAAGAACAGGGTTGTTTGCAACAAAACCCGGAACGTTCCAGCCACCGAGGAAGAGAAGTGCTACAAGGAAGGAACCAAGGATCATATGGATATACTCGGCAAAGAAACCGAGCCCGAAACGCATTCCACAGTATTCGGTAATCCAGCCTGCTATGAGTTCTTCTTCGGACTCATTCTGGTCAAAAGGAAGCCTGCCCATATCTGCCATAAGTGATACAAAAAATACAAAGCATCCTAGGGGCTGCAGGAAAATATTCCAGAGCATGCCCTGTGATCTGGAAATATCCACTATGTTTAGGGAACCTGACATAATAGCTACACTTACAACGGTTATTCCGAGAGGCACCTCATACCCGACCATTCGGGCAAAATTTCGAAAAGCCCCGAGAAGGGAATACTTATTGTTTGAGCCGTAAGCTACCATGAAAATTCCGAAGATAGTAAGTGCAGACATTGCTTCGATGTAAAGCACACTGATGTCCATCTGTGTGACGGCAAGAGGATATTCGACCCCATTAATGAAAACCGCGCCTACGGGAATTGCGACCAGCATAAGAAAGACAGAACCCATCATGAAGATAGTAGCATTATTGAAAAGTAAACGATCAGCATTCAATGGTCTCAGGTCTTCTTTCGTAAAGAGCTTGATTGCATCGGCTACAAGCTGCAGGAGTCCGTATTTTCCTACGCGGCAGGGTCCCATCCTGGACTGGATATCCGCGGAAAGTTTTCGCTCCAGCCAGACAGCTCCCATTGCTCCGACGAAAATGACTCCTACCAGAGAAAGACCGACAACCCCGCGGATCCAGGGAAGTAAGGGAATTATAAATTCAGGGATCTCTATGGCCATCTTAATCACCTGTCCGCTTCACTGGTACAGCCGTCCATGCTACCCGAAATTGCTGCTACATCCGCAACAGTTGTGCCTATGATAAGTGGGGGTAGCGCCTGTAAGGTCGGATAGTAAGGTCCTCTGACCTTTAACCTGTACGGCTTGTCCGAACCGTCGGATATCATGTACATCCCCATCTCTCCTCTTGGGTCTTCCACCCTGTGGAATACTTCTCCGGCCGGAACTCTCATTACAGGCGTTCTCCTGCCATATGGAGTATTTTCCGGGAAGAGGGGGCCGTTAGGGATCTGATCAAGGCACTGCTCAAGTATGTAGATACTTTCCCGGATCTCATTGAGCCTGACCTGGACTCTTGCAAAACAGTCTCCTGCGGTTTCAGTGCAGACTTTGAAATCCAGATCTTCGTAAACAAGGTAAGGCTCGTTTTTCCGGATATCGAAGGGCACGCCAGTTGCACGCAGAACAGGCCCTGAAACTCCGAGGCTCTTTGCAACGTCTGCGGTCAGGACGCCGACTCCGACAGTACGTTCCCTGTAGATTCTGTCCGTATGGAACATTTGATCAAAATCGTCAACTGCTTTTTTGAGCTTGTTCAGGGTAGGAATGGCTTTTTCTTTAAACCCGGCCGGGAGATCGTCGCGCACCCCTCCGAATTTCAGATAGCTGTGAGTGACCCTTGCACCTGTAACCATATCGATCAGGCTGAGAATTTCTTCTCTTTCCCTGATTGTGTACATGAACATGGAGACGAAACCAATGAATTCCCCAAATTCCCCAATACCCAGCAGGTGGCTCTGAATCCTGGTGAGTTCCTCCAGAATAACCCTTATGTACTTAGCCCTTGCCGGCGGTTCGATGCCTAATAGTTTCTCGGTACAGCCTACAAAACATTCTTCGTTTACGAGGGCTACAAGGTAACAGATCCTGTCTACGATTGTGATTCCCTGAAGGTAGGTTTTGTTCTCCAGGATCTTTTCAATACCTTTGTGAATGAAACCCAGTTCGATCTCAGCACCCAGTACTGTTTCCCCTCTTAACCTCAGGTTTAGCCTGAAGGGACCGGGCTGCATGGGATGCTGGGGTCCAAGGTGTATGATCATCTCATTTGGTTCAAGCTTTTCTTCCATTTTTCACCCTCACACCAGGTTTTTGGCTGTCGTATTCGGAAAACCCTTGTAATCTTTCCTGAGAGGCCATTCACCCAGCATATCGTCGGGAAGCACAAGTGGCTTCAGATTTGGGTGATTTTTGAACAGGATCCCGAAAAGTTCGTAAGTTTCTCTTTCATACCAGTTTGCATTCCAGTATACGGATACAACGGATTCGATTTCCGGATTGTCCCTTGGAAGTGCGGCCTTCAGCGTCAAGACCACAGGATGGTCGTATGAAGCTATATGGTAAACTACTTCCAATTCATTCCTTTTTATGTAGTCCACTCCGCAAACTGAGCAGAGATGGTCAAATTGAAGAGAATCTTTAAGGTACTGGCAGACTTCTCTTGCCTTTTCCTTATCCACGTATGCCCTGGCACGGATCTCGGATTCGACCATTGCTTCGGAAATTGCCTCCGGAAATGTACCGGTTAATGACTCGATAATTTTTCTGACATCCATAATTTTACCTCGAATAGATCTGTAACTTCAGAAAAACCTCAGTACTCCGTGCCCAGGTCTTTTTTGGCCTTTATCTTTTTCTGGAGTTCCACAAATCCCTGGAGCAGGGCTTCGGGCCTCGGCGGACATCCGGGAATGAATACATCAATCGGAAATATCTCATCGATATTTTGCACAGTGCTGTAAGATTCATAGAAAGGTCCCCCACTTATCGAGCAGTCTCCCATAGCTATTACCCATTTAGGTGAAGGCATCTGTTCCCATAATCTTTTTAGAGATGGCAGATACTTCTTTGTTACATAGCCGCTGATGATCATGACGTCAGCCTGTCTTGGGGAGTTCCTTGGAATAATCCCAAAGCGGTCTGTATCGTAATGAGCACAGCCGGTGGCTATCATCTCGACCCCGCAGCAGCCCATTGGCTGGACCATGAACCAGAGCGAGTTTTTCCTTCCCCAGTTGATTATATCCTGAACCTTAGTCTTCTTAAGAAAGTTGTGGATTGCACTGGTCGTTGTCGTGATAACGCCTGGGATTGTTCCTTCTTCCTGAATTTCTTTTGAATTATTCGTTTTTTCCTCCTTCATTTCACCCATGTAAGAGCCCCCTTCTTCCAGAGATAAATATATCCAAAGAGAAGTATGAAAATAAAGGCAAACATTTCAATTAATGCGATCGAGGTGATCCCGTGTCCTTTAAAGACTGTAGTCCACGGGTAAAGGAAGAGCACCTCTACGTCAAAGATAACAAAAGCAATTGCATAAAGATAATACTCAACATTGAACTGAATCCTTGCAGTTCCTGTGGGAACTGAACCAGATTCGTATGTCGTGTATTTGTTAGCCGCCTTGCTCCTCGGACTCAGTTGCTTTACAATAAACATTGTCATTGGAGGCATAATAAGTGCCATTACAAGAAATATTGCAACCGGTATATAGCTATCAATTATTCCAGACATTATATCACCTATCAAAGTGCAGCAACCTGAAACTGCAGCATTTACAAGACCTTAAATGTGGTTTTTACTCGGACAACAACTATGTAAGAATACCCGACCCCCCTCCAGGAAATAGGGATTTCTATTTACACAGGCATTTGACTTTACGGATCTGAAAGATTGGTTTTCTTTGCCCGGCTTAGATAATGTATTGCCAAAGTGCGAGAAAATCCTGCCTTCGGCAAGATAGAGTCAATAATATATTGCCAGAGTGCGAGAAATTCCGGACTCCGGCAATATAGATCCAATTACATGAAATTAGCATAATTAATAATTAAGATTGCAAGCCGCTATCTTAATTCGGCAAATGAATGATGGTTTATTTATAGCTATTTGCTAGATAATTAATATTATATAAATATTAAGTTGAAATAATTAAAAATCATCTTTTAAAACCTGTCTTTGTTAAAAAAATCAGAGAAAAGCAGTTATCTGCTTACGAAATTATATAGACAGTATCAATAAGTTATGATCCTTTGACAGTCCCAGAACTGATGATAAATTGTGATAAACACAGGTTTTTGTCCCTTAATGACGAATATTTATATATATAACTTAATTATTTTAATTCCGCTAAAAACCAATGTATATATTATGAATAATGATGACAAACCTGAAGATAAACAGCTCTTTAAACAACTTTAAAAACAAAAACAATAAAGAACTGAAAAAGTCTGAAAGTCTCCTACTTCAATTATGGAAAGGAAACTTCATTCTTGCTCCCTAAAAGAAACTTCATTCTTGCTCCCTAAAAGATACTAATGAACTCAAAACCAAATGTCTCAACCCTATACCACAGTATATTTAATAAGAAAAAATGCGTCCAATATTACCGATTACAAATTATAATTACCGCATAACGGCAGGAAGAAACGCGCTTGCTAACTTCATCCTGAGAAACTAAGGAAACGACACAAGCAACAACACATTATAGGCACACTGTACCATTAGGCACACTATACCAATACATATAATAACTCTTTTCGTGATAGAAAAGCTGGTGGAATCACATGAAAATTAACGATAATTGTGTAGGATGCGGTCAGTGCGCTTCTTTTTGCAAACAGGGGGCAATAGAAGTTAAGGGAAAGGCAAAAGCTAGCGCTGCATGCGTAGAATGCGGGATTTGTTTTTTCTACTGCCCCGTTAAGGCCATAGAGGTGTCTCCGTGAAAGCAATTATCATCGGCGCAGGTTTAGGAGGGCTCTTAAGTGCCGCCAGACTCTCCCAGGCAGGATATCAAGTAGACGTTTTTGAAAGGCTTCCCATCACAGGAGGAAGATTTACAAATCTCAATTACAAAGGCTTCCAGCTTTCTAGCGGAGCTTTACATATGCTTCCCCACGGCCCCTCAGGCCCTCTGGCCCAACTTCTAAAAGAAGTAAAAGCTGACGTGCGGATCGTGCGGTCAGACAAGGCAACCATACGCATGCCCCTGAAAATGAGTCGTCCGGATTACGGGAAAGGCTTCAAGGACATTTATTTTAACGATTTTTTCACACCTCTTTCTCACAGAGATCGCATGAAAATTGCCCTTCTTATCGTAAGTACTAGAAAGAGCCGTCCGACAGGAAGCACTGTGAATGCCTGGGTCAGGACTCAATTTAAGGATGAATGGCTTGTTAGATTTGCCGACTCCTTCTGCGGCTGGTCCCTGAGCCTGAAAAGTGACAGCGTCCCTGTAGAAGAACTTTTTGAAATAATTGAAAATATGTATAGATTCGGCGGTTCAGGCATTCCGATTGGCGGCTGCAAAGGAGTAATCGACGCCCTGGAAGCTGTGATTGCTTCAAATGGCGGAAGGATTTATACTAAAACCGAAGTCTCAAAAATCCTTTTGGAAAACGGAAGGGCCGCAGGCGTTGTTGTCGGCGATAAGATCTATGAAGCAAACCTGGTCATCAGCAATCTCGGGCATGCCGCAACTGCCTGTCTTTGCAGCGAAGCCCTTTCGGAAAAAACATACTCCAGCTACCTCAAGATGCTTGAGAACCTGCAACCCTCTGCCGGCATAAAGATTTGCCTTGCTGCAGATGAGCCCCTTGTAGGGCATTCCGGAGTCCTGCTAACCCCGTATGCAAAAAGGGTAAATGGGATTAATGAAGTTACGCATGTCGATCCGAAGCTGGCTCCGCCTGGCAAGCACCTTACAATATCTCATCAGTATGTAGCCCCTGAAAATGTGAAAAACCTCGAAGCTGAAATTGAATTAGGGCTTAATGACCTTAGAGAAATATTTCCAGGCAAAAAATACGAAGTTTTACTCATCCAATCATACCACGACGACTGGCCCGTAAATAGGGCATCCTCAGGTATGGACCCTGGTAACGAGACCCCGATTCCGGAGCTTTACGTCGTAGGAGACGGAGCAAAAGGAAAAGGAGGCATTGAAGTAGAAGGAGTGGCCCTCGGAGTGGCTGCAACCATGAAGAAAATCCTCTGCTGAAGTCAAAAATAAGCAAACTCAACAGGTGTTTTATTATTCCACCGGAAAATTCCTATTTTGTTACTTACTCGAAAAATGTCTTCATCCCGATAACCAATGTATGCAGGAACCGCTGCGCTTACTGCGGCTTTAAGAGGAAGCCAGGACAACCAGGCGCCAGGCTTATGAGCCCTGAAGAAATCATTCCCATCCTGGAAAATGGGGTAAAAGCAGGATGCACTGAGGCCCTTTTCACTTTTGGGGAGTATGCAGAAGAGGTGCCAGGATATCGAGAATGGCTTAAAGAGTTAGGTTATTCCTCTACTCTGGAATACCTGCTCTTTCTCTGTGAAACTGCAATCGACATCGGAATTCTTCCTCATACGAATGCGGGGATTATGACCCGCTCAGAGCTTGAAGCCTTAAAGCCTCTGAACGCAAGCATGGGGCTGATGCTTGAGAGTACGGCAATTCTCGATGCCCATAAGGACTGCCCTGGGAAAGTTCCGGAACGCAGGCTTGATACAATCCGGGAAGCCGGGAAGCTTCAGATTCCTTATACTACTGGCCTCCTCGTGGGGATCGGGGAGAAACGGGAGGATAGAATCGAGTCCCTTGAGGCTATTGCAGACCTTCACAGGGAGTACGGGCATATCCAGGAAGTTATTATCCAGAACTTTGGCCCAAAGCCGGGGACACCCATGGAAAACTTTCCTGAGCCCACAATCGAAGAAATGGTTGATACCATATCACTTGCCAGGCAGCTCCTTCCACCTGATGTGGCAGTTCAGGTTGCCCCAAACCTTATTGATCCAAAAGCTCTCATTGCAAAAGGGGCAACGGATCTGGGAGGCATATCCCCTCTGACCATAGACTGGATCAATCCTGAGGCAGAATGGCCGGACGTAAAAGACCTGCAGGAGAAGCTTGGGAATATCCCGTTCAGGGAACGCCTGCCAATTTATCCTCAGTACGTGAAAAAAGGATGGTACCCGGATAGGATAGGCGGGCTGATCGAACAGCTCTCTGACAGAGAAGGTTACAGGAAACAACCCTGAATAGGGTTACGCGGAGGAATTAGAAAAATGAACAGCAAAATTCCCGAAGACCTCATAGAACGCGCATACCAGGGAAAGAGCACAAAAGAAGATGCTCTCCAACTCCTGGAGATACCTCCTTTGGAACTCTTCAGGTTTGCGGACGAGCTCCGCGAGCTTGCGGTAGGGGACATAGTAACTTATGTCGTGAACAGGAATATCAATTTCGCAAGCCGCTGCGTGGGAACCTGTGGGTTTTGCGCATTTAAAGATAAAAACGGATACGTCCTCAGCCTTGAAGAGATCATGGCAAAGGTAAGAGAGGCAAAGCAGGCAAAAGCTACAGAAGTTTGTATCCAGGGAGGACTCCTTCCTGAAGTAGGCCTGGACTTTTACCTCGGGATTGTAGAAGCCATAAAAGCTGAGTTTCCTGAAATGCACATTCACTCTTTTTCGCCAATGGAAGTGTACCATGCCGCCCGTATAAGCGGAATCACGGTAAAAGAAGCGCTTTTCAGACTCAGGAAGAGTGGGCTTGACACAATGCCCGGAACTGCAGCAGAAATACTTTCGGACAGAGTGCGGGAGATTATCTGTCCCTTAAAACTGAAAACCGGGGAATGGGTCGACGTGGTCAGGAAGGCACATGCTGCAGGCATTCCTACTACTGCAACCATGATGTACGGACATATTGAAACCCCTGAGGAAAGGATCGAGCACATGCTGATCATCAGGGAGATCCAGAAAGAAACAGGCGGGATTACGGAATTTGTGCCTCTTCCTTTCATGCCTTACAACAATCCTGTAGGGGAGAAACTGATCAAAGAAGGCAGATATGCCACTCCAGGCCTTGAGGACCTTAAAACCTATGCGATCTCTCGTATCCTCTTAAACGGGTATGTAAACAATATTCAGGCAAGCTGGGTAAAATTGGGGAAGAAGCTTGCCCAATTCGCTCTTTACTGTGGCGCTAACGACCTGGGGGGCACTCTTATGGAAGAAAGCATTTCCAAATCCGCAGGAGCCTCTAATGGAGAACGAATCTCGGTAGAAGAACTCGAATGGATGATCCATGGAGCCGGTAGGATCCCAAAAGAAAGAACTACTCTATATAGAGGAGTGCGTGAAATGGCTTCCGGAAATTCGAGAAAGGTGCTAGGGTTCGGAATTTCCGAATAAGCTTGTTCATACATGGGAGTGAGTAGAGAATATACAAGTTAAAAAAAATAATTATACAGGTTAAAAAAATAAGTATACAGGTTAAAAAAATAAGTATACAGGTTGAAAAAATAAGTATACAGGTTAAAAAAATAATATACAGGTTAAAAATTAATTGTACAAGTTATAAAATTAATATTACAAGTTAAAGCAGTAATTATTCAAGTTTAAGCATTAATTATTCAAGTTTAAGCATTAATTATTCAAGTTAAAGCAGCAATTATTCAATTTTTAACAGGAATGATCGGGATGTACACGAAAAAACAGACAGTTATCCCCGAGGATGTCGTTGACAGGGCATATCAGGGAAAGTGCAGCAAAGAAGACGCTCTTGTCCTGCTTGAAGGAAGCCCATTTGAGCTTTTTGAACTTGCCGATACACTGCGAGCCCAAGCAGTCGGCGATATTGTTAGTTATGTTACGAACAGGAACATTTATATTACAAATAAATGTGCAGGAAACTGCGGATTCTGCGCTTACAGGACAGAAAAAGGCTATATACTGAGTGTGGATGAAATCCTGAAAAAAGTTGATGAAGCCAGAAAAGCCGGGGTTGTTGAAGTCTGCATCCAGGGAGGATATACTCCGGAGATTGATATGGAATTCTATCTTGAAATTGTAGAATCCATAAAAGCTGAATTTCCTGAAATCTGTATCCATGCGTTATCTCCGATGGAAGTAAATTACGCAGCAGGAATTTCCGGCATGTCCGTAGAAGAGGCTCTCCGCAAACTAAAAAGAAGTGGGCTTGATTCCCTCACAGGCACTTCAGCCGAGATTCTTTCCGATAGGGTGAGGAAAATAATCTGTCCTGAGAAAATCAATACCCAGCAGTGGATTGATACCGTAACCGCGGCACACAAAATCGGAATATCTACCAACGCAACCATCATGTACGGACATGTAGAAACAATCGAAGAACGCCTGGACCATGTTTTTGTTATCCGTGAAATCCAGAAAGAAACAGACGGATTTACAGAACTCATTCCAATGTCCTTTTTGCCCTACAATAACCGGATCGGAGAAAAAATGCTGGCATCCGGAAAGTTCGCCAGCACAGGCCTTGAAGACCTGCAGCTCATAGCTATTTCTCGCATAATTCTGCATACTCACGTAAATAATATCCAGGCCACCTGGGTCAAACTCGGAAAAAAACTCGCTCAGGTAGCCCTGCAGTGCGGAGCAAACGACCTGGGGGGCACGCTTATGGAAGACCAGATCTCAACAGCATCTGGAGGAAGCAATGGCGAATATGTATCTCCTGCCGAGTTCGAGTGGATGATAAAAGGTGCAGGAAGAATTCCTGTGCAGAGGGATACTCTGTATCGGAAAGTAAGCCCAAATTCCGGGATAGAGAAGGCTCACTTCCGAATTGCGGAAGAACAAAAATAGGCAGCAAGGAATCAGAGAGATAAAATTAGAATGTAAATATTTATACTTAAGTCCGCTTGAGGTTTTATAACCGTGGAAAACGTGGAAAACGCGGAAAAAACGGTGCCCATAAATTATCCTCTTGAGCGAGCTAAGCGAGTGAAAAGGACCTCGTGCTGTTGCATTTGCAGTGCAACTAAAAGAAAAATCATAGATTTTTCTGGTCCCGAAGCGAAATTCGGGTTTAAAAGGTAATTATTATTTGCAGGAGTCCAGATGAAAGTTGTAATTCCCTATAAAAAAGCCCGCGCAAAATCCCGATTGTCCCCTGTCCTCAGTCAGGAAGAAAGAGAAGAGTTCGTAGAAATCATGCTGAGCCAGGTAATAGACTCCGTTATAGAAGCCGGAATAGAAACTATCGATATTCTCAGCCCTTCGCTGTACGGTCTTGAGAATATGAAGAAAGCGAGGGTTCTTCTGGACAAAGGCGACCTGAATGAAGCCCTTAACAGGTATCTGGAACAGGCTGATGAGCCGGTCCTGATTGCAATGGCTGACCTGCCTCTTCTCTCTCCGAACCACATAACAGAGATAACTTCAACAAAAGAAGATGTATGCATTGTTCCGGGAAAAGGCGGAGGTACAAATGTCCTGTTTATCAGGAACCCTTCAAACTACAGGGTCAGGTATTATGGCTCAAGTTTTTTGACACATTGCTCTATTGCAGCAGAAGCAAGGCAGAATGTCGAAATATATGATTCTTTCCTTGCAGCCACAGACATAGATGAGCCCGAGGATCTGGTAGAGCTGTTTATACACGGAAAGGGAGCTGCAAAAAATTATATAAGCAAGAAGTTCAGGCTTGAAATTAGCAGAGGAAGGGTAAGGCTATCCCTAATTTGAAGCCACTTTTCTATTTTTTATTTGACTACAGTTTTAACGTAAATGTTTGCATTTAACTTGCTTTTTATCTTGTATCATGGAAAATCGACAGGCATGAAAAACCAAACAAGACACTCTATAACCGCGGAAAACGCTGAAAGCGCGGAAGTAATGTTCCTGTGCTTCCTTTATTCCGTGATTCTCAACATCAATTTTGCAAATTAGTCCGCTTGAGCGAGCGGCGCGAGTGAAACGGACAGCGTACTCCCGAGGCGCAATTCGGGCGAGGCGCAATTCGGGTTGAAAAGCATTTTAAGAATAGAACCAGATTTACATATTGTAAATATTTTTATGATTACTATAATCCGTGAGTTCACTATAAATAACTGGTAAGATAAAAGGTTAAATGGGAGTTAAAGGAAAGTGTTAAAGGGGGAATAACATCTATAGCTTCAAACTCAAATATTACATTTAAGTCACTTAAATTCCATAGCCGCAAAAAATGGACGTGCAGGGAAATATTTAATCCAGATTATATAGCCACGGAATACGCGGAAATCACTGAAATCTCTGTGCCCGTACTTCCTTTCTTCCGTGCTTTCCGTGGTTCACCTATACGTTTAAGATTAGTGAAGAAATTTTGGTAACTAACTGTAGTAGGACTTACGCGGTTGAACTAAGAAATTAAAAGCATTAGACCTTCAAATGTCTAAAATATAAATCTAATAGCAACTTATTAGACCTTCAATTGTCTAAAATATAAATCTGATAGCAACGTCCATTGTATGTGATTTTGCACTCAAGTGCGTAAGTCCTATATAGATTAGTGGGATTCATAGCTTCAAAGAGAAAAAATGAGATATTCATTACGAGATATGTAGAAATCTCTTTGTATTCGGCAAAGAAAAAACTTCGTATAAATTAGAGACTTTTTAATATTTTATATGATCGTCAAAATTTATCATTATTCTCTTTATCTAGTGACTGCAGTCAATCAAAAATTCAGAAGATAATAAAAAGCCTCATAAATAAAGAGTCCTTTGTGATCCTAAAAAAGGCCCTTTGCTACCACAAAGGAAAAATTCGCTTTAATCATTTAAGAGGAAATGCCTTTGGTAAGCTTAAAGTAATAAATTCAGAAAGGGATTTTTCAAAAGGCAGAAGTTTAAAGAAGGGATTTTTCAATTCTGGCAGTCTTAATTAACAAAAACTATATGTTAGATAATTGTTATTATCTGCCTTGAATTGCTATAATTTGCCAAACTGCTATAATTTATCAAACTGCTATAATTTATCAAACTGCTATAATTTGCTAAACTGCTATAACATGCTATAATTACCTTATTTGCCTTTAAAATTTACAGGTGAGCTAGTGAGCATCAACATAAATAGATACAAATGCGGATATTGTGGTGCCTGTGTGGGAGTCTGCCCTAAGGGAGCACTCGAACTTGTGGAAACCTGGGTTGAAGTAGATGGAAATACGTGCATTTTATGCGGGATATGTGATCGCATATGCCCTGTAGGAGCAATTGAGGTAATGAAATGAAGGACAGCTATGATGTTTTAGTTATAGGAGCCGGTCCTGCAGGTTCTATTGCTGCAAAAACCGCGGCTGAAAAGGGACTTGATGTACTTTTAATCGAGAAACGGCAGGAAATAGGCGACCCTGTGCGCTGCGCAGAAGGCGTGAGCAAACAATACCTCAAAAAGCATGTGGAAATTGACAAGAAGTGGATTTGCGCTGACCTCAAAGGCTCCCGTATTTACTCCCCGGACGGTACAAAGATAGAAATGGCAGAAGAAATCGCGGGTGGAGAAGTTGGCTATGTCCTTGAGAGAAAAATCTTTGACCGCGCTCTTGCAGAAAATGCTGCGAAAGCCGGAGCGGAAGTTCGGGTAAAAACCAGAGCAACTGGCCTTATCATCGAAGATGATTTCATCAAAGGAGCCAGACTCATGCACCTTGGAAAGGAGTATGATGTACATGCCAAAATAGTGATAGGTGCCGACGGAGTCGAATCTAAAGTAGGAAGGTGGGCAGGTATTGATACTTCTCTGAAGCCCGCAGACATCGAAACCTGCGTTCAGTACCTTGTAGCTGGCATAGATATAAACCAGGAGTACTGCGAGTTCTACATAGGAAATGAGATCGCACCTGGCGGCTATGTATGGATCTTCCCGAAAGGCGAGGGCAAAGCAAATGTAGGGATAGGAATTCTCGGGAGCAAGATGGGAAAATTCAAGCCAAGACCCATAGATTATCTTAACACTTTCCTTGAGAAAAAATTCCCTAATGCTAGGATAGTCGAAATGATCTTCGGAGGAGTCCCGGTTTCAGGCAGCATTGAGAAAACTTCTGCCAACGGGCTGATGCTCATCGGAGACGCTGCACGCCAGTCCGACCCTGTCACAGGCGGCGGGATCCTTAACGCTATGGATGCAGGGAAGATGGCAGGGGAAGCTGCTTTTGCAGCCATATCCGCAGGAGATGTCTCTCTCGAAAAACTCGAAGACGTTTATGAGAAACGGTGGAGGGCAACCACCGGGCACGCCTTAGATCTGAGCCTAATTGTTAAAAACTGTTTTATCGATTTAACTGATGAGGACCTGAATTCCCTTGCCTATTCCCTCAAGGGTGTAAAGTTTGAGAGAATGCGCCTTCTTGACCTGCTACATGCTCTTTTTAAAGCCAATAAAAAATTACTCTGGGACCTTCGGGTGCTTTTCAAGGACGCTGCAAAAGAAGTGGTAAAAAATAAAATGTAATTTCTGAAATCCCAGGCATTTTCCACTTCTTTTTTAATTTCCTTCTCTGATCTCTTTTGCAGGATTATTACTTTTCTCAGGCCATCCAGGCTGTTATCGGTTGATATTATTTCCGGGGAACCTGAATAGCATTCAAAGGCCGTTCTTGTCCCGCGCTCGGCGCGGCCGGAACCCATCGACTTCGAGAAATAACAAGAAAACTTTAGTCCTATTGGAGAAGTCGAGTATCGAAATACCAACAAATTCATAAAGGACCACTAATAAAAGAGACCCGCCAAAAAACGGGAGTTAACCAAACAGTAAGCAAAAGTGGGATCAATAGAAGCAGGAGCAGATTAATACTTATAGAACCTTATCCACCTGTTTTATTCGAAATCGTTATGCTCATTTTCAAATTTTTTAGCTTCACCTGGAAACAGAACGATCTTCAACTTCTTGTTTTAACTTTTCTTTTGGAATCCATTAACACTAGCACTTACCACTCTGTTCACCAATCTATCAAAACATTTTTATTAAATAGAATACGTAATGATAAATAATTTAGAATAACTAGAGAAGATCTGAGGACTGGAAAATAATAAAAGTCTCAGTATATTAATATATGTTAACATATATTAATATGTTATTTATATAAATGCTGGTATATTATTTAAATTGTGAGGTAGATTGATCCTATTTTCCTTCAGAAATCCTGGTTCACAGGAATAACCTGTTCTCCTAAAGCTTGTCAATATTCAGAGGATTAGTTAAGAATTCGTCACAGAACAAACTATGCACAGGTTTCTAGTGGATGCCTTGATTTTCAAGATCATAACCATCAATTGAAAAGTAACTTTAGGAAAAATGTGCATAATCTATTTTGTGACAGTTACTAAGATAAGAAAGGTATCATTTGTATTCGGTAGGATACGAAACACCAAAAAATATTATTCTTTATGCTAAATTTTTACATTCAAGTTGGAAAATTTCTACATTCAATTTGAAAATCACTACATTCAATTTGAAAATCACTACACGCAGTATTCAAAGTTGTGATAAAATTCGTTAACCTATGACAAATGAAAAAGATATATAAGTTATGCTGTTGCTTACTTTGCATTAAAAGGTGCATCCGATGATTGAAAGGACGAGTACGACTCTAAAAGAAAAGAGTCTGGAGAAATCCCCAACTGGCATAAATGGCTTGGATGATATCACAGATGGTGGACTGCCAAAGGGTCGCCCAGCACTTGTATGTGGAAGTGCAGGCTCAGGAAAGACCCTTCTGGCAATGGAGTTTCTGGTCAAGGGAGCCAAACAGTATGACGAGCCAGGCGTCTTCATGGCCTTTGAGGAAACCGAAGAAGAGCTGGCCAAGAATTTTGCCTCTATGGGATTCGATCTGGATGACCTGGTAGCCAATAACAAGCTAATAGTCGATTATGTCTACATTGATAAAAGCGAGATCGAGGAGACAGGCGAGTACGATCTGGAAGGTCTGTTCATAAGGCTTGGGTTAGCTATAGATTCCATCGGTGCCAAGCGTGTAGTTCTGGACACCCTGGAAGTTCTGTTCTCCGGGTTCCAGAATGTGGCCATACTGCGCTCTGAGCTGCGCAGGCTGTTCCGCTGGCTAAAGAACAAAGGAGTGACAGCCATAGTCACGGGTGAACGGGGTGAATCGTCCCTTACCAGGTACGGACTCGAGGAGTATGTCGCAGACTGCGTTATCCTTCTTGATAATAGAATGGAGGAGCAAATAGCCACCAGGCGTCTGAGGATCATCAAATACAGGGGGTCTAGACATGGCACCAACGAGTACCCCTTCCTGATAGAGGAGGATGGGATATCGGTCCTGCCCATCACGTCCCTGGGCCTGGAGCATGAGGTATCCGCAGAAAGGATATCGACGGGCATAGAGCGCCTGGACACCATGCTTGGAGGCCAGGGATACTACCGCGGCACCACCGTACTGATTTCCGGAACACCAGGCATAGGCAAGACCAGCTTTGCAGCCGAGTTTGCGAAAGCTGCCTGCGAACGGGGAGAGCGCTGCCTGTATTTCGCGTTCGAGGAATCGCCAAGCCAGATAATCAGGAACATGAGATCTATAGACATAGACTTCCAGCCCTATATCGATACCGGCCTCATGCAAATCAGTGCCTCCAGGCCCATGGCTTACGGCCTGGAAATGCATCTGATAGCCATGCGCAGGCTCATAGATAGGTTCGAGCCAGCCATCGTGATCGCAGATCCCATATCCAACCTGACCAACGTGGGCACTCAGGCCGATGTCATGTTCACGCTCACGAAGCTCATCGATTACCTGAAACTCAAGACTATCACGGCTGTGTGCACCAGCCTGGTAGAGCACGAGAGCATCGAGGACATTAACGCCCAGGGCATATCTTCCCTGATGGATACCTGGATCAGCCTCCGCTTCTTTGAGAATGACAATGAACGCAACCGCGGCGTCTCGGTGATCAAGTCAAGAGGCATGCCGCACTCCAACCAGATCAGGGAATACCTGCTTACTGATCATGGCGTGGAGATCAAGGATGTATACCTTGGACCTTCAGGAGGCCTGCTTATGGGCTCGTCCAGAGCTGGCCAGGAAGCGAAGGAACTGGCCGAGGCTGTAACTCAAAGCAAGAATGAGGCGCGGAGGAAGAGGGAGCTGGAGAGCAAGCTAAAATCCCTGGATGCCCAGATAACAGCATTGAGCTCTGAATTTGAGGTGCAGAAAGAGGAGCTTGATAAGCTCACCTCCGAGGATGCGCTCAGGAGTAAGGCGTTGGCCAATGACAGAAGTGAGATGGCCGGAATAAGGAAGGCCGACAAATCCTACAAATGAGCAGTGGAGACTCGTAGAGGGTTCCAAAGTCTTGGATTTGTGCATCTCCAGTCTCATGGGTACACTATTATTAGAAAGGCTTTGTAGAATTAGAAAGGCTTTGTAGAGAAGACCTCCGCAGAAGAATCGAAGCCCGTATCGTGAAGAGAAAGAAGTCGAAAGACGATCTCCAGCCTTACATAGGCAGTGATTTATGCAGGCGGATATCTCAAAACCTGGATAAATGGGTACTTTCTTTATCCCATAGCTCACATTAACTATAATCTATTGATTCCAAAAGCATAGGGAAAGAACCTGCACAGAAAAGGGGTAGTCTCTTCAGGTTCAAGTGGTGGAAATTTGATGAAAAATGCAGAACAAAATGATGAAGGGCCTGAGCCTATTGAGTCCGATACTGTACCCGACCAGGACTTTTATATCTTGAGGCTATATGTGGCTGGCCAGACCAAGAAGAGCCTGGCGGCCTTTGCCAACTTAAAGAAGATCTGCGAGGAGCACCTGTGTGGCAAGTACAGGATCGAGGTAATAGATCTCCTGGAGAATCCGCAGCTAGCTAAGGGAGATCAAATATTGGCTATCCCAACGCTCGTTAGAAAGCTCCCTGAGCCGATAACGAAAATTATAGGAGATCTCTCGAATACGGAGCGCGTTCTGGTAGGCCTGGATCTGCTCCCTGCGAGGTATGTTCAATGACCATCAATGAAGAGACAAAGACTAAAGAGACCAAGATGTCGGAAATCAAGGACTCCACAGCAGCCTTTGAGGAGGCCCTTGCCAAAGCAGGAGATGGAAAATACGTTATGCGTCTCTATGTTGCGGGGATGGGCCCCAAATCGGTGCAGGCAGTAGATAATATCAAGCGCATATGTGAAGAGTACCTGCCAGGCAAGTACCAGCTAGAGGTCATCGATATATATCAGTATCCGATCTTCGCTAAAGAAGGGCAAATAGTGGCAGCACCCACCCTCATAAAAGAGCTTCCGCCGCCCTTGAGGAAACTCATAGGCAGCATGGCGGATACAGAGAGGGTTCTGGTTGGAATGGACGTGAAATTTAAGGCTGATAGGAATAGTTGACCTTTAGAAGGACAGTGAAAAACATGAGTTATAAAGCGGCAAAAGGCAAGGAGCCCGTACCGTATCAGGTACTGTTGGATGAGAACAGTGCCTTAAAAGACGAGGTACAGAGCCTAAGAGCACGCCTGGAGGAGGCTGAAGAACTCAGGCGCGCCATTAGTGAGGGAGATATGGATGCCCTGGTATTACCCGGACCAGAAGGGCAGCTGATCTTCACCCTGGATAGTGCCGATCAAGCATACCGCGTCCTGGTGGAGACAATGAATGAAGGCACAGTCACCCTTGCCTTCGACGGGACCATCCTTTACTGCAACAGCCACTTTGCAGAACTCCTGAGGATGCCTCCACAAGCCATAGTAGGCAGATCTATCTCTGGGTTCATTGAGACTGAGAGTGCGATCACTTTTAATGCACTCCTGGATAATAAAATTGGCACGGGTGAGGTCAAACTCCGGGCTGAGGGGGGCAAATCTTTGCCCGTATACATGTCCATCAGCTCACTGCAGACCGAGGGGTCTCCAAACGCCTGGTGCCTAGTGGTTACAGATCTGACTGAGCAGAAAAAGAATGAAGAGGTTCTCGCTTCTGAGCGCCTGGCTCGATCAATCATCGAGCAGGCTGCCGAGACAATAGTAGTATGCGACACGTCAGGTAGAATTATCCGCTTCAGCAACGCCATGCCCAAGCTCTGTGAGTGCGATCCGACATTCCACGTATTTGAAGATCTCATAAATTTACGGTTCTCAAAAGGGGCAGAAGCCGGCAACAGCATGCTTCCTGTCTCCTCTGCTCTAAAGGGATCTTCCATTCTCGGGGCGCAAGCGACCTATGAACTTGAGGATTTCCAGAAGTTCCACATACTTTTAAACTCAGGGCCTCTGAAGAATGACGATGGCGAGATTATAGGCTGCGTTGTGACTCTTACGGACACTACAGAGCTTAAACGGCTGGAAGAACAAACTAGCCGACAAGCCGAAGAATTGGCAAGTGTGATGGAGATGGCACCTGTAGCTATCTGGATTGGCCACGACCCGCAAAATCAAAACATCACCGGCAATCGGATGGCTAACGAGTTCTACGAAGCCGAAATCAGAGAAAATGTCTCAGCGAACGTCACACCTGTGCGTCGATTCTTCTGCAAAGGCCGCGAATTAACAGCGGACGAATTGCCCATGCAAGAGGCCACCTTGAAGGATATCGACGTACACAACGTGGAATTGGATGTGATGTTGCCTAGCGGCAAACGGCGAATAATGCTGGGATCAGCCAGCCCACTACACGATGCCGAAGGGAATGTGCGCGGCAGTATAGGTGCATTTAGCGACATCACAGATCGCAAGGAGGGAGAAAAAGCTCTACAGGAAGTTTATAAGGCGATCGAGGCACAATCCGAAGAGCTAAAAGTATCTAATGAAGAGTTGCGGGTTCAGTCCAAAGAACTCCACGAAGCATATGAGGCTTTGAATGAGAGCGAAAAGCGGTATCGACTAATTTTCGACAAAAGCATGGATGCAATTCTCCTGACCGACCCCAGAGGTGTTGGGATAGTCCTGTCGGTTAATCTAGCCGCCTGCCGGATGCTTGGATGGGCGGAAGAAGAATTGATAGGTAAAGGGCTCGATGTGATGTTTGATACAGAAGATCCGGCGCTATCTACTGAATTAGCTAAACATATGCTCTCCGGATCAGCGATATCCCAGCTCAATTACAGGCGCAAGGATGGAACTATATTAAATGGAGAGGTAAGCAGCACTTTCTTCATTGATCGAAATGGAGAACCTCGGATAGTCAATATCATTCGAGACATCACCGAGCGCAAGCGAGCTGAAGAGGCACTGCGTGAGGCATATGAGATAGTTCAGGTGCAATCCGAGGAGTTGCATATATCAAACGAAGAGTTGCGGGTTCAGTCCGAGGAACTCCATGAAGCTAATGCTTTACTTTATTATAATGAGAATAAATTTCGTACATTGACTGAAAATTCTCCTGATTTGATTGCCCGTTTTGATAGACAAAGTCGCTGTATATATGCTAACCCTACAATCGCGAAATTTTATGCTACTCCTCCAATCGTGCAATTCTATAATCGTTCTGTAGACGAACTCATCGGTAAAACTAATTCTGAACTTTGGATAGAGCCTGAACTGGTTAAATTCTGGAAAGGACATTATGAAAACGTTTTTGCCACAGGTAAACCCGAAACAACGGAATTCCAATATATATCACCTCAAGGCAAAAAATACTATTTTAATACTCAAATAGTGCCGGAGTTTGTTGGTGGCAAAGTGACCTATGTTCTTGTCATTTCCCATGATATTACAGATATGAAAGAAGTAGAAGCTAAGTTCAAAGAAATACTCAGCAATTTAGAGGAAAAAGTAAAAGAACGTACATCCGAACTTGAAGAAGCTTATGACTCAGTGCTGGAAAATGAGATAAGACTCAATGAAGCTCAAAAAATAACTCATATTGGGAGTTGGGAGTGGAATCTTGTAACTGGTGAATTATACTGGTCTGATGAAATGTATCGTATTTTTAGACTTGATCCTATACAATTCGGTGCAACTTACGATGCATTTTTGGATTATGTTCATCCAGACGATCGAGACTATGTGTATAATTCCCTTCAAAAAGCTTTAAACGGAGATCCTATTAACATTGATTATAGGATTATCCTGGCTGATAGGGAAGAGCGTATAGTCCATGCGCAGGGTGAAGCCATTTTTGATGAAAGGCGTACCCCTGTTCGAACAAGAGGAACAATTCAGGATATCACGGAGAGTAAAAAAGCGGAAGAAGCTCTCGCAAAAATCGAAATTGCCCGCAAACAGGAAATTCACCACAGAATTAAGAATAACTTGCAGGTAATCTCCTCCCTGCTGGATCTCCAGGCTGAGAAATTCTATAATAGAGAGGATATCAAGGACTCGGAAGTTCTGAAAGCCTTCAAGGAAAGCCAGGATAGAGTAATATCCATGGCTATTATTCACGAGGAACTGTACAAAAGCGGAGGGATCGATACACTTGACTTTTCGTCGTATATTGAGGAACTCGCTGAGAACCTTTTCCTGACGTACCGGCTTAGAGATACCGATATCAGCTTAAACATGGACCTGGAAGAAAACATCTTCTTTGACATGGACACTGCAGTTCCATTAGGAATTATCGTTAATGAACTTGTTTCTAATTCCCTCAAGCATGCATTTATAGGGAAAGATAAAGGAGAAATTAGAATTAAACTTTGCAGGGAAGAATCCGCAGAATTTGAAAGCAGCAGAGCAGTAAGCAATAATAAGGACTTTGAGAGTACCAGTTTTACTCTGACCGTTTCAGACAATGGCGTGGGCATTCCTGAAAACCTTGATATTGAAGACCTTGATAGTCTTGGGTTTCAGCTGGTAACTTCCCTTGTAGACCAGTTAGATGGGGAACTTGAACTGAAAAGGAACAATGGGACTGAGTTCACTATGAGGTTCACGGTAACAGAAAAAAATGAACAAGTATTAAATATATAAGATGTATAGGTTTTGTGTAAAATCTATGCATTTTTTTAAATATATAGGTAATACTTATTTCATCAAAAGTGATTAATAAATCCCTGACGTTATTTAATATCGAATAATTGCCTTTTATAAGAACGCTTTACTTATAATATAGGCTGAAGTCAGATAGTTAATATATAGGAAAAGTTGTATACTTTTTTCAACAAAAATCATACCTTTTAGAGCCCTGAATTTGATTTAGTCGGAAAACATAGCTTATTTAAGCTTTATAAATCTTATTTTTACTCAAATAGTAGATTGCAGGCTAAAACTCCTGATTTTATCGAGATATATATAAAAATAGAATATGTAAATTGAATCTGAAAGTAAGTTTACTTTTTCTGGCCCGAGATTTATCTAAATTTCAAAATCTATCTTTAGTAAGGAAAATATATTCGACGTGTTTTATATAATTTATTATTATATAATTGAATATACGCTTATGACAATTGAAAAAAAATCGACTCCTCTCCAAACGAAAGTCGGTAACTTGAGTAATCAGTAAAAATCTTTGTCATGAGCGTCAAAATGGGTATGAATTCTCCAAGGTATGAATTCTCCAAATGCAAAAAGGGTATGAATCCTCCAAGGTATGATTCTCCAAATGCAAAAGAGGTATGAATTCTCCAAGGTATGAATTCTCCAAATGTAAACAGGGTATGAATTCTTCAAGGTATAGATTCTCCCAGGCATGAATTCTCCAAATGCAAGAAAGGTATGAATTCTCCTGGGCACGAATTCTCCAAGTGAAAAGAGATTATGCAAACAAGTATGAAAAGATAAGTATAAAAATAAAATAAAAACGAATATGAAAATAATATAATAAACAAAGGAGATGAAATAAATGGGCGGAAGAGGAATTTTTGATGGATTTGGCGGCGGACTTGGCGGATTATGTGGCGGAGGCTGTGGCGGGGGCTGTGGCGGGGGCTGTGGCGGCTGGGACGGAGGCTGTGGCCGTCACAAAGGCTGTGATGATGGAAAGAAAGGTTGCTTCATAACCGCAGTTCGTGCCGGTTGCTTCAAAGGCGACGGAGACTGGGGCAGATGGTAACTGAGCGATTGTTTCGGTAACGAACTCAATCGCTACTACTGACTAATCGAACCATGGACTAAACTGTTTAGATAGATATTAGCTGTCTAGATAGTGGAGAATGAAAAATCAAATTGCGTGCGGCTGCTACCCCATCTTAATGGATGGAGCATGCTTGGGCCGCACACTCATTCTCTCAGAAGTCCATTCCAAAACTTGATGCAATCTCGTTACCGCTACTACTTTACAACTCTATTTAGGATTAGAGTATGCAATTCTCTAATCAAACTTTTCATCCACCCCAAATTATACTCTCATGGCAACTATTTTTTGAAATTATCCGGTTACCTCTTTTCGTTTGGACAGGAACAGGTATGATTGCATGAAAGTATAAATAGAAATATAATTATAAATTATATAAAAACAACAGAATAACTTATTCTTATTATTAATAGTCTTGTAAAAACTGAGTAAACCCTATCTCAATAAAACACACTTACTTTTACATTTAATCTACAAGTCCTAATTCATTTAAAGCTCCCAATAAATCAGGAATTATAGCCTTCAATCCACTATATAAGCAAAAAATATAATCTATATAGTACTTATGAGCTTTATTTACCGGTTAAATCAAATTTAAGACCTTAAAAAACGTGTATTTAGTTGAAAAAATTTTATAAATCTTTTTATTATTAAACATCATAACTTCAGCCTTTTTACCATTGAGTATAATCTATTTATTTCTTGTTTCTTTGTTTTTTCATTGTCGATTATATGATGATCTAATTTAACACGAAGGCGGGAAGTCCCCTTCCTCGGAGCATCAGCGAGAGGTGGGGGATGAAAGCCGTCAACTTCAAAACAGTCTAATGTTGTTGATTCTCAAAATCTATTTATTCTTAAACCTT
>MDTP02000071.1 GCA_001714685.2 Methanosarcina sp. Ant1 | reverse complement strand
AGCCTATGCTCTATTGGATAAAGTTTATGCTACAGCAAGAAAAGTAAGTGAGAAATTCAAGCAAAATATGAAAATTGTCTTTGATGATTATTTGGGGAAATGGAATTATAAAGCAGTTCCAAAAGTTAAAACATGAAGTTATTTCTTAGCTATTCCTAAGTGTAGCGATTTTCCAACTTGAATGGTAGATATTTAACATAAAAAATAACATTTCCTGGCGTTTCGTGTCTTAACCGAACACAAATGAAGTTTCTTCATCTCCTACAACTCACACAGAGTCTCTACAATTGATTGAAATTAGCTTCCTTATTCGCTTTTACCCAAGAAAGGCGCACGCTTCACAGGATATATGGGACAAGCCAGCACAATTATGATTGCGTCCCGTGGGACATTACTGAAAGAAGTCACAAAAGCAATTTATGCTTCTTTTGAATGCTGGCATCTGTACAGGTGAGCCCACGTCCAAACATTCACAATTAAATAATAGGTTTATGGTTATGAACAACTTAACCTTATTTCCTGACATTTCACTCCTTCTTCAAATATTCCTAAAACCATCAACTGTTCAATTTAATTTATAAAACTAATCCTGATTGAAACACCGTATTTGAGAAAAAAGTGCCGAATAAGTAAGAGACTATCTTGAAATTGAATTTGATTCTACAAATGGGATAAAATCTGATCCTATATGGTCAATGTGTACCTGAATTTTGGAAAAATTCACCATATGTATTTAAAGTTAATGTTGCCCATTATCCAATTGTAGAAATTGTTTGAATTTTAAGATAGCCTCTAAGGTGGAACCAAGTATAGCTATTTTCGCATCACTATCCAGAGCCTTCTATACTCCTCTACTTCTATACGACTTGTATAATTTTAAGGTTTACCATCTAATAATTTTGACTCTTCAACTGTTCCATGAGAACTGAAGGTTATATATTGAGCAATTATATATTAATATTAAATATAAACTGGTTTAGGATGTAATAGATTAGGTAAGACTTTTCTACTTTAATACGTATATAATAATTTCAACATACTTTCGACATAAAAAATGTATTACTCTATTAAATCCTTTATACTCCCAGCTTATTTATTCATCTTTTTACTATTCAAATAACAAAATCAATGAAGTGCGCCAACTGGCCTCAAAATATAAGTTTTAACTAGGTGGGTTTTATATCATATAAATCCTAACTATGTTGAACTCTTCAATGTTACAAATCCGAATAATTGTGTTAAGCCCAAACTAGACTGAGGTATTAAAAATGACAGAAAAAATCGGAATTCTGGCCATAGGCCACGGGAGCAAACTGCCTTTCAATAAGGAAGTAGTCACTCAGATCGCAGATTACATCGCCCAGAAGCATTCTGATGTCATTGTCAGAGCCGGTTTCATGGAAAATAGCGAACCAACCCTTGAAGAAGCAATTGAAGGCTTCTCAGGAACTGGCGTGACAAAAGTAGCAGCAGTACCTGTTTTCCTGGCTTCAGGAGTTCATATCACAAAGGACATCCCAAGGATCCTGAGCCTGGATGAGAAAGGCTGCGGTACTCTGGAAATCGACGGAAAGTCAGTCCCTCTATGCTATGCAGGGCCTCTGGGAGCTGATGAACTAATAGCCGACCTCGTGTTCAAAAGAGTACAGGAAGTCCTGTAAGCTCAGTATCAAGGTCCGGTGTTATCATGGACCTATACCGGAAGAAGCTCGCCGTGCTCGACCTGACCCACGGCGGCATTCCTATAGCAAAAAAACTTGCAGCCCTTGGAAATGACGTGACGGGAGTAGACGTATACGGGACTGTAGATCCCAGTCTGCTGCTGGAGCTTGAGAAAAAGCATGGGATTCAGTGCTCAAAAAACTCTCTTCCTGCATCAAAATTCGATTTTCTCGTAGCTCCAGTACACCTGGATTCTGCCTATCCAATGCTTGCAGAAGCCAGAGCAGAAGGAAAAAGAGTCTTTTCCCATCATGAGATTGTTGGAAAGATCCTCATAGATGATTCGAGACTTTCCAGCATCAAAACGATCGAGGTTACAGGCGTAAAAGCAAAAACAAGCACTGCATCTCTCCTTGCGGATATGCTCTCCAGAAGGTTTGAGGTAGTGCTTCATACCTCAAAGGGGCTTGAAGCCTGGAAAGGGGGTATTTCCTCCCTTATAGGCAAGGGTTTGAGTATAACGCCTGGAAGTATTCTTGTTGCAGTTGAGAGGGTTTTTGAGGCAGGGTTCAGGCCGGATTTTTTCATCTTCGAAATTTCTATCGGAGGTACCGGAACTGCGGATTTAGGGATCCTCACAACCCTTTCTCCCGACTACGGGATTGCAAACAATACTGCCCTTGCAAGCGAAGCAAAACTTCAGCTTATAAGGAACGCAAAACCCGGAAGTACCCTTCTCCTCAATTCCAGAGCCGAAAAAGCCCTTGTAGCTGCAAAAACGAGTCAGGCAAAGGTCCTGACTTTCAAAGACCCATTTAATGCGGAATTTCTTGAAAAGTCAGATGAGGCTGCCGACTTTACGCTGGAAACCAGCTGCAAAATTACATCACCTTCAGTGCCGCAAGGATTTTCAGCCTCATCAATCCAATCAGAGTCGTCGGAATTACCAGTTTCCATAGAGTATTCAGGTTCTGTCCTGCACTTTATGTATAGAGGAGATGAAATATTCTCAGTTTCCCTGCTTCCTGGATACAATATCTCGGCTTACAAGACCGCTTTCATAGCGGCATCCGCAGCAGCCCTTGAACTTGAAGTTGAGCTTGAAGCTGTAGTTGCGGTACTTGAGGAATTCAGAGGACTCTCAGGCAGGATGCAGGAAAAAGAGCTGAATGGCATAGCCCTGATAGATAATTCCAATTCAGGCATGGATATCCTCTCCGCCGAAAAAGCTCTTGAGTATGCTCTCCTGAAAAAAAAGGATGAAAAAAAAAGGGGTATTATCCTTGTCCTCGGAGAAGAAGCTTCTCAGGTCTGTGAGGGATTGCCCCCTGCATCAGTCCAGAATTTCGTCGAAAAATTCGGTATAAAATGCAGGCAGATTATCCTGGTAGGAGAACGAATGAAAACAGTAGTTGCAAGAAATACCTCTTACGCAGACAGCCTTCCTGAAGGACTCTCGAAAGCGTCTGAGCTTGCAGGGGGAGACGATATAATACTTTCTTCAGTAAAGTGCTTCCGTTAGATATCTCATCTGAGGTTATTTTCCGGAAGGTAATTTTTCGGAGATGATTTCCGGAGGTAATTTTTCAGAGGTTAGTCTTCGGAGTACTTTCCACCTCGATAATGGAGGCTGAATATGGGTTTATCTCAGGCTGGAGGTATTTTAGCGGAATTTTTATGATACAATTTTATACAGGCTCCTCCAATCTGTATTCGTTTCCACTGCTTGGTTAAATTTCAAATTATATCATATCAGATCTTTCTTTCCTTGCAGGTCGTTGTCCAGATCCTGCTGGACATAGTAACTTCCTGATGGAAATCCTTTCACCATCCTTGTTGATCACTATAAGAGAATTTATCATTAAGAGAATTAGAGAATTTATCATTAAGAGAATTAGAGAATTAATCATTAAGAGAATTAATCATTAAGAGAATTAATCATTAAGAGAATTTATCATTTAGAAAATTTGTCGTTAAGAGGATTTGTCATGGCTGGAAAAGAAATTTCAATCATTCATCCCCGTCCGAGCTCCATCGTTGCGGCTCTTTACACTTTAAGGGACTTAAACGTCGATGTTGCTATCCTGCATGGCCCCCCTGGCTGCTCTTTCAAGCATGCGAGGCTGCTCGAAGAAGACGGCATACATGTCGTCACTACAGGTCTCGATGAGAGTGGTTTTGTCTTCGGAGGGCACGACCGACTTGTAGAACTGATTAATAAGTCCATCGAATTATTCAACCCCAAAATACTTGGTATTGTAGGAACCTGTGCCAGCATGATCATTGGGGAGGAAATGCATGAAGCCGTGCTTGAGGCAAATCCGGATATTCCTGTCATTGAAGTTGAGGTGCATGCAGGCTACCACAATAATACCAGAGGTGTGATCTTTGCCCTGGAATCTGCACTCGATGCCGGGATCATTGACCGTAAAGAGTTTGAGCGCCAGGAGTATCTTCTTATAAAAGCGACAGAAATTGAAAAGCAGTTTGGGGCTGCAAGCAGGGAATACCTCGCTCCTTCACGAGGAGATCTAAAATATAAAGTCGCAAAAAGAGTTGTTCAACTCCTTAAGGAGGACAAGAAGGGGTTGATCATCATGAACGCCAAAAAGGAAACTGGCTACATGTTTGCAGACATTACCCTTGCTGTCAATGAGGTTGCAGCAGCTCTCGGGAAAAAGGGAAACCTCATTAATATGGCAAATATCGACCCTGAACTCGGACTTCCGAGAGTTAGGCAGCATGCCGAAAACATAATGCGAGACCTGAAAGCCCACGGGGTCGAGGTGCATGAAATTATTGGTGGTATGGATGAATATCCCATTGCAGGGGAAAAGGTAGGCGAACTGATAAGGGGAAAATATAGCGATTACGATTTTGCGGTTATTACAGGCGTTCCACACGCAATCCCGATGGAGGCCATAAGGCATATGGAGTTGATTTCAGTCACTAACGGTCCTAGGCAGGTCCTGCCCTTGAAGGAAATGGGGCATGAGCATGTTATGGTTGAAATCGACCTTCACCCGAAAACCCTTGGAGTTAACCAAATCGTGGAATCCGAGTTTGGGGCCACGTTAAGGGAAGTTGCAAAGGAAGCCTGAGCTGAGAAATCCAGGATAAAATCAGGAGGAAGATCCTTTGAAAAAACAAAAAATAATAGCAATCTACGGGAAAGGCGGCATTGGCAAATCAAGCACGGCTTCAAACGTTGCAGCCGCCTGTGCGGAAGAAGGAAAAAAAGTCATGATTATAGGCTGCGACCCTAAAAGCGATTCATCCATTACCCTGCTTGGCGGCAGGAGAATACCAACTATTCTTGACCTTCTGCGCGAAGGTGTGAATGTAAAGGAAGAAGATGTGGTTTTTGAAGGGTATGCAGGAGTTAAATGCGTGGAAGCAGGCGGCCCGGAGCCCGGAATAGGCTGTGCAGGGCGCGGGATTATTGTTGCGATTCAGAAACTGAAGAGCATTTCAGGCGACCTCTTAAAAGAGCAGGACTTTATTATTTACGATGTTCCCGGAGACATTGTCTGCGGAGGGTTTGTAGCTCCTGTCAGGAAAGGTTTTGTAAACGAGGCTTATGTCCTGACCTCGGGGGAATACAATCCCCTTTATGCAGCAAATAATATCTGTAAAGGCCTTTCCAAGATAGGAATGCCTCTCAGCGGAATAATATGCAATTCCAGAAACGTGAGCAGGGAAGAAGAAATAGTCCTGAAGTTTGCTGAGGAGATTGGCAGCCAGCTTATGGCTTTTATCCCAAATAGGCAGGAAGTCCAGGACTGTGAAAGAGAAGGCTACTCGGTAATGGAAAAGGCGCCTGATTCAGATATTGCCCAAATCTACCGTAAGCTTGGGAAAGCAATTCTCGAAAACGAAAAAAAAGTTACAGCAAACTCCCTGAGCGATGAGCGGTTGAGAGAATTGACCAAATAAGTTGCAGTGCTAAGCTGCAGTGCTAAGCCGCAGTGACAAATAAACTGCAGTGACAAATAAACTGCAGTGACAAATAAACTGCAGTGACAAATAAACTGCAGTGACAAATAAACTGCAATATAAGCGCAATGGCACAAAATTCAATCGAACTTGCAATAACTGCCGGGCAAAAGAATCAATGGGTAAAGTAAATTCAGGGGTATTAAAAACATGTCTCAAAAAAAGCAATCCGAAACAAGGGCAGGGAGTATCCCGAGAGTCCTTATTTCCGCAGACCGTTCCTCTTCAGGCAAGACCACTATTTCCATGGGCCTGATGGCTGCCCTTGTTTCAAGAGGATATAAAGTCCAGCCCTTCAAGGTAGCCCTGGACTATATCGATCCAAGTTATCATACTGAAATTACGGGAAGGTTCTGCCGAAATCTTGACGGTTACCTTATGGATGAGAATGGAATTCTGGATGTCTATACCCACGGATGTGAGGCCGAAGATAAGGCTGATATTGCGATTATCGAAGGAGTTCGCGGGCTTTATGAAGGCTTTGAAAGCTTAAGCGACCTTGGAAGTACTGCGCAAATAGCAAAGATTCTCAACTGTCCTGTAATTCTGGTAATTAATGCGCGGAGCATTACCCGTTCGAGTGCTGCCCTCGTAAACGGATACAAAAATTTTGATCTTGATGTGCAGATTGCAGGAGTTATCCTTAACAATATAGGAAGCCTCCGCCATGCTGAAAAGGCAAAGGAAGCAATAGAGTACTACACAGGCGTTCCGGTTATAGGGATTGTTCCAAGAGATCCTTCGATGCAAATTTCCATGCGTCACCTCGGGCTTATGCCGGCGCTTGAAGGCAGAAGAAGACTTGGGAATGAAGGCTTTGAAGCCCGGCTCAGGGGCATTGAAGAGATTATCAATAAAGGAATTGATATAGACCGCTTCCTTAAAATTGCAAGCAGTGCAAAACCTCTGAAAAACCCGGAAAGCAGCGTTTTTTCCTCTACTCTCGATGAAAGAGAATGTAAACCGAAAATAGGTGTTGCCCTGGACGAGGCTTTCAACTTCTACTATCGCGATAACATCGACCTGCTGAAATTTGCAGGCGCGGAGATTGTTTACTTCAGCCCGGTTAAAGATCCTGCGCTTCCTGAAGTTGATGGACTCTATATAGGGGGCGGCTATCCCGAGCTTTTTGCAGCCGAACTCGAAGCTAACGAGTCCATGCGCCAGGATATCAAAAAGGCTTCTGCTGAAGGCATGCCAATCTATGCCGAATGCGGGGGGCTAATGTATCTTACGGAAAAGATCAGCACAGGCGTTCCCGGAAAAGGAACTTATCACGATACATCAATGCCAGAGTCCACATATTCAATGGTAGGGGCACTTCCAGGACATACGATCATGGGACAGACGAGGGTTGTCAGCTACAATATCGGGACCCTTGAAAGAGACAGCCTTATCGGAAAAAAAGGCAATAGCTTCAAAGGGCATGAATTCCATCACTCTGAAATCAAGGAAATTCCGGAGGACGCGGAATTTGCAATAACCCTTTCCAGAGGAACAGGGATAATAGGTGATAGGGACGGGCTTATTTCTGGAAATACCCTTGGCTCTTATGCCCACCTGCATGGGGTTTCCTATAGGGAGCTTGCAGGTTCACTTGTCGAGGCTGCCAGAAAATTCAAGGAACGCAGAGCTTTTCCATAAACATGGTTATATGTGAAAATCTGTTTGTATGCGATAAGGTAATGTAAAAAAAGCCCAAATACAGATCTGAAGTCTTTGCGTTTAGAAAAACAATATTATATTAAATATTAACTATAATAGCAAGCCAGATTACATCAAACAAGATTTCATCAAACAAGATTACATCAAAAAAGATTACATCAAACAAGATCACATCAAAAAAGATCACATCAAAAAAGATTACATCAAAAAAGATTTCATCAAACAAGATTACATCAAACAAGATTACATCAAACAAGATTACATCAAACAAGATTACATCAAACAAGATTACATCAAACAAGATTACATCAAACAAGATTACATCAAACAAGATTACATCAAACAAGATTACATCAAGCCAGATTACATCAAACAAGACTATTAAAATAACTTATTTTTATTTTCTTTTCAGGTGAACTTATTGAGAACACAACTTAAAGGAGACCGGGTCCTTGCCGGAAAGGAAGCAGTAGCTGAACTTTATAAAACGGGTTATTTCGGGCGGCCTAAAGGCGAAGGACTAGAAATCTCACTTGTGGAGGCTGCATTCCTTCTATCGAGAGGAAAGCTCGAGATAGAACTTGAAGGTAAGTTGCTCGATTTCAGGAACTTTTTCGAGCAGGCTTCTCTGAGGCAACCTAATTTTGAGTTGAAGTACATAGTTTATAAAGACCTTAAGGAGAGGGGGTACTATGTCCAGCCTTCAGCTGTGGATTTCAGGGTATATCCCAGAGGCAGCCATCCCGGCAAAAGTGCAGCAAACATTTTTGTTCATGTCCAGTCGGAAAGGCAGCTTCTTTCCGTAAAACTTCTGCAAAAGTCGGTTACTTCAGCAGAAAACGTGCACAAGCAATTCATTCTTGCTGTAGTGGATGAAGAAAGTGACCTGACTTTCTACGAGGTCAAAACCGCAGCCCCTGAAGGAGAAATGCCTGAGCCTTATCCTGCTGTCAAAACCGATGCTACTTTTTTGGAAGACAGGGTAATAGCCTGGGATGATGAGGCTTCCGAAACTCTCTATGCAAAGGGATTTTATGGGAAAATGCTTGATTCAGAAAGGCTTCAGCTTTCTCTGGTAGAGTCACTTTACCTTTTTTCCGGAGGGATAATTACAATTCGGGACCGGAAAGGCAAGGTTTTTTCGTTTGATGAGTTTATGGAAAGAGCCTCGGAGATTGAGGGTTCTTTTCTCAGAAAATACAGCACATATAAAAGCCTCAGGGACTCTGGGCATGTCGTTAAGACCGGTTTTAAGTTCGGAACGCATTTCAGAGTGTATAGAAAAGTCGAGTCAATAGAAAAAATTCCGCACTCGGAATACCTTGTAAATGTCGTTCCTGCAGATTACGATTTCAGGCTTCCGGTTATGTCAGGAGCTGTCAGACTTGCGAATAGTGTACGCAAGACAATGCTTTTTGCAGTTGAGAAAGGAGAAGAGGTCGAATACCTGGATATCGGCAGAGTCAAAATGTGATATATGAGAGTATTTTTTGGCTGTTAACTTTTACTTTACAATTCATAAGAATCGGATCTTCAGCCCGAGGGTGAAGTATAATATGTGGGATATTATTCCAGTGGACATTTCTGGCAGGCACAGGATTAAAGGAGGCTATTACATGGTCTGTGCAGCAGCAGCCCTTACGGTCTCAGCTGACCATATCGAAAAGGTCAAGCAGATCAAGATCCTGCCCCTCTGGCTCAAAAGGTCTCCCAGTCTACTGGACATTGTACAGCTGGTTGAAGATACGGCTGACCAGCTTTCTTTCGAGGGCACGATTGTGGCAGAAAAGGGGGACATGTACAATAAACCTCTATGGATGCCAGAAAGTATGTTTTCCAGGGCTTTCAAATATCAGGAATCCATTGCAGAGAGAAGGGCGATCGAGCTTGTTCACCATATTTCTTTGAGCGCCCGCAACTTACTCATTAACGAACTTCAAATTGAGGCATGAAAATTTCCGCAGAACAAAAATCCGGTAACGAGAACAGGGTAATTCTCGTTAAAAGAACTATTCCCAATTCAGACCCTGAACGTGAAGAGAGCCTGTTCCAGGAACTCAGGGAACTTGCAAAAGCCGCAGGCTACCATCCGCTTGGCGAGCTTACTCAGACCAGATTTCCTGACTCCAGGTATCAGCTCGGGAGAGGGAAGATAGAAGAGCTTGCCGAACTTGTAAGGAGCACGGGTGCAGAAAAAGTAATTTTCTACAATAAGCTTTCTACTACACAACTCTTCAATATTTCGGAAATCTGCGGATGCCAGATTATCGATAAATTCCAGCTGATCCTTGAGATTTTTGCAAAGAGAGCAACTACCCACCGCTCCAAGCTCCAGGTGGAACTGGCAAGGTTAAGATACGAAGTGCCAAGAGCAAGAGCTATTGTTTCTCTCCTGAAAAAGGAAGAAAGGGCCGGGTTCATGGGGCTTGGAGATTATGAGGATTCTTATGAACTGGATCTGAAGAAAAGAATCGCAAGAATTGAAAGTGAACTTGAATCTGCAGAAAAGGACGATGAGTCCCTGCGGGTTTTCAGGCACAGGAAAGGTTTCTCGTTAATTTCCCTTGCAGGATATACGAATGCAGGAAAAAGCACTCTTTTCAATGCTATTGTTAATGAGAGTGTTGAGGTAAAGGATATGCTTTTTACAACGCTTGTGCCCATGACCCGCGCCCTGGACCTTGGCGGAAGAAAAGCCCTTTTGACCGATACCGTGGGGTTTATCGAAGACCTTCCCCACTGGCTGGTTGACGCCTTCAAATCCACGCTTGATGAAATTTTTCTATCGGATCTTATTCTCCTGGTCGTAGATGTAAGCGAAAGGCCCGATCTGATCCTGCAAAAACTCTCTACATCTCATGATACTCTCTGGGATCGAATCCAGGGAGTCCCTGTCATTACAGTGCTTAACAAGACCGATATACTTGACGAATCCGAACTTGAAACTATTATGGAACAGATAGGCTATATGGCCCCAAATCCTGTGTTTGTCTCAGCAAAAGAAGGGGAAGGTATGACTGCGCTAAAAGCCGAGATCATTAGACATTTACCTGCCTGGTCTTTTTGTTCTCTTTCCCTGCCGAATTCGGAGAAAGGGATGTCAATTCTCTCCTGGCTGTACGAAGAGGGAATAGTACACAGGGTTGAGTACGGGAAGCGGATTATGGTGGATTACGAAGCCAGGAAAGAGATAATTAGCAAGGCTCAGGCTTTGATGAACGCTGAAGAGAACTGAATAAATGCTGAGAACTGAATAAATGCTGAGAACTGAATAAATGCTGAGAACTGAATAAATGCTGAAGAGAACTCAGGAAGCCTGTGATAGATCAGGCTCTTCTGCATAGTAAAAAGCTTTTTTAATTTTATGAAAGCTGCCTGAATATTGCTAGAGTGTTATCCAATATCTGTTTCTCTGAAATTTTTTTTGTATAGCTGGAGTACCGTTCGTATAGTTACGAAACGTATTTATATCCAAAAGTCGTTAGTTTACTTGCGAACGGGTAGTCTACTAAAGACACGAAATCAGACCCTCCTACCAATATCCTAAATATACCCCTAGACAAGATTTTTGCTATGCCTGCCCGTTCGCAATTCCTCCTAGTATCTCATCCCTGATTTTTCGAGCCCAATTATTCCTAATTTTTCGAGCCCAATCCGTTCTCAAGTAAACGAATGCATTTCCGTCCTATTTTATCATAAATACAGATACAAACGGATCTTTCCGATGCAAATGGATTTTTTCTTTTAAATCCATACCCGTTACATCCAAAAATCTCCAATTCAGCCTTTAGATACCATTTTTATTTTTCTTTTTCTAGGTGTTTTGTGTAGTGTTTTGTGTGTGTCCTTTTTCTTTTCTTTCCTTTCCTTTCCTTTTCTTTCCTTTCCTTTCCTTTTCTTTCCTTTCCTTTTCTCTTCCTCTTTTTCGTTTACGCTTCTTTATATAAATTCAATTCCAATTTTTATATTAGCATGAAATTTGATCTTCACGTGCATTCCGATCATTCAAAAGATAGCAACTCGAGCCATGAGGATATCCTCGAGGTCGCCCGTAAAAGAGGACTTGACGGTCTTGCTATCTGTGACCACGACACTGTGGAAGGCGGGCTCGCCTGCGAGAAAAGAGCCATGGAACTTGGCTTTGAAATCACAGTCATTCCCGGGGTGGAGGTGACTTCTTCAAAAGGGCATATCCTTGTCCTTGGAGTCAGGGAGAATATAGAGCCTTTATTGAGTCCGGAAGAAACGATCCACAGGGCCCGGAAACTTGGAGGCACGGTTATCATCCCTCATCCTTTTAAGCAAAGTTCTCACGGAATAGGAAGTTTTGAGGGGCTTGATATTGATGCGGTTGAGGTATTTAATTCTCGCTGCCTTTTTAATAACGCTAACCGCAAAGCCGCAATTGAGGCAGAAAGGCTTGGAATCCCAGGCGTTGCAGGAAGCGATTCCCATATTCCCGAAATGGTAGGGCAGGCATATACTGAAATTGAAGCCTCTAAAAATACCCTGGAAGCCGTGCTCAGGGCAATTCGAGAAGGGAAAGTAGCCCCTGCAGGAAAAAACACACCCACGCCGGTCATCCTGGAGCAGATGTCGGGAAGTGCAAAGCGAAAAATAAAGAAGAGATTCGGTAAATTTCTAAAAGGCTTGTAAGTGCTTAGCTTGGGAGAACAACATCAATAACCATCTCTGTTAAGATTTTACGGGCAAGTTTTTGGGTTCTATTTATGACCATTTAATACTATTTTGTATCAGGTTTTCAGGGTCAAATAATTAAATTGCGGAGGTAGGTTTGTATTAACTGGAACGAGAGGTATCGAATAAGATTTCCCTTTTTGCTGTTACTGGTAGTGCTCATTTTACCAGTGCTCATTTTGCCCATCGCTTCGGCAGCTTCTGAATTTAGTTATCCAAGAACTTTAGATCATCCCTGGGATCATTCCCCGATCACAGTATATATAGATAACAAAAGTGTGCCTCCCCATTATAGTCCCAGCTATTACACACAGATAGAAAAGGCCCTGGAATATTGGGAAGGAGGGGGAAACGGAAAACTGAATTACACTCCTGTTTTTGAAATTGTGGATTCTGAAAAAGCTGATATCAGGATAAGATGGGTCGAAAACCTTGAGAGAAATGCAAGTGCTCCTTCCGGAGTTGCAGGCTATACAACCCCATGGATTGACAATGGACGATTTGTAAGAGTAGATATGCTGCTTGGAATTGGAGATTATCAGGGGACGGAATGGATCCGGTATGATGATGAGACAATGCTTGTCCTTGCAAAGCATGAATTAGGGCATGCTCTGGGATTGGAGCACAGCAATGACAAACAGGATATTATGTATCCGGACTACAAGCAGAAAGATAACGTAAACTCCCTGATGAGTGAATACGGTTCCCTTTTACTTGTAGCGGCTTACGCAGTTCTTGCGATTATCGTCTTTTTTGCTGTAAGCAGGCTACTTATGAAGAAAAAAGATAAACGCTTGAGATAGCGCTTAAAGTTAAGATTTTCGGAAGCTTGTAGATTATTCTGTAAAATCATAAACCTCAAGAGCTTATTAGGAAGAATGCCAGTGACCTCATGGCTTATCTGGGATTGCCTTTAGAGGTTGTCTGTAACACAGACTTACCAAATTACTTATACCTGTCTGTCATTTATATTAATATGTTATTTTGGGAGCTTCCCTGGTGGGAAATCGTTGCATTCGTCGTTGCATTTGGTGTCTTTGCATATCTTATTATTAAGGCACCCACTTCTCCAGATTCGACAAAGAAATGCACTTCTAGCAAATGCACTTCCAACCAATGCACTTCTAGCAAATGCACTTCCAACCAATGCACTTCTAACAAATGCACTTCCAACCAATGCACTTCTAATAAATGCACTTCTCCAGACAACTCAAATAAATGATTTATTTTTCTTTTTTGGCACTTTCTTAAGAGTTTGTCCCCGTAACATATTTTGCTTTACGAGAATGATCGTGATTTTTTGGACTGCAAAACCCGGCACCAATGAGCCTGGAGCCGGGCAGGCAAGCCCATGTATGCAGTAAACGAATGTGCAGGACAAAACACTACTGTTCCCTCTAAAATATAAAAGAGCTTATTCTGAAACTCAAAGTTTGCTTCTTTTAGTCCGTATTTTGAATAATCGATAGATATTCTGATCCGGGATGTTTGCCTGAGAATTTGTAAAGATTAGAATGGATAGGTTTTTGGATAAGTTCAATTATTATTTGTGCGTAAATACACATCTACTGATCTGGATGATAAAAATGAAACTCAAATATAAAATTTATTTGGCAATACTTTTAGTGGTTGCATACCTTGCCATAATATACGGGCCAACTGTAATAACAAAATATAACAATGTAACAACAGGGTATAGCAATGTAACGGCAGCATACAACAATTCGACTAGAGAATATAACAATTTAACGGCAGCATATGACAATGTAACAGCAGTGTACAACAATTCGACTAGAGAATATAACAATTTAACGGCAGTATATAACAATGCAACAGCAGCTTACAACAATGCAACAGCAGCTTACAACAATGTAACAACAGCGTATAACCATACAACAATAGCATATAAACATTTAACTACAGATATCGATAATGTAACGACTGACCTTAACAATATAACGAAAGCATATAACAAAACAATTGACGTTATAAAATAAAAGAAACTTAATTCTTTTTTATAGGGAAAAACGTTTCTTTAAACCATAAATATACAACGACAAGAACCCAAGTGAGAATAAAAGAGTGCATAACCAGATAGCAAAAATACTTTTAAAGAAATCATTGTCAAATTAGATCAGTAATTTAAATAGCTAATTTGAGATCCTTACTTTATGAATAAACTATTAAACTTTAAGTTTATATATAATGAAATAGATTAAAGTATTGGGCATCCGGGCAGGTCATAAAAGACTTGTTAAATCTCTTTTTATAACCCCATACCCCCCACTCCCCAACTCCCCCCAATACCCGGATGCCCAATCCCATATAACCAATATCATCGTCTATATCGTTTTCAATTCTTTTTTCTCAGCCAAGTTTCCCTAGCAGAGTTGCGGCTCCCGAGTTTCGCTTCCCGAGTTTCGCTTCGGGATCACAGAAAATCGGAGATTTTCTGGGAGTTGCACTGCAAGTGCAACAGCATGAGGTCCTTTTCGCTTCGCTCAAGAGGACTTTTCGTTTTTGCTGTTTAAAAAAGTAAGTTGGAGAGGATTATTCTCCCCTCTCCAGTTCCTGATATATGCTGCTGAACTGATCCAGCGCAACTTCAAGATTTTCAACAATTTCTGCTGCGATAATATCCGGCTCAGGCAGGTTTTCGGAATCTTCAAGGCTTTCGTCCTTGAGCCAGAAGATATCCAGGTTTACTTTGTCCCGCTGGATGAGATCATCGTAAGTGAAGCAGCGGGAGCGTTCGGTTTCAGTTCTGGCGTTGATATTTTAGGGACGTTTGCTTTTACGCCCTGAGCATAGAAGACGCCGGTAGGAAGCCGCAGGAGGGTATGTACGTTGCAATCGTGGATCAGGCGTTTTCTTACGATTCCGACTTCATAAGCCGGAGAAACATTATCAGCATCTTTAACGTAGGTTGTCACGCACGCAGTGAGGCTTTTTCCATGCCTGAATTAAAGTAACAAAAGAATGGTATCAGTGTGAAGGCTTATAAAAAGCTAGACCATTCACGGAATTCTGTGTGTTAAAATTCTTTCTTGTTTTTGGGTTTGTTTTGGAAATGCCCGAGCTAACGCTCGGTGAAAAGACACATGTTGATGGTAGTACGGTTTTCCATATTAAGTTCTACGTGATGTTTTCTTTTTTCGCTTAATCGGAACTACTGCGAAAATCAAAATATTCATATGTAAGTAATTACTTACTTCCGATAGCTATGACTGCTGAACAAAGAATCCTGGATGCAGCTTTGAAGGTATTCGCCAGTGAAGGATACACGGGTGCAACTACCCGCAGAATTGCGGAAGAGGCAAATGTTGCAGAAGTAACTTTGTTCCGAAAATTCCAATCAAAAGAGAACCTGCTGAGAGAAGTCCTACTTCAGAATCGGGATGCATTTTCAACGCTGGAAAATTTATTCCAGATAAAAGAAGATTTGGACCTTGAAACTGATCTCCATATCCTGGGTAAAAACATTGCAAAGGTTATGAAGGATAAAAAAAATGATGGTAAACGCCATATGTTTATGTTCATGCTGTTCGAAGAAGGGAGACGGAGACCCGAAGTCGCCGAGATTCTATCATCTTTCATTCAAATGAACATAACGCGTCTGAGCGAATACTTTGAGCTGCAAATAAAAAACGGAAAAATGCGTAATATCAATCCTCGATCGGCAGCACTAACTTTTGTCAGTTATTTTGTCTACACATCTTTATTAAGAGGAGTATTTGGTGACTCTTTTTTGGGCGATAGTGACGAGGAGATTGAAAGGTTTATTGACATATTTACTAAAGGCATCCTGAAGGTCGAGGATATGAAGACGAGGTGAGTAAATGGAGCCAATAATTGAGGTCAGGAATCTTACCAAAGTTTTTCTTTCAAGAGGAAGGAAAATAACCGCAGTTAATGACATCAGCTTCGATGTATTCAAAGGAGAAATTTTTGGCATGATAGGGCCGAACGGAGCTGGCAAATCCACCACATTTTCCATGCTGACCACGTTAATAAAACCTACAAACGGTAGTATAAAAGTTGCAGGTTTTGATGTTGAAAAAGAGGATGACAGGATAAGACCGATTATAGGCATAGTCCCCCAGAAGCTCAGCCTTTACCCGGACCTTACAGGCAGGGAGAACCTGGAACTCATGGGTAAACTCTATGATGTGCCAAAAAAGCTTATGGAAGAGCGAATCGATTATTATCTGCGACTTGTAGATCTTGAGGCTCATGCCGACCGTTTTACGGGTGGCTTTTCAGGCGGCATGAAGCAGCGCCTTTCAGTAATCTGCGCAGTGTTACACGACCCGGAAATTATATTTTGGGATGAGCCTACGACTGGTCTTGACCCCCAGACAAGGCAGGCTATCTGGAGACTTGCCAAAAAGTTCAACGGAGAAGGGAAAACCCTGATTTTTACAACCCATTACATGGAAGAGGCAGATAATCTCTGTGACAGGGTTGCTGTAATGAATTTAGGTAAAATGGTAGCTCTGGATGAACCCGCAAGTTTAAAGGAAAAGTCAGGGAGTGCAAATCTTGAAGAAGCGTTCATACACCTTACGGGAGAAGAGGTACGTGATTAAATGACAATAATGACTGAGCTAAAGCATTCATGGATAATAACGATAAAAGAATTCAGACAGCTTTCCAGAAAAAAAGCGCTCATGATTCCTTTATTTTTGTTCCCTATAATCATGATAGTCTTTTTTGGCTACGGCATGGGCGGCACCGTAAAAAATGCTCCCATTCTCATCATCAACGACGATACAGGCACAGCCTCAAATTCCCTTGTTCAGGAAATCGGAAGCTATACCCCCAAATACGGCGGAGATCCAATGTTTTCGGTCACCTATACTAAGGATATGTCGCAATCGGAGGCCAAGAGTAAAATAGACTACGGATCTTATAAAGCCGTCCTGATTATCCCGCAGGATTATAGCGAACGTCTAGCGAAAAATGAGACTACTACCCTGACGCTTCTGACTGATTCTTCAGATACTACAACAAGCGGCATAATCATAAATTTTATGAAGCAATTTTTGGCAAAAACCGGATCAGTCTCCTTAAATATTCCCGATGTTTATGGCGATCTTGAATATCTGGACTTTCTCACGCCAGCTGTTATAGCCCTTACCATATTTTTCGGTTCCGTAGCGACTACGGGTTCTGCGATTGCAGGAGAAATAGAAGACGGTACTATCATCCGAATCTTAATGACGCCTGTCAGCAAGAGATCTGTAATTCTCGGGAAAACAGTATACCAGCTAATATTACAATTAGCCAGAGCTGTTATCCTGATATTTGCAGCATTTGCTATTATGGGATTCAATATGAATGGCAGTTGGCTTCTTGTTGCTCTGGTGCTTGTTATTTTCACTCTTGGCGGCGTAGGGCTGGGGATAGTCATGTCGGCAATCGCAGGTGATATGGAATCTTTCTTTCAATTAAACATGATAGTCACCCTTCCATCAATGTTTATCACAGGTGTATTTTTTCCCTTGAGTTCGGTTCCTGACTGGATGCGTTATATAGCTTATTTATTGCCTCTGACTTATGCAAACGATGCTATGCGTGCTGTCATGATCAAGGGTCAGGGTTTGGACGTTATAGGTACTGATTTGGTAGTCCTCTCTCTCTTTGCACTTATTACTTTCACTGCAGGTGTCCATCTTTTCAGGAGGGAAGCATAAAATGAAGAAAGTGATAATATTCTTTTCTCTATTAATTGTTATGATATCATGCGCAGCAGGCGCTTATAATACCCCGAGCACTTATAGTGTGCCTCAAAGCTTTGATCTTGGAAAAAATTACTATAATGTATACGGGAGCCCCGATCTTAGCGCCACCATTATTGGCAGTAACGAGCTCGATAGAGGCCAGAAGGCTACCTTGAATATCGATTTAGTAAACAAAGGCAAATTATTAGGATTTAAGAATGACAGGACTCCTTATGGAACAGATGAAATCTATGCCGCCCAAACAGAAATGAAGCTGGAGAGCAGTATAGTGGATGCTACAGGCATAGCAGCTTCTCTTTCAACAGATCCAGGCAGTCCGATTGAAATCAAATCCATCAGCCAGCAGATCGGTTCTATCAAAAGCGGACAGAATTCACTCACACCGGCAAAATTCGACATAGAGATGAATAAAAAGGCAAAAGCAGGGGAATACAACCTTCACTTGAATCTCTCCTATGATTACCAGAAGAACGTGCAAATTATGAATCCAAATGCCGTTGCTCAGACCTACGATGTGAACCGCTGGTATGGAATGATGACCCAGAACCAGACATTAAAGATTAAAGTCAAAAATCAGGCTGACTTTGAGATAGTAAACACCACAGGCAGTCTTTCTCCCGGCGGGGAGGACGTAATCGAAATAGTAATCAAAAATACGGGTGAGGACGAGGCAAGAAACGTTAAAGCGATGATCAATCCATCCGATCCTCTAAGCACAACTGATAGTATATCATTCCTATCTACTATAGCGCCTGGCAGTACGGCTGTTGCAAAGGTTAAAGTTAAGGCAGACAGCGAAGCTGTACCTAAAGTTTATGGAATTGATACAATATTGAAGTACGAGAACCCAGAGGGTGATATTAAGTATTCTGATACCCTGCAGGTTCCGGTAGAGGTGAAGGAATCAGGATTGTTCCAGAAACTGTTCGGATGGATTTAATGAAAGATAGCCTTCTGATTCGCTTGTTCAATCTTAGTGAGTAAATTTAAAGGAAGGGGTCGTGTCCCTGAGTTATTGATCAATTCTGAAAAACGAGTATTGCCCCTGCATTTGAGGGAAACGCAGAGAGATTCTTGTGCTCTCTGTTTTCAGTAACTCGGGGACACGACCTAAATTCGACAGTATAATTTTTCCGAAATTCAGGTATGTATTGACCTTATAGGGGAATATTTTATCCCGGTTGAAGAATCAAATTTAATTTTAAGACAGGCTTTGAGATGGAGGAAGCTGTAATTTTCTTCCCCTTAACTCAATTTAAAAACAACAGATTTTAATTTACTTTTCTTTAATTCTTTCAACCTTAGCTTTTATGTAGTAATAAAGACCATTGCAGCTACAACTGTGGTCCATTTACCGTCTTTGTCGCCTTTTGCGGTCTGGCAGATGTGGAATGAATCAAATATATGGCCACTTGCTTTGTACACCTGTTCTCTTTCATGCCAGGCCATCTCAGCATCAAACTCTATACCCAGAGTCGTTGCAAGCATTGTTGCTGCCAGGTCTTCAGCATATTCTCCTGCAATAATTTCTTCTTCTCCAAAAGAGTGATGTTCGGAAATATAACCGTAATTATCCTCGTTTACCGGCACAGCTGTTCCTATAGCTGAAGCCATCAAACGATGGGGCTCGTTGGTATCGTTCCTTGCAAGTACACAATGTACAATGCCACCAGGTCTAAGCTCTAAGAGACCGTCTTCTTTGTGTACGATTTTGCAATTTGGAGGTAGAATACTTGAAACGCTCACGAGATTGTATTTCTCTATTCTCGCAGCCCGAAGTGCAAGTTCAAAGGATGCTAATCTGTCCTTATGGACCCCGGTACCCTTTGTCAAAAATGCTTTTCTTGGGATCATGTTAACTCCTTAAATGTCTTAATGCGTCTGAGTGTGATTTCCATTGCATAAGCAGCCAATGCACACATAAATGATTTAAAACTTTTCTACAATGTAAAAGACTATTGGGCTGATAGTCCTATCTTTCATGCTTCAAACGTACATCAAAGTTATGAACTTTATCCTTTGCATTCATAATTTCCAGAGAAAGAAATCTCTCCATGAAAATCACAATCCAGAGGACTAACCTGCTCTATTATCTCTTTAGAGCCTTTAAAGTTTTTTTTCTGTCCGGATAAATCTTTTTCGTAGACATCGAAATTTGCAATCCCCTCAAAGATAAGCCTGGTCTCTATGGGAATTTCTCCTGCGTGGGTCTTTATATCCTTTTTTTCTACACTAATTGTAACCTGGTCAGGGGAAAGCCCCGATTCGGCCATGTAATCAAGAACCAGCTTCCTTCCGAACTCTTCAGCAAACTCCAGGGCTTCGCTCCTGATTACGAAATGCCGCCTTCCTACAGGAGTGTATACAAAGATCCCTTTTGTTTTAAGGTCATACCTGGACTCACTATAAAGTGTACGGACCATTATCTCAACACGCTTGGTCCCTTTTCCTGCAAGAGCTCCAACTGCATTTCCAACATCTGAATATTCCGGAACAACAATTTCGGCATCTACAAGTTTCTTCAGTTCTTTCACATATGCCCCGACAGGCCCTCCAAGAAGAACAACAGGGATATCCACTTTAAAGCGAGAGAAGAAATTGCCTTCAAGCATTTTTTCGATTTCAGTCCTGTCCACACCTTCCATCAGAAATGCAAGGAGGTCTCTGGCCATGTGCCTGGCAAAGAGCCGCTTCACATTTAGACAGAATTCGTGCCTGTCGATCCCCATGAAGTTTGCAAGTAGTGTAGCCCCGATTTCAGAGGCTTCGGAATTCCATTCAGTATATTCTCCAAGCACATGCAGAGCATCTGTGGGGGTAAAACCGACTGCCTGAACAAGCCGCTTCTGGATTAGAGAATCCATTACTTTCTTCGAAGGCAGGATGTTCCTGTCCCAGTAGATGTCTTTGAGGGAAAGAGGTTCGTTTCCTATAAAGGCAAGGAGCTCTCCTTCCTCCCGGCTCAAACTAGCAGGCTCCTGCTTTGTCCGTATAAAGAATTTTGTTGCCTGGATATGCTCGTTCAGTTTGAGCCTGTCTGGGATCCAGCGCTTTTTCAGGGCGTTCATAATACCTGGATACATGACTGCTGCCCTGCAGAGCGGGATAACCCGGCGAGGACCTATGTTTATATTGCCGCTCTGGACCCAGATGTGGCTGTCCCCTCCCATAGCTGAGGTCTCCATCCTCAGCGCCCGAACCTTGGTTTGCCAGCCGCCTACAACTGCTCCTGTTTCGCTGAGGTAAGGGAGTCCTTTATGGATCAGGGAGACGTCCGTGCTCGTCCCTCCAACGTCAATTACAGTGCAGGTTTCATACCCGGATAGGTAGGAAGCTCCAAGAAGGCTTGCTGCAGGGCCTGAGAAGACAGATTCTATGGGTTTCTTCATGGCCTCATGCATGCTTACTACAGATCCGTCACAGCGGAGCATGGAAATTTTCGGGTTGAGACCTCTGCCTTCTATCTCACTTGCTACCGTCTTTATGAAACCCTCTGCTACAGGCAGGAGCTGGGCATTGAGGTAAGCTGTAACTCCCCTTTCATAGGCTCCGAGTAATTGGGCAAGCTCATGCCCGCAGACAACAGGCAGCCCTGTAAGTTCCTGGATAAGGGCTTTTACGCGCAGTTCATGCTCTGGATTTCTCACACTGAAATAAGAAGAAACTGCAAAAGCCGAGACTCTATCCTTTATTCCAAGTACGAATTTTTCTACGGCTATAAGGTCAAGAGCCTCTATTTCATCCCCTTGACTGTCGTGTCCTCCCTGTACCATAATGCAGTTTTCGACCCCTGAATCTGCAGGGATTTCATAATTTCCTGTAAGGATCAGCCCTACAGGATATCCTGTCTTTTCGAGGATAGTATTTGTTGCAAGAGTCGTCGAAACCGAAACAGTAGTCACGAGTTTCAGCTTATCCCGATCGAGCCCGTCAATAGACTCTTTTATTCCCTCAAGAGGGTCAGGATATGTTGTGAGTGCCTTGTTCGAACATACAACTTTTCCATCCGATTTCCGGATCAAAACAGAATCCGTATAGGTCCCACCGGCGTCGATGCCCAGACCATATGCCATTTTTAAATCTCCTTCTGTTATTTCGCATTACCCTGAATTACCCTGAATTACCCTGAATTACCCTGATTATGCCATTTTAATGCTCTCTAACGCTACTTGTAGTACAATTCGCAATGTATTTGCCAACCTTGATGTGCCGTCGTTCCTGAGAGAACAGGTCGAAGTCAATTCGGTCTGCCTGAAGATCCATTTTTCAGAACCAGATTTTGAGTTCGGAATCGAGGTGCGGGTAAAATAAATCTTTAGAGAATTATCCTGAATATTCAAAGGAAGATCTCAGATTTTTGGCATTCCTATCCCGACAAAAACAAGCTTTGTCTCCACAGGTATTGTCCCTGCTTCACTCAGAGAGATATCTTTTTTGCTAAGCTCTATCTGGACCTGTCCTTTGTCGAGGCCAGCTTCGGTCATATATTCCATGACGAGTTTTCTTCCGAGAGCCCCTGCATATTCCAGAGCTTCGGGATAAGTTCCAAAGGTCTCTCTTCCCTGGGGGGAGAACAGAAGAATAAGCTTTTTTCTATCTTTTGTATAGGTGCTCTTGATAAGGATTTCAATTCTTTTTATTCCCTTGCCGACAACTGCTCCGACTGCATTTCCTACTTCCGCATATTTCGGGACTATAATCTCAGCATCAAGGATTTGCTTCAACTCTTCAACGTATGCAGCCACAGGACCTCCTATCAGTACCACAGGGATTTTCATCCTGAACTGTGTGAACCTGTCGGACAAGAGGATCTTTTCGATCTCCTGTGGAGGGACGTCTTTTAAGATAAAGGATACCAGGTTTAAGGCCATGTTCCTTGCGACGTCCTTTTTGATCTGTTTGCAGAGTTTTATATGGTCTATCTGGGTGTAGCGTTCCAGGAGTTTTGCTCCCACCCTCGAGGCTTCTCTATCCCAGGATGTATATTCCCCGAGCACATGAAGGGCATCTGTAGGAGTAAAACCAATTGCCTGGATCAGGCGTTTTCTTATAAGCGGGTCAAGCAGGCCTGGAGAAAGCGTTTTCTGCGTCTCCCAGAAGATCTCGTTGAGAGAGGTGGGGAAATCTCCTATCCTGTCAAAGAGTTCCTGTTCAAGTTTTCCGAGGTCTGAGGCTTCAAGCCCTGTCTTGACGAAGAACTTTGTGGGCTGCACGTTTTCTTCAAGGTGCATGGCTCCAGGAATTCTCCCTTTTTTCAGAGCTTCAAGAAAACCCGGATACTTTACAGCTGCAACGCAGAGGGGAATGACTCGTCGTGGGCCGATATTTATTTTCATATTCATGACCCAGATATGGCTGTCTCCTCCCATTGCAGACGTTTCCATCCTGATAGCTTTGACCTTTGTCTGCCAGCCTCCGACTATAGCGCCTTCTGTGCAGAGTTCCGGAAGCCCTTTTTCGAGCATGGAAACGTCAGTGCTTGTCCCCCCCACGTCAATGACTGCGCAAGTTTCAAGCCCAGACAGGTGCGATGCTCCCACAAGACTTGCTGCAGGGCCCGAAAAGATGGATTCTATTGGTTTTTCCAGGGCTTCGTTAATGCCCACGACCGAACCGTCACATTTGAGCATTAGCAGCCTTGAATTCATTCCCCGCCTGGAGATCTCTTCCTTGATTGAACGGATAAACTGGTTTGCAATAGGAATCAGCTGCGCATTCAGGTAGGCTGTAATTCCTCTTTCGTAGGCTCCAAGGTCAAGAGAAAGTTCATGCCCGCATACCACAGGCAGCCCTGTAAGTTTCTGGACATGAGCTTTGATTGCCATCTCATGAGCAGGGTTTCTTACACTGAAGTATGAAGAAACTGCAAAAGCTGAAACTTTATCCTTTACCTGGCGGACAAAAGCCTCAACTGCTTCCATATCAAGGGAAACAATTTCCGCCCCATGATGGTCGTGTCCTCCTTTTACTACAGTGTAAAATTCGACATTCATTTTTTCCGGGATTTCATAATCTCCTGCGAGAATTAGCCCCACAGGATAGCCATTTTTTTCAAGGATGGTATTTGTAGCAAGAGTTGTAGAAACTGACACCATTTTTACGTCTTTTAAGTATTTGTCATCCAACCCATCTATGGAATTTCTTATTCCTGCAAGAAGGTCCGGATAGGTTGTAAGCGCTTTATTCGAATCCATCACTTTGCCATCGGAATCCCGAATGATGACCGAATCGGTGTACGTACCTCCTGCGTCAATGCCCATGCTGTACTGCATTTAAATATCTCCTGTTAATTCTTAGTTGAATTGGGGTTCATGAGATAATTCATGAGAGTATAATTGCCGGGAATATATATGTCTAAAATATATAATAGTTAGCTGGAAATCAGTTTCATGCACGGCTGTGAAAAATTAAGATCTTTTATCAGGAATAATTTCCATATTTATCTATCAGAAATAATTTCCATATTTGCCTATCATGAGTAATTTTTATATTTAAAGCCGAAGATTTATATTATTAGTTTGATTAAAGATATCTTTAAGCACGAGTTCCGAAAAGGACATCAAGGCTTAGAATACAAACTTTATGAGCTTTATAAATCAATTAAGTTGGTGGGAACGGTGTATGCAGAAATTTTCAGCCAGCTGAAAGAGCTTGAAAAAAAATTCAACGAGACTAAATATCCACCTGAAACAGCTTTTCAGCCTTCCTTTTCCTCAAAGATTCGAAAAGCGGAACAGGATAGTTTACGACACCATTTACTTGCTTTTGAGATTGATGAAATTTTCGAAAAGGTAGAGCAATGACGTATAAAGCAGCCCTTCACCCTTCAGTCCGCAGAAACCTTAAAAAATTGTATATGCTTGACAGGTCAGGGTATGACTACGTGAAGCAGCGGCTTCGTCTTCTGGCTTATAAGCCAGAAATGGGTGTTCCCCTTGAGGCTGAATTCCAGGGGAAATGGAGAATCCACATAGGGCCCTTTGTGCTGGTCTATACTTTTGACAGCGTCACAAATATTCTTACTATTCTGGTTTTTGAGCATTACACAAGGGCATATGATATGTATTCTGCTTATGCCTGAGATCTACCTGCTTTTTTGTCACCCCGGTCTTGTAGCTTTCTGGCTTCCTAACTTTTTGTATTTAATAACTCGTCATTTATTGATTTACCTTCTGTAAACTGACGTTCAATAGTTAAAACTCCAGCTCTGCAGCCAAATAAAGGAAAGATTAAGGCAAAGTTAGATGTAGAATTAGGCAAATTCAAGAATCTGATAGAGGTAGCAGGGATGAGAAAAAACGACAGCATCGAAGCCTATAGCAGGATCATAGACTACGAAATCGTCTTCAGCAAAAAGAGGAAGAGGGCAGAAATAGTAGTTCGCCCGGACATGAAAGTTGAGTTTCGGGCACCACCGGGCCTGAGTTCTGAAACTATAAAGGAAATGGTTAAAAGGAAGGCTGGCTGGATATGTACAAAGCTCGAATTGTTTGAGGCAAACAAGCTGCCCGATCAGAAAAAACAGTATGTTCAAGGTGAGATATATCTGTATCTCGGAAGGGAATATTCCCTGAAAATCGTAGCTATGGACAGCATCAAAAAACCCATTACAGCCTTAAAAGATTCTGAACTTACGGTTATAATCCCAGGGGGAACTTCTGAAGTTTTGCTTCCTCTTCTGGTGAAAAAAGCTGTCTGGAACTTTTACAGCGAGCGAGCCGAAGAGGAAGTTGAGAGTATTCTAAAAGATTATTCAAAAAGGCTCGTAATAGCTCCTCCGGCATTTAAAGTGAAATATCAAAAAAGGCGTTGGGGGAGCTGTTCTTCTGATAATGTTCTGAGGGTCAATTTCCAGCTTTTGATGGCTCCTCCAGAGCAGCTTGAGTATGTGGTAGTACACGAACTCTGCCATGTTAAAGAGAAAAATCACTCTGCACGGTTCTGGAACCTTGTCGGGAAACTCATGCCTGGCTATGAAATACACAGGAAAGGCCTTAAAAAAGATGGCTGGAAGTACGTACTTTAGGCGAGCACTACTGTAAAAACGAGTTAATATAATGAAAAATTTAAATTGTGTCCGTTAGTCGTTGATCAAATCTGAAAAAAAGAGTATATCTCCCATTTTTGGGAAAAATGTCATTGGTCATTTATATGCAGATAATAAAAAATACAGGTGAGGTTTACCTGTTCTAAAGAATTATATGCGACCTCACCATGCTATTTCTTGTCAAGTCCGATGTTTTCCTCACTTTCTCTATCTTTGAGTCCCATCGTCTTATTGAGCACATATCCGATAATCAGTGATTATATGCGACTTCACCGTGTTGTGTCTGGTCAAGTCCGATGTTTTCCTCACTTTCGCTAACTTTGAGTCCCATCGTTTTATTGATCACAAATCCGATAATCAGAGTGCAGACAGCTGCATATATGGCTGAGGCGGCAACACCTTCAAGCTGAATCATTAACTGACTAGAATTTCCAAGAAGGAGACCTGCAGATCCCACGCTTGCAAATACGCCAGTTAGAAGCGCACCTGTCATTCCGCCTACTCCATGTACCCCGAAAACGTCCAGTGAATCGTCATATCCAAGCCTTCCTTTGAGTCCCACAGCTGTATAACATATGAAGCTGGCTATCAAACCTATTGGAATTGCTGCCATAGGAGTGACGAAACCGGCAGCCGGGGTGATTGCAACCAATCCTGCCAGAACTCCTGTTGAAAAGCCCAGAGCAGTCGGGTGTCCGTAGTGGTTCCACTCAAGAGCCATCCAGCCAAGCCCTGCGGCTGCAGGCGCCACGAGCGTTGTCAGAAATGCAAGGGTTGCGATCTCATTTGCGGCAAGGGCAGAGCCAGCGTTGAACCCAAACCATCCAAACCAGAGAAGCCCGGTTCCAAGAAGGGTTAGAGTGACGTTATGAGGTTTTATCGAATCTATCCCGTATCCTCTCCTCTTGCCGAGGTAAGTCAAAATTACCAGAGAGGAAATGCCTGATGAGATATGGACAACAGTGCCACCTGCAAAGTCGAGGGCTCTTCCTGTGAGAAAACCGCCGCCCCAGACCCAGTGAGCAATAGGCGCATAGACAATCAGGCCCCATAATAGGATGAATGCAATATATGACTTGAATTTAATACGTCCCACAATCGCACCAGAGATAAGGGCAGGAGTAATGATTGCAAACATCCCCTGAAATGCAACAAATGCGTATGTGGGGATAGTGCCTGTCACAGAGTAAGGATCAATTCCTCGCAAGAATATGTTATCAAGGCCGCCTACAAACCAGTTTCCGGGTGCAAAAGCAAGCGAGTAGCCTATTACCATCCATTCAATGGTTATAACACCCATTGCAACAAATGAATGCATCATGCTGCTCAGGACATTCTTACGCTGGACCAGTCCACCATAGAATAATGCAAGCCCTGGAAGCATTAATAATACGAGTGCGGATGAAATCAACACCCATGCAGTATCTGCTCCTACAATAGTCATTTTTTGTCCCACCTCAAATAGCATCACTTCCGCTTTCATTTGTGCGGATCCTTATGATATCCTCAAATGGCAGCACGAATATTTTGCCACTTCCAAGATCTCCTACCTTCTTACTTATTGCTCTTCTTTTTATTGCTTCAATTGTTGGTTGCAGAAAATCATCACTTACTGCGATTTCAAGCCTGATTTTTTCTAGCAGGTTTGCCTCATATTTCACCGATCTGGTTTCGAGATGTCCTTCTTGAGCACCGTAACCAGAAGCAGATGATACTGTTAATCTATTTACTTCGACTCTCTAAAGCTCTCGTTTGACCGCATCTAGCCTTTACGGTCTTATTATCGCAATTACGTATTTCATAGCAACCACCTATAGGTATCCTTTATCCCACTTTATTATATTTAAACTTATCTAATAACTTCAGATATTTCTGCATTTGAAATACTAACTTCTCAGAGCGTAAAGATCCCTGGCTATTTCGGCTAAAATTTCCATGCGTTGAAATCCAGCCTGATCGGACCTTTATTCCCCAAACTATCCTCATGCCTGATCTCCCCTCCAAGAACATACATGATCGTCTCAATCCCACGTGCGGATGCCACGGAAAGCCACTCCTGTATTCCTTCTGGTTCCCCGAGTGAAACTCATAAAAAACAAAAAAGGATCAAGCTCAGGCTATGCTGGAAACCAAAAGCACATTTAAAGTGTACACCCGCTCCCTCAATAGTTAGCATGTTCTTTATTATTTTTCGGATTCTTCTCGGATTCTTCTCGGATTCTTCTCGGATTAGCCAAAATATATTGAACTCAAGAATTAATTACCTTTTTGAAACTATATCTGGCATATGACCAGATTTATAAAGTGTAATCCTGTGTGTAATGGCTATAACTAAAATTATTGGCTATAACTAAAATGATTCAACGTTTTTACTTAATCCTATTTTCTCACCTTGAAAAGCAAAAGCGGGCATGGAAAAAACTTAATCCAGACTATATAACCGCTGAAAACGCGGAAAGCGCGGAAAAAACTGTAATTTTGCAACGTAGTCTTTCAATTACTCCTCTTGAGCGAAGCGAAAAGGACATCGTGCTCCCGAAGCGAAACTCGGGGAGCGAAGCGAAAAGGACATCGTGCTGTTGCACTTGCAGTGCAACTCCCAGAAATCTCCGATTTTCTGTGATCCCAAAGCGAAACTCGGGTAACTGTGCCCGTTCTTCTTCATTCCGCTTTTTCCTAGTTTCGGTGGTTCGCCTCCGAATGTGACATAATCAAGGAATTTCAGTACTTAATATTCCATTACTTAGATACAGTTCCCTATAGCTTCATAAGAGATTAAAAAGTCTCCCTAACTACGATCCAGCCGGTGCTATGGCTTTTTAGGCGGGAGAATGAAGGGATTATCCATAAAAATTTAAATGATGGACCTCCTGCCATATATGATGCTAGATACCTGGAAGCCGGAAATATTCCACGGAAGGAGAAAAAGAAGGATTTTTTCGAGGGCTGGTATTTTAAGATGGTGGATCACAGCGAAAAGAACGCCTATGCTGTCATCCCCGGGGTCTCCATATCCTGGGACCCGTTGAAGTGCCATGCGTTCGTCATGTTCCTGGATTCCAGAACGCAGCGAATGCACTATTTCAGGTATCCAATCGATGACCTTAAGGCGAGCGATAAAAAGTTCGATATTACCATTGGCGGATCTTCGTTCAGCATCGACGAGATGAGGCTAAACCTCGAGCAGGGCAGAGACCGGATCGTTGCCCGCATCAGTTTCAAGGACATGTATCCCTAGCCCGTTAAGCTTCTGTCCCCGGGGGTGATGGGCTGGTATGCGTTCGTTCCGGGCATGGAATGCTATCATGGCATATTGAGCATGGATCACGCCATCGAGGGGTTCGTCGAGGCTGAAGGCATAAGGACAGACCTCAGGGGCGGCAGGGGCTATATCGAAAAAGATTGGGGCGCTTCAATGCCTTCTTCCTGGATATGGATGCAGACGAACCACTTCGATGGGGTCGGTATATCACTCTCTGGCTCGATAGCGAAGATACCCTGGCTCGGCAATTATTTCACTGGTTACATCTTCGGCTTCTTATATGACAAAAAATTGTACGAATTTACGACGTATTCAGGGGCAAAGGTCACAGGGCTCGATGTGACTGACGATAGCATCAGGATCCGGCTGGAAAATAAGGTATACCGGCTTGACATCGATGCGGACAGGTCGGAAGGCGTCGAGCTCCCGGCGCCAAGATTGGGAGAGATGACGGCGAAGGTCAATGAATCGCTACGCTCCAGTATCAATGTGACTCTATTAAGGAAAAATAGTCATGGAACGGAGCTTCTCTATTCGGGGACAGGGAGAAACGCAGGCTTGGAATTCGTGGGCGATGTCGCAGAGTTGATAAAAGGCTTGAAAAAATAAGGCCTTAATCGACGTTGACGAGCATCTTATCGCCATCCACTTTAAATAGATAGGTCTTAAGATCTCTGGGAGATTTTGAGATCATTGACACCGACGCGGCTATGCATAACAGTTTTTATGATATCCCGAGTCTAAGTGCTTAACATGCTGTTGTTTTTGTGCTTCCTTTCCCAGAATTACAAATGGAGAAAAGCATGGGGTTTTGGCTGTGAAAGTCTTTTTTTATTTGGATTTGACTTTTTCTTTCTTTAGGGCAAGATCCAGAACGTTTTCATATACTTCTTTACCCTCGATTTTGAGAATCTTAGCCTTTGATCTGTCGGTGCTGACGCTCCCATCCTCTTGTATATAAATATAGTTCCCATTCTCAAGACCTACGATCACAGAGGTGTCAGGGATTACGTATATTCCAAAATAGTCCGCAAGTTCAGGACTGTTGTCTATGTCCATGGACATGACCGTAACTCTACCTTCGTAATCTGCTGCAATCTGAGCCAGGATAGGCTCTAAATTCTGACACTCTTCACACCACTCTGCTCCTATTTTCAAAAGAACTGGCCCTTTTTGGAGAGATGTGTTAATCTGATCAAGATGGGTTAGTTCTACAACAATGCTTTCGTTCTTCGTTTCTGGAGAATTCGTGGAATTTTCCTGAGATTTTCCGGTGCATCCAGCCGATAATACAGCTACAAGCAGGATCAATATTATAAATGATTTCTTCATGTTAGTCGTCTACTACTACATAATTTGGTTTCTTAAATTTGACTATATGTATATGTGACTATATGTGTACACTCATACCAACTATTTATTTAAATTATTTGGGTTTTCATCTGCCTATATCCTTGGTCCATAATAAGCTTTTAACCCCTGAGCGTGTGCTTATCTTCAGATGTAAAAAAGGAAGAGAGATAAATTTTATTATTAATCAGAGAAATTAATGATATAATGGATGGAATGGGAGTAGGAAGAGGACCTCTGCAACTAGACATAGGCGTAGTATTGTCAAGCGTTGGAGGGAACTCCAATCAAGAAAGAAATCAATTCAATGGCCTTTTTTCCGTTTTTGGCTTCGATTTTGGACTCTATATTGGACCATCGTATAATCCTTTCCAGACTATAGGGCCCAGCATCGGCATTGGTTTGCTCATAGGGCATAATGGTTTCCTAGCTGCAAAATTAGGCATCCATTTCAGAAGAACATTTGGTTTAGCTATGCTAATTCCTATAGTTCCTATTTATGGTGCTACTGGTGCGAGCGCTTTAGCCGCGTTGCCTATTCCAGAAGGAGTTAAAGCTGCGGCAGCTATACCATTAATGTTAGTGCCAGCAACTTTTGTATACCAAGAAGATATCAGAGAATTACGTAGGCATGGGAAAGAAACTTTAATGAAATTGAGATGTATATTACAGATCTGAAAGGTAACTGAACCCTTAAGGAATAGTTAAAAAATAACTTCAAGTTTTCACTTTTGGAACGGCTGTATAATTCCATTTCCCCAAATAATTATCAGCTATTCCCGTTTTAAACAAAAACACATGCAAACGAATATTTAATATTTTTATAGTTCGTAATCATTTTATTTATACTGATTTCTTCTATTTGGGGAGCGTCGGAAAAGTACATGATTATCCAAATTTTGACTCATTTTTCATCGTTAATAAATTTATTAATTTCACATGATGCCGATTTATTGAGTTGAGTTCAATGACTGTGTGTGGTTAGTTATAGATTCCAGACCTTTCCGCGCTCTCACTTACAATAAAAACGTATCCTCTTTAAATTGAGTGGAAAGCTCTTACTTTCAACTCAATTCACTTTTTGTCTGATTAGTTGAGCAAGAGATGGCATCTCAAATGTTTTGCTTACTCTATCAAATATGTAATCATATGCA
>MDTP02000070.1 GCA_001714685.2 Methanosarcina sp. Ant1 | reverse complement strand
ATGACTTGAATTCTATGGATGCTATTCTAGCGGCGCTCAATCAAGCGCCGCTATTATTCTGAGAGTTGCAGCATTTATATTAAATTATAACTTTTTTCAGTAGGCTGAATAGTTACCTTTTTTGTAACATTGCGTAACTTATAATTACTCAGAGCAAGTTTGGACTATTTTAAAGTGCAATTAAGCAATTTCGTAGTTAGATTCCATAAGTCTTTTAAATAAAACTGGTTTTACCTTATCTATATGAATGATAAGGGTCTTTCTGAAAAAGAAATATTTTCCTATTTGGAAAGTGCAAAGTCAGAAGATACGGACTACTATCGGGTTTTAAGTTCAATGTGTACTCACCCTCATAAAATTGCGGTTGAGGCTCACAGGCTTTTTATTGAAGCTAACCTGGGTGACCTGGGACTCTTTGCGGGGGCTCACAGGCTGGAAAAAGAAGCAATCAGAATGTTAGGAGAACTTCTCCATGCTTCATCTGTAGAAATCCTTTCCGAAGAATCCTTTGGGAACTCAGTTTGCGGCTACCTTACAACTGGAGGTACCGAATCCAATATCCAGGCTGTCAGGGGCATGAAAAATCTTGTAATTACAGGAAAGAAAAAATTAGAGGAGATTCCAAATATAATAATTCCCGAATCAGCTCATTTCTCATTTGATAAGGTCGCCGATATGATGGGTATCGAAGTTAGAAGAGCTCCTCTGGATTCCGAGTTCAAAGTGGATACTGCCTCTGTGGAGAGCTTGATAAATAAAAACACTATAGGGCTTGTAGGTATAGCAGGAAATACGGAATTTGGCCAGGTAGATCCTATCGAGGAACTCTCAAGACTTGCTCTTGAAAATAAGCTTTTCCTTCATGTTGATGCAGCTTTCGGAGGTTTTGTAATCCCATTTCTTGAAAAACCATATCCTTTTGATTTTGAAATCCCAGGCGTTACTTCTATTGCAATAGATCCCCATAAGATGGGTCTTTCCACAATCCCGTCAGGTGCCCTATTGTTCAGGTCTCCTTCTTTTCTGGATTCCCTCAAAGTAAATACTCCATACCTTACCACAAAATCCCAGTTCACCCTTACAGGTACCCGAAGCGGGGCAGCAGCTGCAGCCACATGTGCTGTCATGAAGTATCTCGGCCGTGAGGGTTACGTAAAAAATGTAAAATACTGCATTCAACTTACCGCAAAACTGGTCGAAGAAGCTCGAAAACTCGGTTTCGAACCCTTGCTAGAACCTGTAATGAATGTAGTTGCTCTGAAAACTCCAGATCCTGATCTTGTCCGGGAGCAACTCCTTAAGAAATTTGGCTGGAATGTCTCAATCACCCGCACTCCCCGATCCCTCCGACTGGTACTCATGCCTCACAATACAGCTCAAGATATCGAAGAATTCCTTCAGGACCTGAAAAAAGTGACATCAGAACTTTAAAGCTGTTAGTCTTCCTTTGGCATGTCTTTGAGTCTATTAGTCTTCCTTTGGCATGTCTTTGAGTCTATTAGTTTTCCTTTGGCATGTCTTTGAGTTTTTGATTTGATCTGACAAAAAGGGCAAATCCTCCTTGTTTGTCCAGATTTGAAAGCCACCTTTCTGCTTGTGGTTTTCAGTAACTTATTCCCTCGTTTCTTCTTTTTTCTTAAATATTTATCTGAAGCTTCTTTTTTAAACTTTTTTTTAAATATTGATCTTACATCTCTTTTAGATATTCATCTGATTATTTCTTTTTCTTGAATATTTGTACGATATGAATATTTGTACGATATTTCTTTTTCTTAGATATTTCTTTTCTATTTTATTATTTCTTCTACAGTTTGCCAAATTTGCGAAAGCAAATATCTATAATATTATTGCTAAATAGTATATGGGAGCAGTTATAATTACGATGAAGCTTTATGAAGAATTTAGGGGTAAAATATTCTAGGTTGCGTATCCAGAAAGCAGTGTTGTCAAGCTTTGAATAAATTTGCCTTCTTATCTGAAGTTTCCAGATTGAAGTTCATGAACAAATAATTATACTATCTGAAATAATATAATACACGTTAAGTATCTATTAGTTCACTGGCAAGTTAATTCATTGTTAAGGAATAGCTCGAAAATAACTTCAAGTTTTCACTTTGGGATAGCTCTATAATTCCATTTTCCCAAATAATCATCAAAGACAATATCTGTAACTGAAATACTTGAAATTATATTCTTGTCATTCCTAAGTTACGCTTCATCATAACAGCTCACCTGTAAATATTCTGGATATGTAAATATTCTCTATTTAGATTTTCAGGTTCAGATTTAAGTTAAGGTTTATAACTTAAAAATTCATAACTCAATAAAAAAATTCATAACTTAAATAACTTAATAAAGATATAATAATCTAGAAATCCTTTGAAGCTTAAGTTTAGCATTTTATCATGTGTTTAAGCATTTTATCATGTGTTTAAGCATTTTACCATGTGTTTAATATTAAGAAACGAGAACGGGGGTATTTCATTTTATGAAATCGTCATTGGAAATCGGAAGTATAATGGGTATACCTATAAAACTGCACATAACTTTCCTTCTGGTACTGCCAATGTTTGCTTATGTATTTGCGATCAATCCGCAACCATTTGGTTTTCAGGGAGTTGAGCCACCTATAATAAGGTATGTACTTTCAACTCTGACTGCCATCTTGCTTTTTGCCTCAATTCTTTTACATGAACTTGCACACTCATATCTTGCAAAGCGTTACGGGGTCAATATTGAGAGCATTACTCTCTTCCTCTTTGGAGGAGTATCTGCTATGGAAGAAACGCCCAGAAAGTCCGGACAGGAAGCAAAGATGGCTTTTGCCGGACCTTTAACAAGCCTCATTATAGGCTCTATCTGCCTTTTCACATACAGGTATCTTATCTCCCCTAATCCTATGCTTTCCCAAAACCCGGCATTTCTTCTTCTCTGGATCCTTGGATCCATGAACATAGTGCTTGGGATTTTCAACTTGCTGCCTGCTTTTCCTATGGACGGGGGCAGAGTGCTCCGTTCTTTCTATGCCAGGAGAATGTCTTATGTGAAAGCTACCCAGAGTGCAGCTTCTGTCGGAAAGTTTTTTGCTATTCTCATGGCAATTTTTGGAATTCTTGTCGGAAATCTCTGGTTTCCTCTAATTGCTCTCTTTATTTACGTTGGCGCATCTGAAGAGGAACGATCTACTCAGGCCGAGGTAGCTCTCGAAAACATTCTGGTCAGGGATATTATGACAAAGGATGTAGTCTCAGTTGCTCCTTCTATGAGCGTGGAAGACCTGGTTAAGTTTATGTTTGAGAAAAAACACATGGGTTATCCTGTAATGGAGGGAAGCAGTTTGAAAGGGGTTGTGACTTTTACTGATATAGAGCGTGTTCCTGATCTAGAGCGTCCGGTGTCCCGGGTCTCGGATATCATGACCAGAAGTCTCATATCCGTCCCTCCTGAAGCAAAGGCCAGTGATGTTCTGAAACTGATTTCGTCTAGGAATATCGGAAGGGTTCTAGTTGTTGATAACGGGGCGCTTGTAGGAATCCTTTCAAGAACAGATCTTGTAAGGATTTTGAGGCTCAGGTCAGAGTGATAATCAAAAAGAATTGTTTATGAAAAGGTATTTTTTGTAAATTTTTATGAAATGTTTTTTATAAAAAGATATCAAATAAGTTTATGATGAATGATTTGAAATGGAGTTACATAAATAAGAATGAAAACTTTAAAGGCAGCAAAATATAAATCCATGGCAGGTAATTACCACCAGTTGCAGGTAATTATCGCCAGTTTATTATCATGAAGTTAACTCTTTTATAGCTTGGTTATTTTATTTGAAGGGCTTAATTATTCATGCTATAAAATACAATCTTTCAAGTAACATATTCTCATCCATCACTTCTAATTTGGCAGTAGAGAGATTGATAATGGATAAACCTGAAATTACAGATTCTCAGGACAGGGACCCTGACTACAATTTTCACAGTTCATCTCAGGAGTCGATATATTCTATGGACAAACTTGTGACCGAATCCGCAGAAAATTCTATTTCTGTCGGTAAGTCTAAACTTTCTAATTCTTCAATTAACGTGCAAGGGGAAAATGAAATTTCTGCCCATGCGTCTGCAGTAGAACCTGGGGGGATTGAAACAAAACTCGATATAAGCTCCGAACTTGTTGCAGAGCCTCTTCCTGATTCAGCTTCGGAAGTGTCAATTCCTTTTACTTCCCAATCTTCAGACGGGAGCAAGGCAGAATACCAGTCTTCAAGAATTGTGCTCATAGGGACAGCTCATGTTTCGGAAAAGAGTGTTGCCGAGGTTAAAGCTGCTATCAAAAATCTGAAACCAGATGTTGTTGCTGTCGAGCTCTGTAGAGGACGTTATGATTCCATAAAAGGGAATGTCCAGGAACACCAGGTTCCTATCAAGGATATTCTTTCTGAAGGGAAGATCTATTACTACGTTATTCAATGGCTGCTTGCCTATATGCAGAAAAAGATCGGGGAAGACATGGGCGTAAAACCAGGCGCTGAGATGCTTTCCGCGATCGAGGAAGCCGAGATTATAGGGGCCAATGTTGCCTTAATTGATAGGGATATCCATGTGACGCTTCAGCGCTTCTGGGGAAAGATGAAATTCCTGGAGAAAATCAGGATGACTGGCTCCCTCTTAGGCGGCCTTATAGGAATCGGAAAAGGAGCCGAAATAGATATCGATCAAATAACAGAACAGGATGTTGTAACTGCCCTTGTAAGTGAACTCAGGGGTTTTGCCCCGACCGCAGCCGAGGTTCTAATTGATGAAAGGGACGCATATCTTGCAGGAAATATACTCAAAATCGCTGCAGGCGGAAACAAAACTGTCGTTGTTGTGATAGGAGCCGGGCATAAACCTGGAATAATTAACCATCTGAAAAATCCGATGAGTATACCTCCTCTGAATACTCTTATGGAAATTCCGAAGAAACGCTTCAGCATTGGTAAGCTAATTGGCTTAATTTTTGTCGGCTTTATATTTGCATTTTTTTTGCTACTGCTCCTTTCCGGAGTTCCGCTGAAGGTCCTCTTGATAGCTTTCGGATGCTGGTTCATTATCACTGGGGTCCTGAGTGCGGCTGGTACTCTTCTCGCAGGCGGTCATCCTTACTCAGTTCTGACTGCCTTTTTAGTTGCCTGGCTAACAACTCTGCACCCATTGATCGCTGCAGGCTGGTTTGCTGGTCTGGTGGAAGCAAAACAGCGAAATCCTACCACAGCTGACATAAAAGCTCTGGCAGGGGTTGAAACCTTCAAAGAAATGTTCAAAAACAAGTTCATGCGTGTACTCCTTGTTGCCAGCTTTGCAAATCTCGGAAGTATGACAGGGGCTTTCCTTGCAGCTTATGTCATGATACAAATTACTGGCATTGACCCAAGAGACATTCTAATGGCTGGCTTCAAAACTCTTGGACTCTGATGGCTCCAAATAGCCGTTCGTCGGATAATATTTCTTTACAGGTAGTATCGAAAAATCAGTCAGGAAAGTCAATCTTTCCTGCTTTGCATTTCTTTTTCTTAAATCTTTTTCTTTTTCCTACTTTGCTCTTAATCAGTGAATTCGGCACAAAAACAAAATTATAAAAAAATGAAGAAAAGAAGATTCGACAAAAGAAAACTGAAAAAAAATCTAGAGCTCAGAAGAGCTCGTGCAGTTTGAACTGATATTTCCCGAGTTTTCCGTCATAATTCCCTGCTGAGATTTTTTTGATGCCGGGGACAGTTACAGCGGCTTTAATTCCTGCTTTCATAGCAGCTTTTATACTTTCTTCATCAAGCCCGTTAATGACAATTTCATATACAGCATTGACATCTGCCGGGATTTCAGTGTTTTCAACCTTATCCTTTATGGAGGGGCAGAATTTTTCGTTAGCGGTAGCTTTCAGAAATTTATATTTGTTTGCTCCTGATTTGGACCCGCTGGATACAATGCCTCCAGGGAACGGGGTAATTGTGCCTTCAAGCTCTGCAATTGCATCAACAGCAACTTCGGCTGCAGTCAGGGCGCTCATTTGGGAATCTCCATAAATAAAGAAGTTGCCGCCTGCAATTCCAGCTACAGCTCCGATATTTTCTTCGTTCAGGAAGTCCCCTCCCATGATAGGGATTTTATGTACTTTGCGACCTACAATCTGGGTTTCGGACTCCATACCATCTCCGAAGAATCTGAGTTTAGCACCAATGTTAAACTGCTTTTCAACTTCAGGAAGCCCGTTGAAAACTGCAGTTGTGGGTGCTGTAAGTACACATTGTCCAATCCTTTCAAGTAACTGTTTTTCCAGAGCTTCGTATTTGAAATTACAGATCTGGATGTAAACACCAGGCCTACCATCAGGAGTTTCACTGGGGCTTGCTAGCCTTTCGATTCCAGCTTCTGCGGGGCACATTATAACTGATGTCGCAAAACCTGTGGCTTCAGTAGCTGCCACTAGGGCCCAGCGCTTGGTTACTGCAGTTATGAGCACGCGTGCAATCTTGATCGGAAACGCTTCTGCATATGTGTCTTCGATTTCTACTCCATTGATTTCTATAAAAATCCCTCATTTGTTTTTGGTTATTAGATTTGTTTTTGGTTATTAGTTTACAGTCAGTTTAGAAAATAGTAGGTTTGATATTTTCTGCCTTTAGAGGTGTCTGTTATCCTCTATAATCTTCCAGATTCTCTATTGAATATTTATCGATTTTTAATAGCTTACAAAGATATTATCTAATCAAAGTGCTCCTTAATTTAAGACATGCACTTAAAGTTTTATGCTACATTTATTTTTTTCTACTCTATTAATGGGGTTAATTAATGTCAATGATAATATTTATATCAAATATATAATTTTTCAGAAAAAGTTAATGAACAAAAAACAAGTTGTGTAATAAGCTCTGAAACATTTTTCTATAGAAGCTCAATTATAAACAAATAGTAAAATAGATTTGTTACTTTTTAAATCTGAAAAGTCAGCTTACTATTTTTATAATGTCTTCAGTCCTTCTTAAGAGCCAAAACCGTAACCACAGAGATTGATGCTCCTTTAGAATCCGGGCAAGAGTATTGAAAGCGCCAAGGAGAAAGAGTATCAAAGCGCCAAGGAGAAAGAGTATCAAAGCGCCAAGGAGAAAGAGTATCAAAGCGCCAAGGAGAAAGAGTATCAACGCGTAAGAATAGGAATGGCATTCCCCAGGAGAACGACGTCGGGCCGTAATTTATTAATTTTTTCGAAACCTTACTTTCCACTTACTGCTTTTCTTTTCAATTCCAAGTTCTATCACTTTGGCTCAAAATGATTAATTCGGCTCAGCAATTTTTCTTATTACATCCAGCATCCCACTAGTCTCAAAAGGTTTTACTATAAAGCCCATGGCGCCTATTTTCATGGATTCAGTTATTAGGGCCTGCTGGCCAAGAGAAGAGCACATGATCTCTTTTGCCTCCGGATCCATAGCAAGAAGTTTTTGCGATGCCTCCTTTCCATCTATAGTCGGCATAATTATATCCATTAACACGAGATCTGGCTTTACTTCCAAATACGTTTGAATTGCCTCTTCCTCATCACTTACTTCGGCAACCACCTCGTGTCCGTGTATTAAAAGAATGTTCCTAATTATCATTCGCATGAATTCGGCATTATCCACGATCATAACTCTGGCCATATGTTTCCCTTCTCTTACTTCTAAAGCAAGTGACAATATCGGTTTATCTTTTTAGATTTTGTACTCCCATCTTTTTGGAATATTCCGATGCTTTATTTCTATCTGTGCCGAATCTCGCCTCTTGATTAAATATTCGGCTCTTCGTCATTCTCTATGGATAAGATGATTCTCAATTAAAGACCGCGTTGGTTTTTATGAGAATATCCACACAAAACAACGAAGAACCAAATATTCTTCATAAATTAGATGTCATGAATCAAGGAGTTTGATTAAAAAGAATACTGGTTAACGTAAGTAATAACACAAGTTTTCTTGTTAAGACAAATCTGTCCCAATTTTGTAGAAAAATATATACGAGGCCTGCTATATTAAACTTTTTTAATTATCTTTAGCAAATTATGAAGTTTCAAAGTTTCTAGAAATTATGGGTAATTAGCACGTTAACAAACTGCTTATAGAAGTTATATTGATTTTTTAACATTTTCTCAGTTAGGTTCTAATTTGCTTTCCCCGATATGTTATATCCCGATATGTAATCTTTGTTCCAATAACCAAAGAGTTAGTTGCCAAACTTGATATCCCCCTTATTTCCACTGCAACTGCCCTCTCACTGGGAGTTGTTACCTCATTTAATCTCACGTATCTTAGCCCGTGATTATTTCCGCAGCAGAAGAACCTTTGGCTAAACAGACATGCTGATACCTTGGATTTTGTCGCAATCCCAATTTCTACTGCAGGTTACCTCTATGCCAGAGGATTGAGGGAAACTGAGACCATAGGCATTCCCGAAATCGATAACCAAGGAGATTATGCAAGTCTATAAGCTCTCCAAAAAATTCATTATCTGTGACCTGTTTTTGATATCATCAGGTTCTAGTGCTTCGATTCCAAAATATATGGTAAAATAAATTTCTGAAAACCACGGAAAGCACGGAAAACACGGAAACACGGAATTAAGAAACAAAGGGCACAATCCTTCCGCGGTTATAGCGTCTTGATTAGGTTTTTCCGTGCCCTCCTGTATTTTCAGTGCTTAATGAATCTCATGGTTTTAAACTAACTATTTTTGTTCATAACTGCAATTGGCTACCTAATTAGGCATCTATTTTGGAATCGATGTACTAGTCTTTATTTTGTTGTAACTTCACAGCCGTCCTGAGTTATTATTATCGTATGTTCTGCCTGGGCTACAAGCCCACCTGCACTTTCAAGAAGCACGGGATAAGAGTGCAGGATTCCGGCTCTCTCCAGCTGGATTAACGCAAATTCCAGTTTGTCGGATTCGAGCCAGCGTTTTGCGAAAGGTAGTTTCCTGTATTCTTCTACCTGTTTCAGGACATTTCGGACTGCAGGCATGCGGACCGGTTTTTTTCTTGTAAGGCTATATATCTCAGCCCAGCTCCCGCCTTCATGAATAAGTCCTTCTCCGTCCGTTGCAAAGGGTTCTATTGCAAACACATCCCCTTCCCTTAGAATTATTCCTCCTTCTACGCGTTTGTTGGGAACAGAAGGCTCATCATGGGCTTCATACTGAGAAAGCCCGTGACCTGTCAGGTTCATTATTGGGCTTAAGCCATAACTGCGAATACTGTCCTCTATTGCAGCCCCAATCTTCCCTGTAGAGATTCCCGGTCTTGCAAGTTCAATGGCTGCAGCTAAGGCTTCCTCAGCTGCTTTTAAAATATCGGGGTTTCCTGATAGGTCAACAGTCACAGCTGAATCTGCGATATATCCATCCACATGGACACCAAGGTCCAGTTTCACCATATCTTTTTCGAAAACGTCAGAACCTCCTGCTTTTGGAGTTGCATGCGCAGCCTCATCGTTTCTTGAGATATTACAGGGAAAAGCGGGCCTTCCCCCCAGTGCAATAGTCCGACTTTCTACAAATTCCGCAACGTTTAGCAGGCTGTTTCCAACCCTTACCATTTCCACAGCCTCGGCCCTGACAATCTTCAGGATCCTTCCCGCCTCCCTGTATTTCTCAAGGATCTCTTGCTTATTGTTCACATTATCAGTCATATTAATCCCGTAAATCCATTATTGGGTAATAATAGGCTCCTGCCCTGATTGGTAATAATAAGTTTCTGAGTATCTGATCCTGACAGATAATAGGTTCCTGCCCTGATTGGTAATAATAAGTTTCTGAGTATCTGATCCTGACAGTCTTAGCGCTAATTTTCGGTCCGAACAGGTTATATTCAGATATAGACAGAGTTCTCAAATTGTAAAATGTTATACTACAAATCTCTTTTCCAGCCCTGTAAGGTTCTCACAGCCATTTTCGGTGACCAGCACCATATCTTCGAGCCTGATTCCTCCAGTTTCCGGGTAATATAGGCCAGGTTCGATGGTAATCACGTTACCTGTTTCAAGTAAAACTCCACTTTCTCCGACTCCTGGAAGTTCATGTACATCCAGTCCAACCCCATGTCCTGTTGAATGAATAAATCCGACCTTCGAACCGCTTCTGTATGTGTCATAGCCCCGATTCTCGAATGTATCACAGACAACATTGTGCACATCGGTTGCAGACACGCCTGGCTTAACCATTTCAAGCCCTTTTTCCTGGGCTGCGAGCACAGCCTCATACATTTCTTTGAGCTCTTCTGAAGCCTCTCCATGGATGACCGTACGTGTCATATCTGCAAAATAACGTTTTTTCTTGCTCCGTGGGAAAATATCCAGAATAATTGGTGCATTTGCTCTTAGAGGGCCATCTGTGGTCCCATGGGGATTTGCTGTATCCTTGCCGCACGAAACGATAATCTCTTCGGCCTCACACCCAAAATCAAGCAGTTTATGGTCAATGATTGTATTCACTTTAGCCCCGGTAAGTACATTCCCGGCATGATACAGGATCCCTCCCTTCTCTTCTGCTCCTGCTATCAGGTCGATAGCGGCTTCCATAGCGTTTTCTCCTGCCATCTGGGCATATTTTATAGCTTCAATTTCTTCCGGCTTCTTCCGGCTCCTTATTTTCCTGAATGGGCTTTTCATAGGCACTATGGAAAAACCTGCTTCTTTGAGGGAATTCGAATAAAATGTTGGAAAATCGTAAGGTACTGAAACTCTCTTTGCCCCTTTCTCCATAAGCAACTCTGATATGCAGGCTGCATAGGCAACTGATATGTCTTTTTTCTCCTTGATCTTTTCCCTGTAGCCAAAGTCCTGAGTGGTTTTTATTATAGAAACCCTTGACTCTATTTCAGCCCTCCCCTTTTCCATCTCCGAAATAAAAAGTACTTCTTCTCCTGCTCCTGTTTGCAGGTAAACAAAGTCGTCTGAAGCCAGGAAATGGGTGACATAGTAAATATCGGAATTATGAATATTTCCTGTCATAAGATAAGAATCAGTTCCCGCTTCCACAAGGGCCTGCTTTATGCTGAATTCTGGCTCTGTCATGTAAGGTAATTCTGGTGTCTCTGGATAAAGTTCTTATTGTCAGATCTTTTTCCAGCCTATTTTTGACATTTTTTCCTTTATTTCATAATTTAGAGTAAAAAGTTCCTCAAGTCTCTCAAAATAGCGGTTCAGAGAGGCTGTCATTTCATCCGAAAACCTGAGAAAACACACATATTTTCTTTTTCCTTGCTCTTTTACCCATCCTTTATCTTCAGGCTTCCCATCGTTAAGGTCGCCGAAAATTTCTACAGCGCAGCCTAGGATCATTCGAATGCTTAAGGTTAGCCCCCTTCGCATTTTTTCTTTTTTAAACTCAAGGTAATCTACGGAAATCCCTGCCTGGAGCTGTCCTCTTCTGTGTATCCAGTAATTTTCGCGGTTGATGTAGGCCTCAACAATATCTGGTATTCTATAGGGTAATTTTTTCAGATCTGACTTTAATTCACTGAGCTTTTCATTATCAGACCCTAAATTGTCAGGAGAAGGTTCACTCTCCAGAGTAAGTATGGTCACTTCCATTTCTCTTCGAATCCATTCTAAGGTAAACTGTTTGGTAGCTTCAATAAAAATACGGGCTTCGATTTCCATTTTTTCTCTGGTATCTTCCAATCTCTCCAGCATGCTGTTGATTTTTTCTTGGGGATCATCAGGGATATCGGTTTCAACTTCCATTTTGTATTCTCTCACTTTTGCATTCTCTAGTTTTTATGCAGTTTTCTCTTACATAATTTCTTTTCCCTCGGTACCTTAAAGCTGAGTTTCAAGGCATAGAAGGCTGACACTTGTCTATTAAAAGGGGGATGTAGTAAGCTGGATCCGATACCGGTCGATGAAAGGAAATAATAGAATAAGCTGGCTCTGACACTGGTCGATGAAAGGAAATAATAGAAATAGCTGGGTCTAATAATGGCAGAATAAAGTAGAGAATAGAATAAGCCGGGTCTAAAAATGTTTAAAACCAATAGAATTCACAGTTGAATTAGAGCAGAATAAGTTCAAAAAAGAAAGGAGTTAAAATTGGGCTGAAAGCTTAAGGTTGAGCAAAAATAAAGCAGAAAAGTGAAATTAAGGGTTAGAAAACGACATAATCCTAATTTATAGGCTTCATAATTAATAATTCTGCACAGTTACAAAAGAGAAAAAATAAAGCGCCCGGACCGGGATTCGAACCCGAGTCGGAGCCTCGACAGGGCTCCATGATAGGCCTCTACACTATCCGGACACTTCGATCTTTTTAGTTGCTGTTTTGCCCTCTTTGAGAACGAATCTCCGTTGAGAGCAAACCTTAGATGTCTTCCCGATATATAAATATTCTGGTTGAGGGTTTTCGATTCTGGTTAATGTTTAAGGTCCCGCCTCCCAGACTCGAACCGGGGACATCGCGGTGCCTGCGCAGAAATGTACGGGTAAATTTTCCCGCACGAGCCGAACTACAGCCGCGCACTCTACCACTGAGTTAAGGCGGGATAACGTATGCTGATTCAATGATTTACAAGACTGCACTGCCTCAGTGCACCATCTCCATATATGGTGATGCTATTTATGGTTTTCGCTGATGTCAGTATGAGGACTTGTATCTATGACATTTTTTATATATTTTGCAGATCTTTTTTCTTCTTTTTTTCTATATTTTCTATATTTTTCTACATTATAGTGAGCATAAGGCGCAATTTGTAGTGAGTTAATCACAAAATCATTTTATTCTTGCTGACAAAAAATTATCAGGATTACTTTTTATCAGAAACGCGATTAATTATTCAAAGTGCGAGATTTAAGAAACAAATCGAGATTTAAGAAACAAATTTTGAATTTGGAAATCAGCTTTATGTTAAAAACAGTGACTAAAAAATATGTGAAAAGAACCGGCGGTCCTTTTCGACAGTATTTGCATTGTTTAGAAAGTATTCAATTCTCCTTTAATCACCATTTCGGTAATTTTTGTCACATCGGAAAGCCAGTCATCAATGACAACTTCGGTTTCCGCTTTGACCTTTGCAAAGGAGGTACCTTCCCTGGGGATTATTTGGGCGCTTGCTACTAGTGGCTGGTCAATAGGTTTTCCTATCTGTGAGAGCAGCCTGATGTAGACATCCTGTACCTCGGGGATCGTCTTTACAATATCCCTGGCCATCTGGGTCGAGAGGAGGTTGTAAATTTTTCCGATGTGGTTAATCGGGTTCTTTCCACTGGTTGCCTCCATGCTCATAGGCCTGTTTGGTGTGATCAATCCGTTGCAGCGGTTTCCGCGCCCTACAGAGCCGTCATCTCCCATTTCAGCCGAGGTTCCGGTAACTGTAAGGAACACACAGCTCGCTTTAAGGTTATCAGCAGTGTTAATGAAAACCTTCACATCTCTTTCTGTGTAGCGAGTTGAGAGTTCTTCTACGTAGGTTTTCATCTCTTCAGTCATGTTGATATAACTGTCCAGATCGTCGATGTATCTCCCGATCATGCCGCTGCATATAGTGAGGGTTATGTCTTCTCCGTCCCTGAGCCCCATAACCTTCATATCTTCTCCGATTGCAGGCATGCGGGATTTTAAATCGGTAAGCAGCTGTCTTTCGGTGTTGTAAACAAGATTTTCAAGTTCTGAAAACGGAGCATGCCCTACCCCAAAGGAGGTGTCGTTTGCAACTGGCACTCTGTCTCTTTTGAAGACGTCCCTGAGATCTGAAGATCCTGTCCCGAGTTTGCAGTCCATAATCACGTCCCTTTCAAGGTCCATGTTTACGAGGGTATTCTTCAGGTACCTGCGGGCAGCCTGAATGGCCACAGATTCGGTAGCGAGTTCGATGCCTTCGAATTCCTTTGTGGCTCTGCCCACCAGCAGAATATATACGGGCTGCAGCACTTCTCCGCCCCCGAAACTGGGGCATGACCTTCCGGCTACAATCTGCGTTTCGTCGGTATTATGATGGAGCACGGCCCCACATTTTTTTATGTATTCCCTGCATAGAGCGCGGCTTACGGCTTCGGCCAGTCCGTCCGATATGCTGTCAGGATGCCCTATCCCTTTGCGTTCAACAAGTTCTATCTGCTGTTTCTCAATCGGGGTTTGCAAGAGATCTTCCACTTTGATATTTCGGGCCATTTGGATCCTCTTTTTTCAAAATAAATAGTAGTTTTATTAGTAAATCTTGATTTTATTGGTTTACTATTTTTCGGTCAGTTGGAATCATCAGTCTGCTTTTTTAGTACTTAGGATCTGCGGCGGAATACATAGGCAATATTTAGGAATGATTTAATAACTTCACTATCAAGATGACTGATTTAGCTTCAATAAATTTTTCTTTGCCTAAGTTATTTCGTTACAAATACTCAGTTTTAATTAATTCACACAATGCAATAACATTAATAATATTATATATATGACTAGGAGTCATTTTCTATTAATTACTAGGGCTATATAATTCTTCCCACAAATTCATTACTGAAGGTAATATACACTCTGAAAAAAAATAATTTATTATTTTCAATATCATAAGTTAACTTACGAACTCCAAGTTATTTCTCTATAAGCTTATTTTATTTTTATGTCATATTTTTGGCAAGATATTTTTGGCAAGATATTTTTGGCAAGATATTTTTGGCAAGATATTTTTGGCAAGAGAATTTCCATAAATCTTACCGTGAAGTCTATATTATACAAGAGTATTCTGGATAAACGTTTTATTCAAATGAGCATACCGGAAAGTTTTCCGGCAGATCACTTATCACTTATTAGAGGACATAGCAGATGATTCGCATTGCAATACCCAATAAAGGGCGCCTATACGAACCCACAATCTCTATTTTCAAAGATGCAGGGCTTCCCATCAGTGGAGGAGCCGAAAGTCGAAAACTCTTTGCAAAAACTACAGATCCAGATATCCATATTCTTTTTGCTAGGGCCGCTGACATCCCTGAATATGTACAGGACGGAGCTGCGGACGTTGGCGTTACAGGCATGGATCTTATTAAGGAAAGAGGATCAAGAGTTGAAGCTCTTCTAGACCTGAAATTTGGAAAAGCGAGCCTTGTTCTGGCTGTTCCCGAGGAGTCTCATTTTCAGAAAGCTCAGGATCTTGAAGGAAAAAAGATTGCAACTGAGTTCCCGGAAATCACAAGCCAGTACTTTAAAAAACTTGGAGTTAACGTTGATATCATAAAGGTCAGCGGAGCCTGCGAGATGACTCCGCATGTGGGAATTGCGGACGCAATTGTCGATATTTCAAGCTCAGGAACGACTCTGATGATCAACCATCTAAAAGCTATTGACACTGTCTTTTCTTCCACAGTCTACCTGATTGCTAATAAAGAAAGCCTTGAGGCAAAGGAGAAAATCCTGGATATAAAAACTGCACTGGAAAGCGTGCTCAACGCAAAAAAACGACGCTATCTTATGATGAATGTTCCCGAGGCTTCCCTTAACGCAGTAAAAGAGGTCTTGCCAGGGATGTCAGGCCCAACTGTCATGAAAGTTGAGCCTGGGAAATTCTCAGGAGGAGAATCGATCGTTGCAGTTCACGCTGTTGTGGACGCTGACCTGATCTTTACCTTAGTAAACAAGCTGAAAAAAGTGGGTGCAAGGGATATTCTTGTTGTCCCTATTGAGAGGATAATGCCCTGAAAGGAAAAAGGCTTGAATTAACAGAAGAAGAAATATGTTTCTCCAAAAGTGTGCCGGAGATGAGGCTTTCAATGGATTTTGAAGTAATCCCTGCTGTGGATATGAGAGGAGGAAAGTGCGTTCAGCTAGTTCAGGGGGTTCCAGGAAGTGAAATTATATCCCTTGATGATCCTCTTGCAGTCGCCCTTGATTGGGTCGTAAAAGGGGCAAAAACCCTGCACCTGGTAGATCTGGACGGTGCAATCGAAGGAAAACGTAAAAACGCACCAATTCTTGAAGGAATAGTAAAGGCTTGCAAGGAAAAAGGAGTGTGCATCCAGGTTGGGGGCGGAATTCGAAATTTTGAAGATGTAGCTGCCCTTCTTAAACTGGGAGTTTCAAGAGTAATTCTTGGAACTGCTGCCCTTCAGGATCCGGAACTTGTAAGATCGCTTGCCAGAGCCTTTGGGAGCGCATCCATAACCGTTGCCCTGGATGCAAAAAACGGGAAAATCTCAATCAAAGGCTGGACTGAAGAATGCGTGCAAACTCCTGTGGAAATGGGCAGGAAGTTTGAAGAGCTGGGTGCGGGCAGTTTGCTTTTTACGAATATAGATACAGAAGGTCTCATGCAGGGGGTAAATCCCATCCCTACAAAAGAGCTTGTTGAATCGGTAAGCATCCCTGTAATTGCATCCGGGGGAGTAAGTTCTCTGCAAGATCTGAGAATACTGAAGGAAACTGGAGCATCAGGAGTTGTAGTCGGCAGTGCTCTTTACACAGATAGGTTTACCCTTGAGGAGGCTATTGAGTTCATCCGGGACTGATCTGGTGGCCTCTTTTTGCCCTATGGCAGAGCCATCGGCTCATTCTCTTGATTCTCCGAAACAAATAGAAGATCAAAAGTCATTCTCTTGATTCTCCGAAACAAATAGAAGATCAGAAGTAGTAGGCACTAGATACAAAGTGTTTAATAAATTTAAAGAGAATGTGATGCTCATGAGAACATGTAAAATATCCCGTAAGACAAAAGAAACCGACATTCAGCTTGAACTGAACCTTGATGGTAAAGGAGTTGCAGATATCAGCACTGGTGTCGGGTTTTTTGATCATATGCTTACTTCTTTTGCGAGGCACGCAGAGTTTGACCTTAAGATTCGAGCCGAGGGCGACCTTTACGTAGACGAGCATCACCTGATAGAAGACGTCGGGATAGTTCTCGGAAAAGCTCTTGCAGACTCTCTTGGAAACATGGCAGGGATTGCTCGTTTTGGAGAAGCCAGAATTCCAATGGATGAAGCTCTTGCAGACGTTGCCCTGGATATCGGCGGGCGGAGTTATCTTGTCCTGAAAGCCGATTTTGCTGTTCCCCAGGTCGGACAGTTTAGTACCCAGCTGGTGAGGCATTTCTTCGAAACTCTTGCCTCAAATGCTAAAATTACCATACATGCAAGTGTCTACGGAGATAACGACCATCATAAAATCGAAGCTCTTTTCAAGGCTTTTGCCTATGCCATGAAGCGGGCTGTAAAAATCGAAGGCAAAGACGTAAAAAGCACGAAAGGCACTCTCTAACACCCGAGTTTCGCTTCGGGATCACAGAAAATCGGAGATTTTCTAGGAGTTGCATTGCAAGTGCAACAGCACGATGTCCGTTTCACTCGCTTCGCTCGCTCAAGCAGACTAATTTACGGCTTAGAATTGTTCTTTGCTCAATCGGGCTTTGATTAAAATTCAGTTCGATATTAGCTCTCAGTTTTTCTTCTCTCAATTTTTGTTAAATCTGACCCGCCATTCATTGGCAAAGATGAGCATCGCTTCTTTTCTGAGCTGCCCTACAAGGCATACGTTTGTTTTTTTTGCAGCCTCAACTCCGGAGTCAAAGGGCATGGCTTTGGTGGCAATAAGGGGAATTCCTGCCCGTGCGGCTTTTGTAACCATGTATGCAGGCTGCCTGCCAGTGGAAAGCATATAGAGCTGTGAGATGTCGAGCCCTTGAAGAAAGGCAGCTCCTACTATCTTGTCTACTGCGTTATGTCTGCCTACATCGACAATCTGAACTGCAAGTTTTCCTTTTCCATCTATAAGGGCCTCAAGATGAGTCCCTCTGGTAAGCCTGTATATCTCAGATTCAAGGTGATTTGTACCTGCAAAAGGGCTTCTAGATCAAAAATAGTGTCAGAATCTACGAAAACCTGTGAAGCCGACCCTTTTCCTTGAGAGAGCTGATTTTCATTTTGAGTCCGGACGTGAATTTCGTCGTCCTTTACCTCGATTTCTATAATCTCTCTGAAATTGACCGCTCCTTCTGTAATCAGGTGCCCGACTGCAAGCTCTTTCAGTTCAAGTGGAGAGGCAAAAAGTGTAGTAAAATTTTTTCCGTCGAGAAACAGTTTAACAGGGCATTCCTTTGCAAGCAATACTTCAGTGTCTTCAGCCCTGCCATCTGAATATACTCTTCTAGCAGGGTAAGAAGTGGTGTATTTTTCAGGCATTCTCATTCCTGTACTTCGATATGTTCCCCAGAGTTATTATTTATATTTGCTGATCTGATTCAAATGCTTTTTCGCCTTCTTTCATTGAATTCATTCTATTGTATTTTCCGATAGATATGTACTGCACAAAAAGGAGAACAGAATCCTGGGTGATATTGCTCCTGAAATTTACAACAGGAAATACTGGTTATTTTGCTGGGGGCGAACCTATAAACTGCCCGAAGGCGATAGGTTTGTCTCCTACAGTCACAGTGGTTATAACTGTGTTTGTGGCTATGTCAATTACAGAGATAGTTCTGTCTTTGTTGTTCGCCACATAAACCTTTGTTCCCGCTGGGTCAACTGCAACTCCATAAGGATCACCTCCTACAGTTAAAGTGGCTGTAACAGTGTTTGTGGCTGTGTCAATTACAGAGACAGTGGAGTCCCAAAAGTTCACCACATATACCCTTGATCCATCCGGTGTTACTGCAACTCCGTAAGGAGCGTATCCTACAGTCACAGTGGCTGTAACCTTGTTTGTGGCAGTGTCAATCACAGAGACAGTGCCATCGTACTCATTCGCCACATATACTTTTGTCCCCGCTGAGTTGACTGTAACTCCGTAAGGCCGTCTTCCTACAGTTAAAGTGGCTGTAACAGTGTTTGTGGCTGTGTCAATTACAGAGACAGTATTTCTGCGGTTGTTCGTCACATATACCTTTGTTCCCGCTGGGTCAACTGCAACTCCATAAGGATTGTCTCCTACAGTTAAAGTGGCTGTAACAGTGTTTGTGGTCGTGTTAATCACAGAGACAGTGCTGTCAACTATATTAGCCACATATACTTTTGTTCCCGTCGGGTTGACTGCGACTCCGTAAGGCTGTTTTCCTACATTCACCGTGGCTGTAACAGTGTTTGTGGCTGTGTCAATTACAGAGACAGTTTTGTCTTCTTCGTTCGTCACATATACCTTTGTTCCCGCCGGGTTAACTACAACTCCGTGAGGATTGTTTCTTACATCTACCGTGGCTATAACAGTGTTGTTTGATGTGTCAATCACAGATACAGTGTTGCTGTTGTAGTTCGTAATATATGCATAGGCTTTTAGCAGGACATTGATTGTAACATCCTTTGATGCTGTGTTGTAGTTTGCAGTATCTGTGGGTTTGAACTCAACATGCAATGTCTGTGTGCCTGTACTCAGTTTAGTTCCTGATGCTGGAGTATAGACGAAGGTTCCTTGTGATGTTAAATTCGTAAGACCATTCCAAGCAGTTGCATTCAACTGAGTGCTGTTCAATGCTGTTCCATAGATTATGCCTGCAGGACTACTCCATGTAATTGTTGGAGTCACTTTCATGACATTGATTGTAACATCCTTTGATGTTATGTTGTAGTTTGCAGTATCAGCAGGTGTGAAATCCACATGCAATGTCTGTGTGCCTGCACTCAGTGTAGTTCCTGATGCTGGAGTATATACAAATGTTCCTTGTGATGTTAAATTCGTAAGACCATTCCAAGCAGTTGCATTCAACTGAGTGCTGTTCAATGCTGTTCCATAGATTATGCCTGCAGGACTACTCCATGTAATTGTTGGAGTCACTTTCATGACATTGATTGTAACATCCTTTGATACTGTAGTGTAGTTTGCAACATCAGCAGGTGTGAAATCCACATGCAATGTCTGTGTACCTACACTCAATACAATTCCTGATGCTGGAGTATAGACGAAGGCTCCTTGTGATGTTAAATTCGTAAGACCATTCCAAGCAGTTGCATTCAATTGAGTGTTGTTTAATGCTGTTCCATAAATTATGTCAGCCGGATTATCCCATTTAATTTTAGTAGTTCCCTCACTGATATAATTGAAATTGCTTCCAACTCCCAATTCTGCTTTTATAACCGATTCGCTCATATTGAGCGTATAGAAATTGTTGCTAAGATTAAAATATACTTCGTATAGACCATTTTCTGAGGTATTATTTTCAAGTGTAAATTTGGAATCTATAAGTCCTGCTTTCTTTGCGGTATCGTTGAGGTAACACTTCCAGGCATCTGGATATCTGGTGATAATCGTGCAACTAAAAGAATAAAAATTTTCTACGTATGGAGTAGTATTGGAGTTAAGCCCCGTCAGTCTCAAAGAAGTATCAGTATCTGAAGAAATAGTGTCAGGATTTCCTGATATTTTGATTTCTTGGATCAACACAGTATAGTTACTTTTATTAGTTGGGTTACTTTCTATACGGAATGATGGAGATTGTCTCATCAATGATCTATTGCCCTGCTTAAGAATCAAGGCTCCGTTTTCATATCTGAAGACTTGGTCCGCATATTGTCTATTGTTAGAATAGTAGGTAATGCCTCCACATTTTTGATCCCGGGTTTGAGGCGTGCCGTTAATTGGGGTTCCTTTAATGATTATGTTGCAAGGTTCTGTATTTACTGAAAGTGTCCCGCTTGATTTTGAAGGTTCGAGAATAGGTATTTCTCCACCTCCCATACTAATCGGGACAGTCAAGGAAAAATCAGGTGAGGAATTCGAGTTTGAATCCTTAAGAAGAGCAACCATATCTGCCTTTAATGCAATCATATCTACAGTTGATTTGAGTTCTGTCATATCTCTCTGAACTTCACTCATATGCAATTGTTCGGCATCATTTTTCCATTCTGGAACATATGCAATCCTTACCACTGCAAATATGGTAAATATGATACTCAAGAGTAGTACTGCTGCAATCACTGTTGCTGCTGCTGATTCTGAGCTGAATAGGTCCTTTCTGGCCTTCTCTTTGTTTCGGCTCTCTCTGATTTTCATAGCGGAACTTTATTTATTTCGATTATCTTGTCTAATTATTACATTTTACATAACGTAAATTTCTGTATTACCTGTTGAGATGGCGTGTACACAAAATACATATCAATAGTGCCATACTCCGTAAATGTTAAGTTATTTCTTGGAATGTCAAATTTTATAAAGTCGCCTAACATCAAATTTCCATTTTCAGACTCATTTCCTTCTCGAGAAAAGCTTACATCCTCTAGGTTGTTAAAATAATCCGTTTGTCTACTGGCGTTTAAATAAGCAATTTTAGCATTTTTAAGGTCTATAGCCTCGCCGCCAGTATGGAGTACACATAATGTGTAACTGGTATTATTGCTGTTACTTGGTTGCAGGTTCGCCTGCAGGTCTGTATGCGGCGTATGAGGAGGATTTACTACCAAATCCGAAAATATAACAACGGCTACTGAAGAGAAAGCTAACACAACTATGGCAATCATGAGCACCTGCCCTACTACTTCTGAAACTGCCTGGCAGTCTTCGCCAAGTGCCCTGCACTTTTTGCCCTCCACGTTAAAAGCCACCTTCTATAAATTTTTACTTGACTTTCTACATTGTTATTAATCGAATATTAACTTGACTGTCTTAGAAAAGTTATAGGGCATTCTATTCATGGAGCTGATCAAATAAACAATATAATATTAAAATTATAAATTTAGTTTCATGTCATTCCGTGAAATTGGTGACATTCTATTGAGCTCCATAGAACGCCTTCTTCCTCCACAAACTACATACAGGAAGACGTTGTTCAGATTTGCGAAAGTTAATGAATGGAATTTTGTATGTGATTAATACACGTTGTACCTGAGAAGATGTTCCTCGCAATTCTGCTAAAAAGGGGAAACATCGATTACGATGGCTACAAGAAAGTAAAAGGAGTAAAATTAAGCGCTTTAGAGCCTATCCGAAAAGTCAGTAATGCATGTTGAAAAGTCATAATAGGTCTATAATATCAAAGTATCCGTTCAGGTTTTGCATATTGCGTATTGTAAAAGTTACAGCAGGTAACCACTTTTCGGATAGGCTCTTAGTGACTTAGAAAGGCTACATCTCTCTATTATTATTGTTCCTGTAACTGAAAACGACTCAACTCTGTATATACCTACACTAAAAAATTTTGGCTCTTCGTTGTTTTGTGTGGATATCCTCATAAAAACCAACGCGGTCTTGAATTGAAAATCATCTTATCTATAGAAAATGGCGAAGAGCCTATCCAGATACGGTTTTGGTGCTACTGTCTTTGGTATTTCCTGTCTTTAAGGTTACAGTGTATTTTCCGGTTTTATTGTATGTGTGTACAGGATTCTTGTCTGTTGAAGATGTTCCGTCTCTAAAACTCCATTTCCATGAAGTGGGAGTTCCTGTACTGCGTCAGTAAACTGCACCTTCAATGGAGTGTCCCGCAGGTTGGAAATACAGAAAAAGCGGTAACTGGAGCTGTCAGGCGGGCCCGACAGTTATATAGCTGGATTTAGTTACCACATTGCTGCCCGCTGCATTCCTTATTGTTAAGGTTACAGTGTATTTTCCTGTTTTACTGTATGTGTGTACAGGGTTCTTGGTTGTTGAAGATGTTCGGTCACCAAAACTCCACCTCCATGAAGTGGGTGATCCTGTACTTGCGTCAGTAAACTGAACCTTCAAAGGTGCATTCCCAGAGGTGGGAGATGCAGAAAAAGCAGCGGGCTGAGCCTTCATGAGGGCTCCAACATTTATATAGCTCGACCTTGTTACCATATTACTTCCGGCCGCATTCCTTACGGTTAAACTAACAGTGTATTTTCCTGCTTTACTGTATTTGTGCACAGGATTCTTGGCTGTTGAAGATGTTCCGTCTCCAAATCTCCAACTCCATGAAGTAGGTGTTCCTGTACTTGTGTCAGTAAATAAGACATTCAGAGGCGAATTTCCGGAGGTAATATTGCTACTGAAGTTTGCAACCGGTTTTTGTGTAGCTGCTGCCACTTTTATATAAGTGGATTTTGTTGCCGTATTACTACCTGCAGCATTGCTTACTGTAAGTACTGCAGTGTAGTTCCCAGCTGTTGAGTAAGTATGTGTTGGACTCTTGATTGTTGAAGATGTCCCGTCTCCAAAACTCCAATTCCATGAAGTGGGAGTTCCTGTACTCGTGTCAGTAAACTGAACCCTCAAAGGTGCATTTCCAGAAGTAGAAGATGCCGAAAAAGCAGCAGTAGGTGCTTTCGGAAGGGCTCCGACATTTATATAGCTGGATTTAGTTACCGCATTACTACCCGCTGCATTCCTTACTGTTAAGGTTACAGTGTATTTTCCGGCTGTACTGTATGTGTGTACAGGGTTCTTCTCTGTTGAAGATGTTTTGTCTCCAAAACTCCAACTCCATGAAGTAGGCGTTCCTGTACTTGTGTCAGTAAAGGCGACGGTCAATGGTACATTCCCTGAGGTTGGGGTTGCAGAAAAGCTTGCTGCAGGACGCACATTTCCTGGAGCGGTAAAGGCCTTGATGCATACATTTGTATTTGAGTCATATGTAGTTATGTCTGTCCAGGTATTCCCGTCAGAACTGATAAAGCTCTCTCCTGCATGGGCTGTTGCTTTACTACTATAGCCTGAGTACGGCATTTCTATTGCAATCGGGAAATTGTATTCAGGAGTTGTAAGCTTCAGAACGACGGAGAACTTTTGACCTGTCTTGAGTGGAACTCCGGGATCCAGGGGGATTGTGTGGTAGCCTGCAGCAAGGCTTGTCCCGCTCTTTGATAGAATAGGGCCTGCTTGACTTATGGGATTGGACCCCGGGTTAGTATAAATATAGATGTCATATTTGCAGTTTGAGTCTGTTGTATAGAAACTCACGGCTTTGAGGGCTTCATCGGATTTTGAAGTAAAGATGTTTGCACACCAGGCAACGTGGTTACGGTATCCCACGCTCTGGATCCATCCGAGTGGGTCATACTGGTAGATGGATTTATAATTATTAGGGCTTTCAGCCGTGAGAACTAAATTAGAGGTTCCTATATTTGAGTCGTAATAGGAAACATAGAAATACCCATTTTCTCCCCAGGCTGGACTCCAGCTATTTTTTATGATGAATGCCCCATCTCCAGGTGGAACATTGGAAAACCTGTTCCTATCAAAGGAATCATTCCAGCCCACAATCGCTACAGCATGATTAGATGCTGAGCGCCCGTTATAGTAATAGCTGTATGTGGTAGGGGAATAAAAGGCATTATCATAGTAAAATGCGGTAAACGCCGCTCCGGAGTTCTGGACTGCCAATTTTATTTCGTTATTGTCCAGAGGCCCCTGCCTATCCGGAAGAAAAAGCACATCTTGAACGTGTTTCTGTACAGAAAGTCCAGTGGGCGAAGACATCGATGTATCTCTATAAGGATCACTGCTTTCGGCCACTGGTCCGCTCCAGCGGGCCATGTAGGCAGTTGATATAAATTCATTTCCCCCATCGTTGGGATTGCGGTCAAAACCTTCCGGATATGCAGAAGAAAGCAGGTTTTTCATATTATTCTCTGAAAAATCCCGGTTTTCTCCAGACATTAAATATGATTCCAGAGATGCACAGGTTGCAAATGCCCAGCAGGCTCCTGCGCTACCCTGGTCTTTCACAGTCGTTACCTTTTGTAGTGTTCGCAGGTCATAGTAAGCTGGAGCAGATAATTCGGATCGAGTACTGGAGACCGTACTCACAGCTTGTACATCCTGCATGTCATTGTAAGCTGGAGCAGATACTTCTGCTGTGGAAATATTGCTAAGATAATTAAGGTCCACAGGCGCGGGTACAAAACCTGCTTTATGTCCATCCTGGGAAGGCGCAGCTTGAGTGTAAATTTTGTTGTTATGGTATTTGACAAATTCGGGGTTTTCTGGCGCAAGTCCAATCTTTGGGGAATTCTCATTCTGGTTTGTAACATTTTCCAGAACGACACCTACTATCGCTATCGATAAGACTATAAGCAAAAATAGAACCAAGAGTTCACTGAAAGTTATTATTGATTTTTTCATGTTTACTTCCTTTTTTATTTTCTTTTACGCCCTCTCCAAACTCTACAAAAGATCTTTAGATCAAAAGAACTAAAGACGGCTGCACACCTTGCTGTAAGTAACAGGCATGTTCGCGCCCAGTCCCCATATTCTGCAAATGAGGATAACCACCTCATACGCAGTTATTTCCGGATCAGGTCTTTATCAAACAGATAGTAATTATTTAATCAGATACTATATAAATTTTTTATCTGATTTATCCTGTAATTTATGTCTTTATTTGAAACTTACAGAATTGCTATTCCTGTTTATGTTCACGCATAGTCATTACGTTTGTAGAAAAATATTAAGCAAGATGTTAGATTAGTTTCATACAGATATTTCTCAGAAGGCTTGATTTCGAAAAAACTAGCGAAACGATTTTCAAAAAAGTCCCTTACTTATGGGGAAATTCGTTAATCGATGAATATATTCAAAAATCCAGGCTTATGAACTTACTTTGGAGTCGCGTTCCAGGCAATATGTCGCCAAAATAAGAGCAACAAAATGAAAAAGAGATTTTTTTTGGCTCTTCGCCATTCTCAATGGGTAAGACGATTTTCAACTCAAGACCGCTTTGGTTTTTATGATGAAATCCATACATAACAGCGAAGAGCCTTTTTTATTATCTCTGGCTTCTGATTGATTACTCCATTAAGTGCTAAAAATCAGTTTTCCAAAGTGACCTGCCGTTAAGTTTTGAAGATTCAGAAGAGATTAGAATATATCAGGAGTTTTGAGAGGTATTAGATCCCACATTCCGCAGCAGTTTTCGAAAGTCACCAATATTTTTTCTTGGCGTTTTTGCAATATCATCAAATAATGAAGAGTTTGCATCGAATTAGGAGGAAACTGCATATTATCATTTTTAGATCTGTATATTCGCCGTATATCCGTTTAAACCTGCACACATTTTCCGACAAATCCGCATTTTGATGAAAATTGATAGCAGAAAAAATGCGAAAATCAAAAATTCAGTGCGGAAGGTGGGTGGATTGTTGGGAGGTTGTTTAATACACATTTTTTGGAGGTTATCTAAGGATTGTCTTTCGACGAGTTCTTGGCCATTTTTAACAGGTATTCTTTTCCTGTTCACTTTTCGAGATTAGATTTTTGTCTCCTGGAAGACTTCGAAGCTTTAAATAATTCCATTTCCATTGGATCACAAATGTACATTGTCAAGCAAAATCCATACAAAGGTGATTAGGAGACTTTTCATATTGCTTATTTTTTCTTTTCAACCTCCTTTTTGGTTTTGTAGGTCCATATTTAATAGTATACATACAGTAACCTATTACCTATCTAATACTATAAATAATTTATTATTTGTTGATCTTCCTCTGTTTGCCTGCGAGTGGCTTGAACTATGCATCTTCTGAAATTAAGACGAATTAAAAAATAGGCTTGAAATTAGATTATTCACATAACACATAAAAAGGGAGAAAATATGCCAAGAATAAAACTCTACATCGCAACAAGCCTCGACGGCTTCATAGCCCGAGAAAACGGCAGCATTGATTGGTTAACAAAATATGAAAATAACCCAGAAACTGACTACGGTTATTCCGAATTTTATGCATCAATCGGCAAAGTCCTTATGGGCAGGAAGACCTACGAACAGGCCCTTGAATTCGGCGAGTGGACTTACAGAGAAAAAAAGTCATACGTATTTACGAGACAAAAAGAACCCACGCGCCGCGAAAATAATGTCGAATTCGTTTCCGAGGACATTGGGGAATTCGTGCGCCAGCTCAAAAGAAATACCGAGGAAGATATCTGGCTCGTGGGCGGTTCGCAGATTATCAAAGTATTTTTTGAGGAAAACCTTGTGCAGGATCTAATTCTTTTCGTTGTTCCCATAATTCTTGGGAGTGGAATTCCTCTGTTTGATCACATTGGAAAAGAGATAGGATTCAGGACTGAAAGGGTAGAAAGGTATGAGAATGGGCTGGTGAAGCTGGAATATGAAGTGAAATGAAGAGAATTTAAACTGCTTGGAATACTTTTCTCTATTCTGGAGCAGTTTAAAGTGTCTTTTTTCGTAATTTGGACAGCTAATTTTTATACTGTGTGAGAACTTCTGTAGAAGTCGCTTCGTTCAATAGGTAAAAAACTATTTATATTATCAGATAGGTAATAGGTTACTGTATTCCTAATCCAAAATGGGGGACTACAAATTTAGGATAGGAGACCCAGCATATGAAAGAAACGATAAAGGAAAAGCTTCCAAAACCAGTTTTACATGGGTTTTTGTTCGGCAATGGCATGCTTTTAACCCCTGATGAAATGAAAACCGCAGAAAGATACGGGTTTTTGTTCAGTAATGGTATGATTTTAACCCCTAATGAAACGAAAATCATGGAAAACATTAGGGTCATCCATTAATCATGTAAAACATTAGGGTCATCCATTAAACAAAAGTCTAAACTTAAAAATGAACCGGAACACATTGTTAAAAATATCAAAGAACTTGCAAATAAACAACCCTTCGAGTGCCTCCAAAAACCCGACATAAATATTAATAGAACTATAAAACTGAAAGCAAAGATGCACAAAAATAGGGGGAATAAAATGGAATACAAGATAGAAGAAGTCGAGAGAGATTGCATAGAATTCAGAAAAGAAATGGGAGAGGAATAACGCAGAAAGAATGAAATAACCTCTCAATAATCTACCAAAATATCAGACAACCTCCTAAAAGCCTTTAAAAAATACAAAGAAGATAAAGAATTAATGGCTCTTCGCTATTTCGAGTGGGTAATTTAGAATCAATTTCTAATGCGATTCAACATCTATAAAATTGAAAACATTTCTTGTGGGAAATCACATTCAAGATCATATTTTTTCTATGGTGTGGGAACTTCCTAACTGAGCAATTATTTTCAATTCACACAAAACAACGAAGAACCATTTTTCATCGATAAATCAGATCTATAAAAATATATTTTGATCTGATTCCAAAACTCAAAATTGCTTCTCTAAATCTCGAATTTGGAATAATCAATCAAGCGGATCATGAAAAAAATAGTTCTGAAACTCTTATTGATTTGAGAATAAAATTGGTTTTGGGATGAGTTCTTTATGTAAAGCTTGGAAAGAAGGAACAGTGTGTCCGTCCTATCCAGAATTTTTCTACGTCCCATGCTTCTTTTATTCTAACTTAATCTACCATCTGATTGATTTTATTGTAAAAATCTATTATCAACTTTGTTGTCTCGCTTTCCATGTTCGCCTGGAAAGTTCGGATTTGCTTCCCTAGAGGTTTTTCTAGGATAATGCCTGACCCGACTAAAGGTGTGATAACCCTTGATACGCTGGAGTGAGACAATCCAGTTTCCTGAGCTATTCCTGAAAGGTAGGTTGGTTCGTTTTGTCGTTCGATTAGATTCTTAAGAACTGTCATCTGTGCGGTTTTTCCGAAGATTTTTTCTAGTGGATCCATTGTTTTCATCTCAGAGGTGGCTGTTCTACACAAGTGATTCTTAATATTAGCTATATTCACAGTTGCAAGTAATGCGACATAAACTGTAGATATGCAAGCATAATGTCGCATTATTTAGAGCTTTAACTATAGCAATCTACGGTTATAAACTTATCTTCTTATTAGCCGACCCCAAAACTTAAAATTGCTTCTCTGAATCTCGAATTTAGAATAATCAATCGAGTTTCTGATCATGAAAAATAGTTCTGAAACTCTCATTGATTTGAGAATAAAATTGGTTTTGGGATGAACTCTTTAATAAATACATATATTTTGAGTTTATAATTCGTTTGATTTCAAACCAAAATCGATACTCAAAATACACCAAATGTAAATATAGCTAAACAGAGATATTACTAAATATTAAGATTCTGGGTAGTGTATGTCAAAGAGAAGAATAAATTGCGCTATACAATAGATAAAATTTCCCATTTTGAGAATAAATTTTCCGTTTTTATGGAATCTGAAAATAATTCTAGACGAATAAGGAAATAAAATAATACAATTGTGTCAACCTGCATATGCAGGATAAGAACTATATATCCGTATTCAGTATATATACAATTGATTCTACTCGGCCTAATTTATAAAAATAAGTCCAGAAATAAGAATCAAAGACTGAAAACCCAGACGTTAGCCTGGGAGGACGTCGCGTGATAAGTCATGAAGAACATGTTAAAAACTACAGTTTTGCTTGCTGCCCTTACAGGTCTCCTGATTCTAATTGGAGATTACTTCGGTGGTACGGGCGGAATGATCATTGCATTCCTGTTTGCAGTAATCCTCAATTTCGGAAGCTACTGGTACAGCGACAAGATAGTACTCAAGATGTACGGGGCAAGAGAAGTTACCCCTGCTGAGTCCCCGAACCTGCACAGGATCGTAGATGGACTGGCGATGAAAGCGCAACTTCCTAAACCCAAAGTATATATCGTAGAGTCCGGGATGCCAAATGCATTTGCAACAGGAAGGGACCCGAAACATGCTGCTGTAGCTGTTACGACCGGAATTCTCAACCTGCTATCTCATGAAGAGATCGAAGGCGTGCTGGCACACGAGCTGGCACATGTAATGAACAGAGATACACTAATCAGTGCAGTGACTGCAACCATTGCAGGAGTTATCACAATGCTGGCCACCTGGGCGCAGTGGGCTGCAATTTTCGGCGGCTTTGGCAGCAGAGATGATGACAATGGTGGAATCGTAGGCCTCATCGCGATGGCGATTGTGGCACCTCTTGCCGCAACCCTGATACAGCTTGCAATATCAAGATCAAGAGAATATGCAGCCGATGAGGAAGGAGCCATCATTTGTAGAAAACCCTGGGCACTTGCCGATGCCCTGGAAAAGCTCGAATACGGGAACTCCAACTTCAAGCCGAGCATCTCAGATGTGCAGCCAAAAGAAAGCAGTGCCCACATGTTCATTGTCAATCCCCTCAAGGGAGGGATGATTCAGTCTCTCTTTAGTACCCATCCTGTAACCAATGAGAGGGTAAAACGCCTGAGGGCAATGAGGTTCTGAGAACGTTTCTCAGGCCTTTACTCCTTCTTTTATCTTTTGTTTCTTTTTATCAGTTTTGTTCATTGAGTTTTATATTCAGTTTCTTTTTTTTCAGTCTCGTTTTTTAGGTTTTTTCTCTATTTTTCTCTCGTCCGAAATTCTATTAAATTAAGCATGCTATATGCTATCAAGATGCAATTAGATGCCTTTAGAACGCACCTGAGAGAAAGCACTTATAAAAAGTGATAGATAAAGAGAAAAGGATAAAGAATAAGCACGAAAATCGGGTCTGAAGGATATTTTTTGTAAATCAGAATATTATATTACTATGTTAATTGTCCACACCCTACCTGATATTTCATCGGGGAATTTTCAATGGAAGACAAATTTGAGATTGGCAGGATCATCAGGGCAAAGAGTATCTCTGATGCATGGTATCGCGGGCTCAATGTAATCTGGAATCACGGGAATGTAATTACTGATGAGAGAGGAAGCCAGATCAGGGAATTCATGGACTTGATGGTGGTCATTGAAGACCCTTACACTGACAGGATTCCAGAAGATATTGCCTGGAATGAGGAAAGGCTTGAAGAGTACGCAAAACAGCTGATCTCGGGAGAAAACGTACAGGACTTTGAGTACACATACGGGCAGCGCCTTCGTAACTGGAACGGAGAAGTGGACCAGATTGAGTACGTGATCGAAAAGCTGCAGGAAAGTCCCACCTCCAGGCGAGCAATAGCCGTCACCTGGATCCCGCCTGTGGACACGAAAGTTAATGAGGTCCCCTGCATGATGCTGGATGACTTCAAGATCAGGGACGGAAAGGTACATCTCACCACTCTTTTCAGAAGTCATGATTTCGGGGGAGCATATCCTGCAAACCTTTACGGGCTCTCGAAACTCCTCGAATACGTGGCTGACAGGGTGGGAGTAGAACCCGGAACGATAACTACTATCAGCATTTCAGCCCATGTCTATGACCATGACTGGGATATGGTAGAAAATGTTGTGCAAGGTGTGTACTGAATCTTTAAAACTAACTTTCTAATCATTACTAAAGACCAAAAAAGCCACCTGAATCTCGGAAAAGCGTCCAATACAAAAATTAGAAGAGCTCTGATATACATGCGTGTTTCTATCGGCAAATCATCAATCAAAGGGGAAGTCTTTGCCCCCCCCTCAAAGAGTTATACTCACAGGGCTATAACCCTGGCAGCCCTTTCAAAAGAATCGATCGTTCACCGCCCTCTGATCTCAGCCGATACCCTTGCTACAATCCGGGCTTCCGAGATGTTCGGAGCCTCGATTGAAAAGAATAAAGATAATCTCATTATTCACGGAGTTGATGGAAAACCCAATGTTCCGGAAGATGTAATCGATGCTGCAAATTCAGGGACAACCCTTCGCTTCATGACCGCAGTAGCCGCTCTTACTGATGGAATCACGGTGCTTACTGGAGATAATTCCCTTCGCACCCGCCCTAATGGGCCTCTTCTTGAAGTTCTCAACAGGCTTGGGGTCAGCGCCTGCTCCACTCGAGGAAATGAGAGAGCTCCACTTGTAGTCAAAGGTGGACTAAAGGGAGCGGAGGTGGATATTAACGGCTCTATCAGTTCCCAGTTTATCTCTGCCCTTCTTATAGCCTGCCCACTTACAGAAAGCAGCACTACTCTTTCCATCATAGGAAAACTGAAGTCAAAGCCTTATGTGGACGTAACTTTGGAAATGCTTGAACTGGCAGGAGCTAAAATCCAGACTGACAATGAAAATGGCATCAGGTTCATTATTCCTGGGAAACAGAAGTATGACCTCAAAGAGTATACAGTTCCAGGTGACTTTTCCTCTGCATCCTACCTGCTTGCAGCTGCAGCTATGACAGATGGGTCTGAAGTTACAGTCAAAAATCTCTTCCCCTCTAAACAGGGAGATAAGATGATCATTGAGACTCTGAAACAAATGGGAGCAGATATCACATGGGATAGAGAAGCCGGTAATGTAACTGTCAGAGGAAGAAAAAAATTAAAAGCCATCACCTTTGATGCCGGAGCAACCCCTGACCTTGTTCCGACAGTCGCTGTTCTGGCTGCAGTTGCTGAAGGGACGAGCAGGATTGAAAATGCCGAGCATGTCCGATACAAGGAAACGGACCGACTTCGTGCCCTAGCAACCGAACTCCCAAAGCTTGGAATCAGCCTTAAAGAAGAAAAGGACAGCCTGACCATTACCGGAGGAAAAATGCATGGAGCAGCAGTCCACGGCTGGCACGACCACAGGATTGTTATGGCCCTTGCAATAGCAGGAATGGTGGCAGGAGATACGATAATTGACACGACTGAATCTGTATCTATTTCTTACCCTGACTTCTTTAAGGATATGCGAAACCTTGGAGTAAAAATTGAGCAGATATCGGAAGAATAAGTCAGCATCCATAATTTAGACCCGCAGGATCTCAAACGGCAGGATTCGTCTAATTTTTAGTTGGCTGACCCGAAAAGAAAAGAGCATTTCCGAGCCGTTGCCTTTTTCCACGTATCTGCTGCTTTTCAGGTTTAAGTTTCCTTTTTCAAATCTTTTATGGGTCTGAAATTTATTTAGAGCATCCGATAGTGAACATTCGATGCCATTATATAATAGATATTCAATCCTATTTTGAAACCCAATAAAAAAACTTTTGTAAACATTTTGCAAATAAAGCATTTTCCGTATCCTCTTAAAATTCGAAGGTAAAAGCAAATTTCTTAAAATCTTTCTAAAAAATCATTGATACAATCACAGGTAAAATATAAT
>MDTP02000069.1 GCA_001714685.2 Methanosarcina sp. Ant1 | reverse complement strand
TAACACCCAATTACGGTAAAAATGAAATAAGTAGATGAAATCTTGCTGAGAGTTTAAGTCAGTTGGTGAAGTACTGGATTTAGAGGAAATCTCTGAAGACCAGAAAATAACAAAAAATCTATAAGAAATTGAGGGAAATATTTGAGAAATTCTCGGAAAGAAATAAATCAGAAATAAATCGAAATCCTGACCAGTATATTCCTGATCAGTATATCTCGATCCACTTCATTAGTCATCTATTGCTGCAGGATGAAAATTGTATTCAGAGCTGCATCCATAATATTTTCATTAGACACTGTTCTGGGGTATTTGAAGAATACTGTAACTATATTCCGACCGATGTGAAATGACTCGCCAGTTCTTTGCACCCGTCAGGACTTCTTTCTGAAAACCTTCGCCATCGTATAGGACGACAACATCTTTTGCGTCATTAGGGAAGTAAGTATAATCCTTGAAATTTGTCAGGAAAAGTTTGAACTCAGGGTTATGGCTTTGAATCTTGTTTAACCAGAGATCTGCTCTTTATCGCTGACATGGTTAGGATTTCCGGTTAATTTCCACTCCGTGTCAATATTAACACCTATAACACTCTTATGATGGCCATATCTTGAAAGTATGCCATCAATCAAATCAGCTACGTCAGCTCCATTAGGCTGAATTGAAAGGATTTGGGGTCCCGAGCTGTCTTTAGCATCGTATCACCGTTGGGTTGGATTTTTATAGGGAGAGTAAATTCAAAAAATTAGAGTAGTTGTTTATTACTATGGGAGCGCAGAGGGTCACGAATACCCTGACCTTTACAGGCTGTCCGACAATTACTGTGAGTAATAAAGTTACAATCGTCCTTTGTTAAGGAATGGTTAAAAAATAACTCCAAGTTTTCACTTTGGGAATGGATCTACAATTCCATTTCCCCAAATAAACATCAAAGACAATATCGGTAACAAAAATACTTGAAATTATAGTTTCATCATTCCTAAATGGGACTTTTAGCTTTATGAGAGTTGCATTTTATTCCTTATTTATTTCTTTTTAAAATCAGGGTCGTCCACTGATACAGGGTTGGTGTTTTAGGGGGAAATATCTAAAGCTCCTCTTGATTGCGTTTTATGTTATTGCGACACGATAGCTCTAAAAACTCCAAAGTCACGAGAAAAGAATGAGGGTAGACGTTATTTTGATTATTGTGGAATAACAACAACTGAATACAAATGGACGACCGACGACCAAAATCAGAAAAACGCATAAAAATAAGGACGGATAAAAAAAATTGAACTTTGATAAAAATGTAATTATAATAAGAAAGAGAACTTAAAAGCGCAGAAGAACTGTATAGCAATGTATTAAAATGGATGTATGAGAGAGCCCTTTGCAGGCGGTTGGAGAAATGGATATTAAAATTTCAGAGGAAAAAGAAGATTTAAATAAGGGTCTTCGAAGAACGGAAGCTGGAGACAATAAGAGAGGTGAGGCTCTCCAAGCAGTCCTGGAGAAAGAAGAAACTCTGAAAACGATAATTAATAATAGTCAAGTAGTGCTTTTCCTCTGGAAAAACGAAGATAAGTGGCCTGTAGAGTTTGTCTCCGAAAATGTGGCGAATTTTGGGTATACTGTAGAAGACCTAACATCTGGCAGGGTGTTGTACAAGGATATAATATATCCTGATGATCTCGAAAATGTTCAAGATGTGTTTGAGAAAAAGATCAGGAGCGGATCTCCAGAGTTCATTATTGAGTACAGAATTTTAACAAAAACAGGGGATGTTAGATGGATAAACCAAAGGACCTTTATCCAGAAAAGCACAAGTGGGCAGATAACACACTTTCAGGTAATGGTGCTCGACATCACCAAGCGGAAGAAGAGTGAAGAAAAGCTGGAAAAAGTCCTTAAGATGCAGAAAATACTGACTACAGTTATTAACAACAGTCCTGCAGTGGTCTTTCTCTGGAAAAACGACAAATACTGGCCTGCGGTTTTTGTCTCCGACAATTTAATACAGTTTGGCTATACAGTTGATGATTTTTTATCACAAAAAGTCCTGTATGGGAAAATCATACATCCTGATGATCTGGGAAAAGTAGAAGAAGAGCTTGAAAGAAGCATCCAGAAAGGTGAGGTAAGCTTCAATTCGGAGTACAGGATTTTCACAAAAGCCGGGGACGTGAGATGGGTAAACGAGAGGACATTTATTCATAGAGAGGGAGATGGGGAGGTAACCTGCTTTCAGGGAATAGTACTGGATATAACTCCGAGAAAAAGAGTGGAAGAGGCCCTTAGAAAATCTCTCGAAATGCAGAAAATACTGAAAACCATAATTAACAAAAGTCCGGCAGTGGCTTTTCTATGGAAAAATAGGGGAAACTGGCCTGCAGAATTTGTTTCCGAAAATGTGAGTCAGTTCGGGTACACAGCAGAGGACTTTACATCTGAAAAACTACTTTATGGGAATATAATACACAAAGAGGACATCAAAGCAGTCATCGAAAATCTCGCACTTTCAATAAGAGAAGGAAATGACTCTTTTGAGATGGAATACAGAATATTTACCGGGGACGGTAATATTCGCTGGGTTGAGGAGCGGACATTTATCCAGAGAGACAGTAAAGGAGATGTAACTCATTTTCAGGGAATAATTGTCGATGTTACTGAAAGGAAAGAAGCACAGAAAATGCTTGAGATCCAGAGGGAACTCGGAGTATCCCTGAGTACTACCTGGAACCTTCATGCTATGCTTAATATGGTCCTTGATGCCTGCTTGAGAATAGAAGAGATAGATGCTGCAGGTATATACCTGAAAGACGATCTCCTTGATCGGATTAACCTGGTTGCATACAGAGGACTTTCCTCCGAGTTTGTTAAGAGCATTTCAACATATAATGCAGATTCTCCTGAAGCGCGGCAGATTTGGACTGAAAAACCCATCTACAAGCTGGATTTTTATTCAGAGAAAATGGCAGATTTAATCAGGAAGGAAAAAATTACTGCTGTCGCGGTGATCCCTATGATACATAGAGGAGAAACAATAGGCAGTCTAAACTTTGCTTCCCATACTACAGACAGGATTTCCCAAAATGTACGCAACTTTCTTGAGAGCGTAGTCTTGCAGGTAGTAAACTACATAGCCCCTATCCGCATTGCGGCGGACCTGGCATAAGAAAGGTTTTCTTTCGAGCATTAATTCAACCTGGGCGAGACGAAATCCTTATTTAAAACAACTTTTATAACTAATACAGGGTTGGAAAGTGAGAAGGCCTCAGGTTTCGCTTTTTATGGCCTTTGGCTCCGGTTAAATTGAAACTGCTGATTTGTGCTCACTTTTTGTCCTTGACTGGCATTAACCATGACTGGCATTAATATAGATCTTGCATTGGATGGGGATAAGATTGAAAGCAATAGTAGTTTATCTCAGTACTTCAGGGAATACAAAAGCTATGGCCGAAGCGATAGCTAGCGGGATAGAATCAAAGAATGTGGATGTAAAAGCTGTTAGCTTTTATGATGTAAAGCCCGAAGAACTTAATGAAGCGGAAGCAATTGCAGTTGGCTCTTCGACTTTTTACTACAAAATGCTGCCGCCAATGGAAAAGTTCATGAACGAGACTCTCGCTTCTACAAACCCAAAGGGTAAAGTCGGAGCTGCTTTTGGATCTTACGGGTGGAGTGGGGAAGCGCCTATAGTGATAGCCGAAAAAATGCGAGAGATGGGAATGATTGTGGTAGACCCTGTACTCCGGATTCTTCACAAGCCCACAGATAAGGACGTGCAGGAGTGCAAAAGGCTTGGGATTGACATTGCCGAAAAATTAAAGCATAAAGGCAACAAAAAGTAACCTTCGAATAAAGCACGTTAATTTGTAGTTCCGAAAATAAATCATACCTTTCTCACTACAGTTAATATAACCACCGAGGCATGGAAAAGCTGATATCGTATCATCTTTATTCAGTTTTTCTCGTGCTGTCGGTAATAGTTATACTTAGGAATGGTTAAAAACAACTTCAAGTTTTCACTTTGGGAATGGCTCAGAATTCCATTTCCTCAAATAACCTCAAAGACATATTGTTAACAGAAATATTTGAAATTATATTCGTCATTCCTTAGTTCTCAATTATTGTTTGACGTACCATGTTCAAAACTTTTGGATAGCTTAATACTTAATATGACAGCAGATATCACAAAGCATTAAAAATTGAGAGAATTTCAAATATAGCATGGTTCATAGAACGGTCTTAAATAACGAAAGACAAGAATCAAAATCAAAACCTGGCCCAACAGAACTGCAAATTCAGACTAAAAAAGGTTTGCTGGAAACTTTCGGTTTTAAAGGTTATTACCCAGAAGCAGACTTTTTTAGAAATTAATCATCTGCTGAGCTGGACATCGAGAAGATTAACTGGCAGATGCGGCTGAGGATGTGCATCCGCATCTGCTGCAGTAGTAAAATTCATTCGAACTAATTACTGTTTTTTAAGAGGTATACCCATCACATACATTCCATAGGGAATTCAAACATGTCTATTTTCAATCCAGGATCATTAGCGGCTCAAGCCTTACAGTTTCCTTTCTTGTCCAGTACCCACATACAGAACAATACTGAAATTCCCTGAATAAATCGTTTTCAAGCTTGGAGTGGCACTCCGGACATTTTTTTAAGAAAAACATACAATTGACTCCTTTTATCCTCCGCAGTTAATATTCCACAAATTTTCAGTGTAATGAACTACGTCCCCATGTAATTCACATACTTTAGATTACAGCAACATATAAATAAATTACTTAAGTGCCCTATAAAACTGAATGTAGGTATAGGTAATTCCTGTAAATTTTCGATCTTAGGTTAGCAAATCGGTTGAAACCCCGATAATCTGCCATTCATGCTATTTTTCATTACCTTCCCAGTTCCTTTTCCGTTTCCAGGACCTTAAGGGTGATCTTCATAACCGAATCTGGATTAAGTGAAATGGAATCTATCTCCTGTTTTACCAGAAACTCCGCAATTTCAGGAAAGTCACTCGGGGCCTGTCCGCAGATCCCACTGTGCCTTCCATTTCGTTTCGCTCCCTGTACAGCCATTGCCATTATTTTCATAACCCCGGGGTCCCGCTCATCGAATTCTGCGGCAAGCAGTTCGGAGTCTCTATCAACGCCGAGGGTCAGCTGGGTCAGGTCGTTTGAGCCTATAGAGAAACCATCGAAAAATTCGCTGAATTCGTCGATAAGAAGAACATTATTTGGAATTTCGCACATAACATAGACCTGCAGCCTATTTTCTCCTCTCTTTAGCCCATTTTTCTCCATCTCGGCAATCACTTTCCGAGCCTCTTCAACTGTCCTGCAGAAGGGAATCATAAGAATGAGATTTGTAAGCCCCATTTCATCCCTGACTTTTTTCATAGCCCTGCACTCAAGGGCAAAACCTTCCCTATAACGCTCATCAAAATAGCGAGAAGCTCCCCTGAAACCTATCATTGGATTATTCTCCACCATTTCAAAATAGATGCCTCCAAGGAGGCTTGCATACTCGTTGGTTTTGAAGTCGCTCAGGCGGACTACTACCGGCTTCGGGTAAAAAGCCGCAACAATAGTCCCAACTCCTTGGGCAAGCCGCTCAACAAAATACTCTTCTTTATCGTAACCTCCTGTAAGTTGTTCGATTTCCCGAAGGACTTTAGAGTCTTTGACCTTTTCAGGGTGTACGAGAGCCATTGGATGGATCTTGATATAGCTTGTAATGATGAATTCCAGCCTCGCAAGCCCAATTCCATCGTTCGGGATCATGGAAAAGGCAAAAGCCTCCTCAGGGTTTCCAAGATTCATCATAATCTCGGTTTTCGGGCGTTTCAGGTCTTTGAGACTCAGGGTATCTTTATGGAAAGGAAGGATACCATCGTACACAAGTCCGTCCTCTCCTTCCGCACAGCTTACAGTAATTTCCCTGCCTGTCTCAAGAACCTCGGTTGCATTGCCTGCTCCTACGACTGCGGGAATTCCAAGTTCCCGGCTGACAATTGCAGCATGGCATGTCCTTCCTCCTTTGTTTGTGACAATCGCAGCTGCCGTTTTCATGACAGGCTCCCAGTCAGGAGTCGTGGTGTCCGCAATCAGGATCTCTCCTGGCTTAAAAGAGGGCAGATCCGAAACGTCAGGTATCACATGAGCCTTTCCGGAAGCAATTTTGCTTCCCACACTCCTGCCTTTTACAATAATTTCCGACTGTTTTTCAAGTACGTAGGTTTCCAGAATTTCTTTGCTTCTCTGGGACTGGACAGTCTCTGGCCTTGCCTGAACTATAAAGAGTTCTCCTGTTATCCCATCCTTTGCCCACTCGATATCCATAGGCCGGGGTTCCCTATACTTTTCAGAGTAATGATCTTCAATAGTAATCGCATACCCTGCAAGTTCAAGCACTTCTTCGTCATCAATACAGAAGCGAAGCCGATCAGCTTCAGGAACCTCTACATTCCGGGTAAGCACTTTGGAGTCGCCGCGCCCGTAGATCATCTTGATTTCCTTGTTCCCTACCTTCTTCTGGATAATAGGCTTATATCCTTCCCTGAAAGTTGGCTTGAAAACGTAAAACTCATCCGGGTTGACCTGTCCCTGCACGATATTTTCTCCAAGCCCGTACGCGCCTGTAATGAAAACCACATCCCTGAAACCGGTTTCCGTATCCAGAGTAAAAATAACGCCGCTTGAAGCCATATCCGACCTGACCATCTTCATGATCCCTATCGATAGCCCCACTTTGAAATGATCGAATTTGTTTGTTACGCGGTAGGAAATCGCCCTGTCAGTAAAAAGAGAGGCAAAACAGCGCGTGCAGGCATCCCTAAGCCCTGGGTAGCCCCTGATGTTGAGGTAAGTTTCCTGCTGGCCCGCAAAAGAAGCAGTGGGGAGGTCCTCAGCCGTTGCCGAACTCCTTACAGCTACATCCGTATCTTCTCCGTACTGCTCACATAGGCGATCATACCCTGTTTTGATATCTTCCCAGAGATCGTCGGGAATTCCTGCCCCAAGAATCAGGTCCCTTGCAATCTTCCCCCTTTTTGAAAGGTCAGCGACGTTTGCAGTATCAAGCCCTTCCAGCGTTTTTTTGAGCTTCTCGAGAATCCCTCCGGCTTTGAGGGTATGCCAGTAAGCTTCAGCAGTGACTGAAAAGCCGTTCGGAATCTTTATCCCCTTCGAAGTAAGTTCCCTATACATTTCTCCAAGAGAAGCATTCTTTCCGCCCACAAGCGGAACATCTTCAATCGTAGTTTCTTCAAACCAACGGGTGTACTTGCTTTTATTCCCAGACATTTTCCAAAAATCCCCTTTAAATTATTTTTTGTAATAAGAAGTATGGCAATAAACTTAAAGTTTCATGCTTCACTAAGAAGTTTCCCCAGGCTAGGAAAAATATTAAAGGACTGAATTTGAAGAGGATACCGAAAAAAACTCGCTTCACACCTCATGACCACTGAAAACGCGGAAAGCTCAGAAAAAACTGCAAAGCAGTAATAAGTCCTCTTGAGCGCAGCGAAAAGGACCTCGTGCTGTTGTACTTGCAGTGCAACTCCCAGAAAATCTCCGATTTTCTGTGATCCCGAGGCGCAATTCGGGCGAAGCGAAACTCGGGGAGCGAAACTCAGGGCTGAAAAAATCAGCAGAAAAAGAAATTTTTTGGCCGCCCCGCCTAAAAATCCTGCAACAGACTTTCAGCTAACGGCTTTTCTGGCTCTGGATCTGCGAGTCTCTAAAGCTCTAAAGTTTGGCTGCTTAAAGAAGATCCGAATATATCGGATTTATATCTACTGCCCTTTCGTAGGCTTCCATTGCTTTATGGTGTTTCTTAATTCTATCGTATACAATACCCTTACCAATCCAGGCTTTTGTAAAACTCGGGTTGATATCGATAGCTCTTTCAAAAGCTTCAAGTGCCTCTTCATATTTTTCCAGGTCTCTTAAGGCAATTCCCTTATTGTACCAGAATCTGGCGTTCTCCGGATTTGCTTTTATTTTGGTGTCAAAAATCCCCACTGCTTTTTCTATATAAAGCCTTGCTTCGTCGCACTTTCCAAGCCAGCGGAGAGCCACTCCCTTGTTATAGAGAGCCTTTCCATTCGCAGGGTTTAACTCAAGAGCCCTGTCAAACGCATCAAGAGCTTCCTCAAAGCTTTTTATCTTACAGAGGCTCATGCCTTTCTTGCACCATTCACTTGCGCTCATAGAGTTCATGTCAAAGCTTTTTTCATAGATGCGGATAGCTTTTTCAAAATCATCCATGGCGTCTTCGTACGCCTTAAGTTCCCTGAGAGCCATTCCCCGCCTGTACCAGACCTCAGGCTCCTGAGGCGCAAGATATATAGCCCGAGAATATGTATCCATAGCTTCTTCGTACTGCGTAAGACCCATAAGCAATTCAGCTTTACAGCACAAAGTTTTCGCATCCGTAGGGTTGATCTCGATGGACCTGTTAAAGGCATCGAGAGCTTCATCATACCTCAACAGGTTTTTCAGAACCGCTCCCTTACTGAACAATATTTTTGCATTGTCAGGACTTATTTCCAGAGCTTTATTGTAGGCATCCAGAGCTTCTGCAAACCTTTTAAGTTCATGGAGTGCAACGCCTTTATTGTACCATTCGTTCGAAGTCATAGTTTTTACCACACCTTTTTTCGATCACGTTTTTCCACAGTTTACCACATCTACCCTAACAAAAATAATATATGTCTTCAGAGCATTAAATCAGTTTTGTACTTTAGCTCCTTACAGAAAATAAGAACATATTTGCAGTTACGCGTTATAATTTTCGTTTTATTCTTTTTTAAAGATTTTGAAATATTCATATACATTAGTATTTTAAAAATAATGTTTTAAAAATATGGACTATATTTTTAGTAAATAATCTAATTTTATGATAAGTCTATTTTATTCAAAGCCAAAAACGAGAAACTGTGGTTTTGATAGATTAAAATTAGCCCAGTTCTCCGCAATAAAACTCATTATTCTGCCCTGACAAGGAAAAAATCGAGCTCAAAGATGAGAGAACAAATCAGGCAAACCCTTTTTCAAGAACGTAAAACTTATTCATCTCACGATTTTTCCAGGATTCCATTATTGCCTTTAAATTCCATTATTGTCTGTAATATAGGGAACTTAGAGATTTTCTCTGACTTTCGAAAAATTACATTCAGATTTCTCTCTACATCTCTATGCATATTTTAAAAGTGTATTTCTGGGGAATACTATAAAAAAAGTAAATATGACTATTGAAAAACAAAAAATAATAGTATAAATTAATCAATGAATTAAGGGTCTAGTAGAGAGACCATAAGGGTATCTACTAATATAATTTGCCCACATATGCTGAAGGGGGTGAGGGAAAAAATCTCAAAAGAAATGTTCTAAAAAGTTTTCGCTTTTCAGAGCAGTCTTCTCAGTCTACAGAACCATGTAGTGAGAGAAGAATGAATTTTTTCCTGTTAGAAGCCGGATTTTCCCTTCAGCTCATATTCGAGTACGTCTTAATATCATCCTGACTCTGGCTTTCAATTCAAGTGGGTTTAGAGGAGTAGTAACATAATCATCTGCCCCTGACTCAAAAGCTTTAACTCTGTCTTTTGCCTCACCTCTTTCACTTAGCATTACTACTGGCATCCACCGGTACCTTGAACTAGCCTTCAGCTGCTTGCATATCTCAAAACCATCTATATCCGCGTGTCCGGTATCTAACAGGAAGAGGTCGGGCTTTTCGGTTTTTACAGTTTCAAGAGCCGAAGAGCCTCCAGGAGCTTTGACAACGCTATAATTCTCAGGTTCAAGCGCCAATTTAAGGCTATCGTAGATGCTAGGCCCATAACTCATAATAAGGATTTTCTCTCTTGTATCCTTAAAGTTTGCAATGCGCGTCTTTACTAGTTCTTCCGAAATCGAAAGATTACGGGCAATATCAGTATCATTTATTTCAGGCTGTGCTTCAATCAATTTCAAGATCTCATGATCAAGATTTTTCTCGTTCATTACCCTCCACCTCTATACAGTATATATTTTCTTAGTTATTAAACATTTCTAAAATATTTACGATGATATATTATGGTAAATTATATATAGTATAGATAGAACAAAGTGACCCAAATATTTAGAAGATTTTGTATTGATCGCCTGACTTAACCAATAAGGAGATAAGTTTATAACTGTAAATAACAAGTTAATATTGGAAATAAAAATCACTTACGGAGAGTAGCCACCTCTGAGATGATAGCAATGGATCCACTAGAAAAAATCTTCGGGAAAACCGCACAGATGACAGTCCTTAAGAATCTGATCGAACGCCAGAACGAATCAACTTACCTTTCAGGGATAGCTGAAGAAACTGGACTGTCGCATTCAAGCGTATCAAGGGTTATCACACCTTTGATTGAGTCAGGGATTGTCATAGAAAAACCCCTGGGAAAGCAAATCCGAACCTTCCAGCTGAACATGGAAAGCGAGGCAACAAGGTTGATAATAGATTTTTACACTAAAATCAACCAGATGGTAGATTAAGCCTGAAAAATAAGAAGGATCAGAATAGAAGTTAGGGACAGAACAGACTCATTGTCCCTTACTATCCCTTCTTTCCAGGCTTTTCACAAATAATTGGACTTTAAGGTAAATTCCAGCCAGAATTTTCTGATTCATATAGTTTTTCATTTAACCTGTTCTTTGAAGTTTTCTATGTATTCATTTGCAGCAGTCGCTGCGAGTGCCCCGTCTCTAACTGCTGCTACAAGCTGCCAGATATTTGTGTCGCGGCAGTCTCCAACTGCATAGATCCCTTTCTCAGATGTCTCAAGTGAGCGGTCAGTCTTGATAAAGCCTTCTTCATCTTTATCCACATTGACAATTTCAGTGTTTGGATGGATACCGACATAAATGAAAACACCATCTGTAGCCAGTTCTCGGATTTCTCTACTTTTGAGGTCATTAAGGGCTATTTTTTCGACCCTTCTAATTTCTCCCTTACTCCCTACGATTTCCGCGACACAGGCATTAAAGATGAATTCAATATTCGAAGTTGCAAAAGCCCGGTCCTGAAGAATTTTTGCCGCTCTCAACCTGTCTCTTCTGTGGATAACATATACCTTCCGTGCAATCTTCGAAAGAAAAAGAGCATCTGTAATTGCCGAGTTGCCTCCTCCGATCACTACAACAGTTTTGTTTCTAAAAAAAGGCCCATCACAGATGGCGCAGTAGGAAACCCCTTTACTGATAAGCTCTTCTTCTCCTGGAACATCAAGGTGCTTTGGGTTTGCACCAGTGGCAATTATAACAGCTCTTGATTCAAGATCTCCGCTGTCCGTGGAAACTATTTTCTTTGCTCCTTCAGAGCGAACAGAGAGGACGTCAGTTATCTTTGTTTTTACCCCTGCTTCTTGGGCATGGCTTTTGTATTTTTCCATTAACTCAAGCCCTGAGATCGACGGAAAACCAGGATAATTTTCCACTATATCTGCAAGCGCGATCTGGCCGCTAATTTCGCTTCTATCAAGAACCAGAGTGTCAAGCCCTGAGCGCACGGCATAAATTCCTGCTGTGAGCCCTGCAGGCCCCCCTCCTACAATTATAAGGTCGTACATACTTACCTCCGAAGTCCAGAAAAATCATTTCAGAAAAGTGCAAAGTTAATAAGTAAACTCAGCTAATAAACTCAGCTAATGCGAGCGATAGCGTCGGCTTTCTTAGGAAGGCCCGTAAAAACTACCTCTCCATCAATAATGGTTGTAGGAACACCAACAATGCCATATTTGTCCATAAGTACCTGGCCCTCTGGAGTTTCCACATCAATTTCCTCGTAGTCAAATTCATACTCGGACTTCAGGTCTTTCCAGAGTCTGCGAGCTGCTGGACAGACAGTGCACCAGCTGGCATGAACAAGTGTAACTTTAATCATAACAAAAACACCTCTAAAAACTGTAATCGTAAGCCAATCGTATTATCAATTTCCAGATATAAATAAGTTAAGCGTATCCGTAAATCTGGAAAATAAAGTTATATATAGCTTAGATTATGCCTGCGGCAAAAGCTTTAAGATGATAAGCCCCTAAAGCGGGCTATGCTCACATTCATAGGGCTGGGCCTTTTCGACGAATATGACATTTCTTTAAAGGGACTCGAAGCTATCAGGGGAGCTGACCTGGTTTATGCGGAGTTCTATACATCCTGCCTCATGGGTACGAACCTTAATGAAATGGAGAAGCTCTACGGAAAGAAAGTCTGTTTGCTCTCAAGAGAAGATGTGGAACAACATCCTGATTGGTTGATAGAAGCAAAAGACAAGAATATTTGTTTCTTAACTGGTGGAGACACCATGGTCTCTACAACCCATGTGGATCTGCGCTTGAGGGCCGAAAAGCTAGGAATAGAGACTCGCCTGATTCATGGGGCTTCAATTGCCTCTGCCGTCTCAGGGCTTACGGGGCTGCAGAACTATCGCTTCGGGAAATCCGCAAGCATTCCTCACCCTTATGAAAGTCGACGGGGCACAAGGGTTATCTCGGAAACTCCTTACGACATTATAAAGCAAAATGCCGAAATGGGTCTGCATACTCTGGTCTTTTTGGATATAGATAAAGAAAAGGGCTACATGACCGTAAACACAGCACTTAAGCTTCTCCTGGAGGTTGAAGAAAAAAGAGGAGAAGGGTTTATGCACAACGTTGCTGCAGTAGGGATAGCCAGGGCAGGCTCGGAAAAACCGGTCGTAAAAGCTGACTATACAGAAAAGTTAAAAGATTTTGATTTTGGAAAACCTCTCCATATCCTTGTGATTCCCGGAAAGATGCACTTTCTTGAAGCAGAAGCGCTTGTGAAACTTGCAGGAGGTCCCACAGGGCTTATGGAAGAAGTAGAGTAAAGAATAAAAGAATAAAATGCTAGTCAGTTTTAGAGTGATTAATATGCCTGCGGATTTGAATGAAAAGGTCAAAAAATACGAAGATATGTTAAAAAGAGCGCTCCAAAAAGCAAGATATTCCCCTATCCCGAATTCTCACATGCATGCAGTTGCAAAGGATTACTACACAATGGCTGAAGCCTATTATAAAGACGGAGTATATTTTCTGGATAACGGAGACCCTGTAAATGCCCTTGCCTCTTTCAGCTACGGTCACGCCTGGCTTGATGCGGGAGCAAAACTCGGTGTTTTTGCAGTTGATGACGAAACTCTTTTTACCATATGAAAGACGAAAAAGAGATCCGAAAGAAGAAAAGGATCCGAAAGGAAAAGAACGAAAAATGTCAAAAACTGGGTCCTGAGAGAGAAAGTAATTCCTAATTAAATTATTAAAAAGTGTAGAACTAGAAACTAAAAGCTTAACTGAAAAGCCATATAAAAAGAAAAGTATAATAAAGCCATATAAAAAGAAAAGTCTAATAAAAAGTCTAATAAATACTATTCGGACAGAAACAATTTATATACTTTACTCTATTCTGTAGGTTCTGTAAAACTTTTCCCGACGGAAAAACGTGTATAACTGAATAATTGCGGTGGATAAAAATTACGGTGGATAAATAATGAAGAACTTTCATGTGGTACTTGAAGCAGCTTGGTTGGTTAGAGATGTAAAGACGGCTGATGACGCAATAGGAGTAGCAATTTCCGAGGCTGGAAAGCGTCTGAACCCTAAACTGGACTTTGTAGAGGTCGACGTGGGAACCACGTCCTGCCCGGCATGTGGTGAGCCTTTTAGCAGTGTTTTCATGGCAGCAAATACCGCTCTTGTAGGACTTATTTTTGAAATGAAGGTTTTTGATGCCGAGTCTGCAGAACACGCGGAAAGGATCGCAAAATCTGTGATAGGAAAGTCCCTCCGGGATATTCCGCTGACAGTTGTCGAGGTGACTGAATTCGAAAGATCAGGTGAAAAGAGCGAACAGCAAAAAAGTAAGGCAAGCAAGGCAAGCAAGTAAGCAGCTTTTTTACGAAAATCTGCCAAAAGCAGTTATTCTTCCGAAAACCTGTCAAAAGCAGTTATTCTTCCGAAAACCTGTTAAAAATGCAGAAAATAGAATATGCATCATACTGGGAGCTGTCTATGCGAGACTTCTTCCAGAACGAACCTAAAAGGGCACAAGGAGAAAAGAAAGCTTATGTCATAGAAGCCCTGCAAAAGAAAAAATCTTATCTTTCCGGTGCGCTTACCTAGCTTTTAAGAATATTCAACCAAGATCCCTTGGCTTCTTCAAGACCCACGAAAAAAGAGGACACTACATGGACAAAGTAATTTCCATCGTGGGGCATACTGCCCTTGATTACATCGTAGATGTTGAAAAAATAGCAGGAAAAAACGAATCTTCCCCTGTCATTGATTACGAAGAATATCCAGGCGGAGGGGCTGCCAATATTGCAGTTGGCATAGCAAGATTGGGGGGAAAGAGCCAGCTAATTTCTCCTGTAGGTACGGACTTTGCAAGTTCCGGATATGAAAAACTCCTTACAGACGCGTGCGTTGATCTTTCCCGCCTCTACAGGCTTGAAGACAGGAAAATTTCCAAGGCGTTCATTTTTACGGATAAAGAGGACAACCAGACAACCTACTTTTACTGGGGAGCCTCTTCAAAATTCAAAGAACTGGATCCTGAACCTGCGGATTTTGTCCATCTAGCAACCGCAGATTCCGTCTACAATGCAAAGATCGCACAAATTGCCGGTTTTGTATCCTTTGACCCTGGCCAGGACCTTGTTACATATTCAAAAGAAAAACTTGAACTAATTCTTGCTCGTACTGATATCCTCTTTGCCAACCGACATGAAATCAGGCGGGTTTCAGAGATGACCGGCAAAAGCTTCTCCGAACTCAAGGCAATGATTGACATTATCGTAGTTACATACGATGCCGAGGGCAGCAGGATCTATACAGATAAAGAAGAATTCGCAATTCCTGTGGTTTCTGTTAAAGCTGTGGATCCCACAGGAGCAGGAGATGCTTACAGGGCAGGTTTCCTGCTAGCTTTTACCAGACGATACTCTCTTCCCACATGCGGAAAAATAGGATCAACTGTAGCTTCTTTTGCCGTACAGACACAGGGCTGCCAGACAAGCCTTCCAACCTGGGAAGAAATGAAAGCCCGTTACGAAGCCAATTTTGGAAAGCTGGAGCAAGGGTATTGAGGTTGCGAATACCGAAGATAAAAGGCTGAAAAGTCAAAAAGTACATAAAAATTACGTGATGAATCACTAACTATAACCCGGAAGTACAAAAAAGCATTAAGACACAAGGGGATGCAGATGAAACTCGCAGCACTAGTTTCCGGTGGCAAGGACTCGATCTTTGCCATTTATAAGGCTTTTGAAGAAGGGCATGAGGTCACCCACCTCATTAACATTATTCCAGCAAGGAGCGATTCCTACATGTATCATTCTATCAACCTTCATATGGTAGAACTAATCTCTGCTGCATGTGAAATTCCCTTGATCCAGCAACAGTCCAGTGGAATCAAGGAACTTGAGCTGGATGATCTGACCCTTGCCCTAAAAAAAGTGAATGTAGAAGGAATATCAGTAGGCGCTATTGAATCACAGTATCAGGCAGGTAGAGTGCAAAAGATCTGCGACTCCCTGGGACTTAAGGTTTATACCCCCCTCTGGCACAGAGACCCTGAAGAATTGCTCAACGAGATGGCAAAAGTGCTAGATATCCGAATTGTCCGAGTCGCAGCTGATGGCCTTGACAAATCCTGGCTGGGCCGCCCTATCAATGTAAACTCCATCGAAAATCTCAAAGCCCTGAACCGCAGGTACATGGTTCACATGGCCGGAGAAGGCGGAGAATACGAAACTGTTGTCCTTGACGCCCCCTTCTTTAAAAAGCGTATTGAAATTGTAAAAAGTGAAGTCGAATGGGAAGGAGATAGTGGCTCCTTAAAGATCCTTGAAGCAAAACTCGTCGATAAAAGCTGACTTTCGAGACAGAATTCCTGCAAAAAGGTCTATCGTCACTTCATGAAGTGAAAAAATACATTACTGCAGCTCTTCAAGACATCACATTCTTATATTTTCTTATTTTTCAATCTCTGGCTACTCAGACTTTTTCTAAGTTTAATTTTTGTTTACGAAAGGTATTCTTAAAATATCCTGGTATTTTTAAAATATCCTATCTAAAAAATATAAGTACTGAAAAAAACACGTACCAAGTAGCAGTATACCCTCATTTTTATATAAATGTCCGCCATATTAATATTAAGGCATCTGAGAAAAATCATTTTCTCTTGTAAACCTCGCCAACACTTTTACCCCCTATCCTCTACTCCAATACTCAGATGCCAATCCCCAACAATAATTTATCTAACTCTATCTGTTCTCCCTATCTGTCCTCTCTATCTGGTTTATCCGGTTTGACTTTAAGAATAAGTCCTGCCTGAGAAGATATGACAGTCTGAATTATACAAGGCTAGACAGGAGAAAACGGGTCGTGGGTGTGAGTTATTGAAAACCGTAAGCATAAGAATCTCTCTACATTTTCCTCGAATACAGGAGTGTACTCGTTTTTTCGGAATTGATCAATAACTCGTGTATAAAACCAAAAAACGCTCTAAGAGAAAATGCTCTGGGAGTAAAGACGCTCTGGATTTGAAAAAGATGTTCCCGGGTGAAACCTAGGGAACTGAGAAAAGTTGTTGACTCTTTAAGCCTTTAATGGCTATCAATTAAATCCAGGATCCTCAGGGCAAGATATGCACCATTTGCTCCGTTATCTATCCCCACGCTTCCGACAGGTACCCCTGGAGGCATCTGAGCTATAGAAAGAAGAGCATCGAGCCCACCGAGCTTTGCGCTCACCGGGACTCCTATTACAGGCCTTTTAGTCTTGGAAGCCACAACTCCAGGAAGAGCTGCCGATAAACCTGCAATTGCGATAAAGACCTTTGCGTCAGTGCTTGAGATATAGCTGTCAAGTTCGTCCGGGTTCCTGTGAGCGGAAATAACCATTACTTCGTAAGTGTATTTACTTTTATCGAGAACCGTTGTTGCACGATTGGCGATTGACCTATCAGATTCTGAACCCATAATTACTGAGATATCGACCATTTTTCACTCCCTTGGGGTAGTCAGGGCAAACTTCCCTTGCCACTCAACTCGTTCTGGCGTTCGATACTCATCTTGATAAGAATCTCAAAGATCGCCTTCACGGATCCTACATCAAGGTTGAGCTCGGTTGCAGAATTTAAAGCCCTGTTAATTACAACTTCATTTTGTTTATGGTCATTTATTGAAGTTCCATTTATTCTTTTTGATTCAAGCACCTTTTCAGCCAGATTGACTCTTCGATTAATGAGGGAAAGGATTTCCACATCAATCTCTTCAATTTCTTTACGGACAGTTTCAAGTTCGCTCAAACAGATCCCTCTCTGGATAAAGATACTGCATCTCTGTTATTTATAGTGGTTTCTATGACCCTGCCTTCCATCCCACAACTCTCCCATGCAGATTTCAGCTCTTTTATCTGATCATCCTTCACAAGTGCTGCATATGAGGGGCCGGTACCAGATAGGCTCACTCCTTTTACACCGCATTCAAGAGCCAGAAGCATGTACTCCGTATCAAAGCCAAGAGCTCCACAATAGAGGAAACCGTTAAGTGTCATGGCACTTTCATAGTCACCTTCCAGGGCAAGACCGTATGCAATTTCCACATATTGAGCAATCAATCGGGAACGTTTCACATCGGTATCCGCACTGTAAGCCTTCCTTGCAGGGGCAAAAATAAGAACCTTAGACTCGGTTTCTTCGCGTCTGATTAGTTCCATATTTCGATTATCCGTAACCACAATCCCTCCAAGGAATGAAGCACATGCATCGTCAAAGGCTCCGGTTACAGTAACTCCTACTTCTTTTGCAGCCCTCACCCCAAGTTTCACGCTCTCGAGAGGAGGAAGAGTCTCACCAACTGCGCGGAGGGTTGCAAGAACCGAAGCATTTGCTGCGGCACTACTACTCTTGAGCCCGCCTGCAAGAGGGATCTCACTTCTCGTCCTTACAGTACCTCCCAACTCAAGTCCGAACCTTTCGAGGACCAATTCAACGCAGCGTTCTATAAGACGAGCGTCTCCGTCAGGCGTTTCTTCGATGGAACCTGTGACTCCGTTTTCGTTTTCTGAAAGCTTAACCTTTGCAAAGGTCTTCAAATCTATCCCAAATGCTGCACCCTTCCAGGTAGCTATGGCGTTTATTATGGTTCCTGCTCCCGACGCGCAGGCGTGCCCTTCAAATGTCATCAAGCCCAAAATGCGCTGCTCTTTAATAATTTTTGCTACTTCCTTTTGGAGCAAGATACGAGATGTCTTTAAATGTAGGGCGCAGCAAGTCATTCATAAAAAAAGAGAAATCCACAAATTTAAATAACAAAGTTGAATGCTATGTATATAGAAAAATTATAACTAAATATTAGTCGCTAAATGCTATAAAATTAATAATGAATATTATTGATTTCAAATTTACCAATATTAACCAAAAACGGGGAATCAATATAGAGACGAGGAAAGTACAGCAGACAGGTGGATCGACTTACATTATTTCTCTCCCCAAACAATGGGCCGAGAAGGTGGGAATCAAAACAGGCGTAAGGGTTTCCCTTCAAGCACAGCCAGACGGGAAACTTTTGATAGACCCTATTCTGGAAGGAAGGGCAATTAAGACAAAGAGAATCGATGTCACGGGTTATGAAATAAAAGCACTTGAGAGAGACATTATCGCTGCATATCTCTATGGGTACGACAGGATTGAGTTTTCATCGAAAAGAATACTCGCCGAACAGAAGCAGGTAATCAGGAAGGTCTGCTACAAACTGATAGGTCCGGAAATTTTTGAAGAAAGCTCTGACTACGTGGTTATCCAGGATCTCCTTAACCCAAATGAACTTCCTATTAAAAAAGGCGTACATAGAATGTTTCTTATTGCTGGGTCCATGCAAAAGGATGCAGTAAAGGCCCTTAGAACTGCTGATTATGACCTTGCTCTTGATGTTAGTCAGAGAGACGACGAGGTTGACAGGTTATATCTTCTGATTTCTAAGCAATTTCGCTCAATTCTCTGTGGAGGGAAAATGCCCGACTCCACAGAAACAAGTATAGAAGAATACCATGACTTTAGAATGGCGGCAAGTCCACTGGAAAGGATAGCGGACCATGCACAGAGAATCGCAACTGTTGCTTCAAAGTTGCAACAGCCTATTAATGGCGATGTGATGGGAGATATAGAAGATCTCAATAACGCTTACATAGAGCTGGTGAAGCAGTCATTAGAGGCCCTCTTTGATGCCAATACCTCTCTTGCCAATCAGGTAATAGATAGCGTTGACAATATGCACTTACAGATAGAAGAATTACATGCATCTATCCTCAAATTGGAGTCCCATGAAGTTATGATTTCCCTCGGGACAGTTGTGGACAGCCTCTCCAGAATCGGAGACCTTGGTTCCAATATAGCCGAAATAGCCATAAATTCGGCAATTCGGGACAAATAAGTAAAAATTCTACCGGGTAAAAGTAGTCGCAGCTTAGGAAAGATAAATAGATTTTCCTTAAAGTAAAAATATCTTCAAAGAAATAAAAAACTTAAATATGTGACTAAAAGCTTAAACCCGAGATAAAGGGTTTATCTTTTACTGCCGTGAGCCTCGCTTATCAAAGGGCATCTTGAAATTTATAGAGGAAAAGTACATCTGTAAAGGGCCAGAAAGAGATAATCATATGAGGAAGACGCGAGAAGGCTGTCCTCGGGAAAAACAGTGTATATTTTTAAGATTCGATGAATAAAATCGGAAAGAATATAAAGGAAAGTACATAACATCACACACATAAAAAATTTAAAACAAATGAAAAGAGTTAGGGAAGAGCTGGAAGTATCACTTTTACAAAAAGCCTTTTATTAAGAGCCTATCCGAAAAGTCAATAATTGCATGTTGTAAAAGATACAAAGGGTCTGTAACGTCGAGCATCCGTTCCGATTGTATATATTGCCAAAGTAAAAGTTACAGTAGGTCACAACACTTTTCGGATAGGCTCTAAATACGATAAGGGAATTTTTATTAAATATGGTCCGAAATTTTTATTAAATATGGTCAGGGAATCAGGCGATAAAAAGTAATTTATTTATATTCTGGTGTTATTTTTACGGAGGCACTTTCTATTTTACCATAGAAAGGGTGCGAAGTTTCCTATTTATGTCAGGTATACCGGGAAAGAGAAGGGAGCATCTCCAATTTTTCTGATTCCCGCAGTGCAACAAATGGAAATTATTTTATGCATGGATCAATTAGATAAAAAAGTCACTTTAAACATCAACCCCGAAGGAAATTATGAAATCAACCCCGAAGGAAACTATAAAATCAATCCCGAAGGAACTATAAAATCAACCCATACAGGAAAGCAATCCGAGAAATCCTTAGGTGTTATGCTTTTCCCAATGGAGGGAAGCTATGAATATGTTAAAACGATTTAAGGTAAGCTTTTCAAAAATGTTCAATAAACTGTTCAAGAAAAAAGATGCGTGCATAGGAATCTACGGTCCTCCCAATGCCGGCAAGACAACCCTTGGCAATCGTATCCTCAAGGACTGGGGCGGAACCGAAGAAACAATGGGTTCTGTTTCTCATATTGCCCATGAAACCAGGCATGCAAAGAGAAGGAATGCAATCAGTATCGAAGCTAATGGGCACACAATTAGCCTTGATATTGTAGACACGCCTGGGCTTGCCACGAAAATCGACTTCCATGACTTCATGGAACAGGGAATGAGTGACTCTGAATCAAAGAAAAGATCTAAAGAAGCAACAGAAGGAGTAATTGAAGCTGTCAAATGGCTTGATGACCTCGACGGTGTCATACTAGTTATGGATTCCACCGAAAATCCCTATACTCAGGTCAATGTAACGGTAATAGGAAATATGGAAGCCAGAAACCTTCCGCTTTTGATCGTAGCAAACAAGGTCGACCTTCCTAATGCTGACCCAGCCGTCATAAAGGAAGCCTTCCCACAGCACCCAATGGTGCCTGTTTCGGCACTTGAAGGAGTCGGAATGGATACGTTTTACGAAGCTCTGGCAAAGCAGTTCGGGTGATCTACGTGCAGGGAATTCAGCTTGATCTGATATCGGAAGCCAAAATATCTCAGATGGCTTCGATGGAGAAAGTCCGATACATAATTGATGAGGTACGGAAAGGCAAAATCCTGGTACTTGAAAAGGGCCTGAACCCTATGGAGGAAGCAAAACTAATAGAGATGACAATGTCAGCAATCCAGCCTGATGTGTTTTCAGGGATTGAAATGCAAAGTTACCCCGCAAACGCGGACACTTCGTTGCTGGGAAAGTTTTTCAAAAAACAAAGCAACAAGAGACTTACAGTGATAGGGCCTGCAAACCAGCTCAAAACCCTTAAAAAAGATAGGAACCTGATCAGTGCACTTGTCTCTGCAAGTAAGTAACGAAGTGGAAGCAATGTGTGCCCAGAAGATCCCAGACCTGGAAGCCAAAATATTCCCTCCCCAGTCCCTCAGCTCCTTTGAGATGGGCAGGAACGACGTCAATGTAATTTGTACCTACGGGAAAATCGCCGTATGGTTTGGACGGAAGGTTCCTGATTATATTATAGCACAGGTACTCATAGGAATTTCGAAAATCGACCAGTCTACGGTTCATGAGTTTGAGATAATCAGCAATTTTGATGAGATAACGGAATATGAAAGTAAAGGGTACATACTGGTGTCCTATGGAAAAACAGCTGGCGGTTATCGCGTAAACTATAGTATTCCTTTTTCCAATAAAAAAGCCATTTTCCATCTATCTAAATTTATACTCGAAGAGCTCCGAAAAGGAGACGCGCGTAAGGATTTTTACTGGAATGGGAGTGACTGTGATATCCAGAGGCTCTACCAGGAATTCAAAAACAATATAGAGAACTGGGAACTAAAAGCTATTAATTATAAATCTGAACCGCAGACAAACAGATGAAAAGGTAAACTGCTGTGTAGTGGGATGAAAAGAAGATACCAGGAATTTGTCCAAAATCCCATATAAACCTAGAAAAAATGAATAAGAGTATCAGGGACGAGCTTAAGGAGTATTTACAATCCTTGATGTAGAAAAGTAGATAAGATTCTAATCAAATGATTATTACAAGGAATCACGCTTTTAACCCAACGTTTTTTGGAGAACTCATATGAAAAAAATTCAGGTGAATGACTGTGAAGAAGTATTATTATCAATGGGACAGATCATAGAAAACCTAAATGAGGTAATTGACAAACTTGATAAAGAAGCCATAAAGGCTATGCTCCAGAAAACTATGGACGGCGATAAAGTCTTTGTGATGGGGGCCGGAAGATCGGGGCTTGTTGCCAGAGCGTTTGCAATGCGGCTTATGCATCTCGGATTTAGTGTGTATGTAGTTGGTGAAACCACAACTCCTGCTGTTAGGCCTCAGGATGTCGTGATCGCCATTTCGGGATCAGGACAAACTCGCTCTATAGCTGACCTTGGAAAAATCGTAAAAGACATCGGCTCAACCCTTATAACGGTTACATCTAAAAAAGATTCTACACTCGGTAGAATCTCCGATATTGTTGTGATCCTTCCTAGCAAGACTAAAAACGACAGTGAAGAAGGCGGCTACCTTGAAAGACACTTGCGAGGAGACTACACCCACATGCCCCCGCTGGGTACCTCTTTTGAAATTGCTTCGCTTGTTTTCCTGGACTCTATAATCGCCCAGCTGATTACGTTAACAGGTGCTTCTGAAGCCGAACTTAAATCAAGGCATACGAATATCGAATAAGGCCCGAAAATAGCCAGAAAAATAATACATTTAATAAATGGCGGATTGAGGAACACAGGAGGGCTCAATTTGAAGGAGATAAAGTTTTCAGAAAACGTAGCCAAAATAGATACATCTGGAATTAGAAAAATTTTCGAAGCTGCAGGCTCAGACGCCATCAACCTTGGACTCGGACAGCCCGATTTTGATACCCCTGAGCATATCAAGGCAGCGGCAATAAAAGCCATAAACGAAGGGTTTACGGGTTATACAATCGGATCTGGAATTCTGGAACTCAGAGAAGCCCTGAGCTTAAAATTCAAGGAAGAAAACGGGTTTTCGGTTTCACCACAGGAAATAATTGTCACTTCCGGAGCATCGGAAGCTCTTGCCATTGCCCTTGCAGCCCTCCTCAACCCAGGAGATGAAGTCCTTATCTCAAATCCCGGGTTTGTTTCCTATAACGCGCTGACCGAGATCCTGAACGGCAGGGCAGTAAGCGTTCCTCTCTCAGAGGACCTTACTATGAAGCCTGAAGCCGTGCTCGAGAAAATTACCCCGAAGACCAGAGCTATTGTTCTTAATTCCCCTTCAAATCCCACAGGGGCAGTCTCAAGCAGGGCGGATACCAAAGCCCTTGCCGAAATTGCAGAGGATCACAATATAACCATCCTTTCAGACGAAGTCTATGAGTACTTTATCTATGAAGGAGAGCACGTAAGCCCTGCAAGTTATTCGGATAATGTGATTACCGTAAACGCTACCTCGAAGAGCTATGCCATGACTGGCTGGAGACTAGGGTACGTGGCAGCCAGAGCAGAGTATATCGGTCAGATGCTCAAGGTACACCAGTATATTCAGGCATGTGCCAATTCAGTCGCTCAAAAGGCTGCTTATGCCGCAGTGACCGGACCTAAAGACTCGGTCAATGTTATGAAGGAAGAGTTCAGAAAACGCAGGGATGTGCTCGTAAAAGGGCTGAATAAACTCGGGATGGAATGTGCTCTTCCCAAAGGAGCTTTCTATGCCTTTCCGAAAGTTTCAGATTCCGCAGAGATTGCCTCTAAATTGATCTCAAACGGCGTTATCGTCGTGCCAGGGACAGCTTTCGGAAGCGAGGGCGACGGCTACATAAGAATCTCTTATGCAGCTTCAATGAAGGATATTGAAAAAGCCTTGAATATCATGGAAAAAGTACTCTGAAAAATACACAGAGATCCCTGTAAAATGGGAATGCTTTTTTCTACTTAACTTTTTTACTTCTCTTGTTTTGTATCTCGCCTGCCTTTCCCCAAAAAAAGTCGAAAAATTAGAAAAAGATATATTCAGTCCATCTGAATACTGTGAAAGAGCAAAACTGGGCCTGAATAAAGGTACTTTCCTGACTATAAGAGAAAATTTGAGCATATATGATACAAAGTAAATATCTTATCAGAAGCTATGTGCCTATAGATCCAGAAAATTTTGAGTATATTTATAAAAATAAATTAGGAGAAAGGATAGGAAAAAACGATGGTGAGTCCACTGCTTACAACTAAGGGATTTTTTGTGTTAATATTCATTCTTTTGTTGCTGAGCCCTGCTGCCGCTTCTGTCGTTTCAGCTGAAAACAAATTGACAGGCTGCTTTTATAGACAATATAAGAATTCAATCGAAGGTTTTCTGACAAAAGTCGTAGAAACTCCTTCTTTAATTTTTGCCCAGGAATTTTCATCTCCCCTGACAGAAAGTAGAGTCGGGGTAAATAAACATATTGAGATAATGAACCCCTTTTTCTTCCTGGCAGCAGGTATCCTTGCAGGTATCAATCCCTGTCTGCTTGCGGTAATGGCTTTCCTGGCTTCTGTCATCCTTGTACAGCAGGGAGGAAGAAAGGAAATGCTCAAAATTACCTTAGGTTTTTCAACAGGGATCTTTGCAATACATATGTTTGCAGGAATCAGTATCCTCAGCACTGTCAATTTCCTGCCTGAAATCCGGGGAAGTTTTATTATAGTTACGATCTTGCTTACTGCTTTTCTTGGCCTTTGGCATATCTTTGATGCATACTGGCTTAAAAAGCATGCAAGATCAACCTTCAAGACTCCCAATTCTCTAAAGAACTTTATGAGCGGGATGAACGAAAAAAACCTTCTATTGCTGTCCTTCCTTTCGGGGGGGATGTACTTCCTGGTCAAAGCCCCTTGCGTAGGGGCTGTTTACCTCTCTATCCTGAGTATATTGGTAACAAAAACCGATATGACGAAAGGAATAGCATATATGGGACTTTACAATATCGGCCTCTTGATTCCTATAGTAGCTCTTGGACTTTTGCTTTCCTTTGGACTGAGCCCGAAAGAGGTTACTGAGTTCAGGGAAAAATGGAGAGTAGAAATAAGGCTGACAACAGGACTTATACTTATTTCCCTTGCCCTGCTGATGCAGCTTAGAATAATCTGAAAAGAAATACAAAGCTGAATCAAAGTCCTTAATTGAGTCAAAGTCCTTAATTGAATCAAAGTCCTTAATTGAATCAAAGTCCTTAATTGAATCAAAGTCCTTAATTGAATCAAAGTCCTTAATTTAGACTTAAGGATCAGATGGTCGGAAATCAGATTGGAGACCCTGTATCCGGTTCTTCGGAAGAAGAGAGAAGGCGCTTTTCTTCAATCATTTCCAGAAGCCTGTCCACTACATCTTCGACTCCTTCTCCTGTCATCATGGAAACGTTCATCTCGACTTCATCCATTTTCCGGAATTCCGGTCGATCAGCCTTGTTTGCAACCACAAGCATGGGAAGTTTAAAGTTTTCCTGAATTTCCACAAGCAGACGTTTCTGGTCTTCAATCTCGTATCCGCAGCTTTCACTGGGATCAATCATGAACATTACAACCGCATCAAGGAAGTGGATAGCAGTGATTGCCTGCCGTTCAATAATGTTTCTCTCAGACATGGGGCGGTCAAGAAGCCCAGGTGTATCCATAACCTGGTAGCGGACTCCATCCCGGCTAAAATGCCCGATTTTTACTCCTTTTGTTGTGAAGGGATAAGGAGCAATTTCCGGGCTTGCACCTGTTATTTTCGAGACGAAACTTGACTTCCCAACATTCGGGTAGCCAGCTACCACAATTGTTGGTTCGTCCTGGACGTCCGGGAGTTTTCTTAAGATATTTCTGGCTTCGTTCAGTAAGAGAAGATCCTTATTAATGGACTTAATAATGGATGCAATCCGCCCGAAAGCCTCTCTTCTGACAGGTTCTGGAATGTCCGAATCCCTGATTTTTCCAACGTAGCTCCTTGCAACTTCGTGGATCTTCTTGCTAGCCCAGTCTACGGATGCCAGGGACATCTTAAGGTTCTCCACGCCTACAAGGATATCCGTAAGCTCATAATAGAACTTGGGTAATTGATCAAAACTCGGGAACCGCCTGACTATATTTGCAAGATTATCTGTAAAGATGTTTGCTGCTGTCAGTAGCATGGATTCATTGGCCTTGAACCGGCTTTCCTTGTCTTCGATCGTTTTCCCGGACATCGCTCTCGCTGCCCGCTTGAAAGATTTATTGATTAATTCCTCGGAAGTGGGAACTGTATGGATTTTCTCAAATATCATCATATTCTAACCCTCGGGGGGCTCTGTTAAGCTAAATAAATATATTTATGGACGAAAGTTTTTAACAAAACAAATAGCAAGCATAAGTTTCGCGAGATTCCTGAAAGTAGTTTCCTGAATGGAAATTTATTGCTCAATTTTAGATTTGTGATCACAAACCCTGGTAATAAACTTCAATATAAGGCATAAAACCAGCTGGAAATTCAAAGCAGAACCGGACTCTTTTTATATTTGTAATAGTAATTATAATAGGAATTTATAATCATTAATTATGGCAAATATATAGAGTAGCATAGATTATCTGTGTATAACACATCATCCTTATAAAGGTATATGAAATTGATGGTGGAAATATGGAACTCACTTCTATTCAAAAAGATATTATTAATGCATTAATCAACCTGCAGCGGCAAAAGGACAGGGCAATCAAGGGGGAAGAAATTGCTGAGGTTATCCAGCGCAATCCTGGAACTATCCGCAACCAGATGCAGTTATTAAAGGCTCTGGGGTTGGTGGAAGGAGTCCCCGGACCAAAAGGAGGATACAAACCTACAGGGGCAGCATATGACGCTTTACGCATCCAGCAACTTAAAAACGAATCAGTTGTTCCCCTTTACAGAAACAATATGATAGTTAATAGTGCTACAGCTTCTGAAATTAGTTTTACGACCGTCAGGAATCCCGACGCCTGTAACGGAGTCATCCGTGTACTAGGGAATATAAAGGACTTTGTGATGGACGATAAGATTCAAGTTGGCCCGACGCCTGTAAACCGCCTGATAGTTCGCGGAGAAGTTACAGGAAGGGACGACACTAGTAACTCTATTCTCTTCAATATTACCGAAATGATATCTCTTCCTAAAAAACACGTTAAACATTATATGAAATATCCTCCTTTGCTTGTGAATATGAATTCAAGTATTCAGGAAGCAACAAGGCTTTTTATCAGGAACAACGTTCACGGAGCCCCTGTAGAGGACAAGGGGAAAATCGTAGGGATAATTACCTACACAGATATCGCCCATGCCATTGCCCAGGGTAAACCGAACGTAAAAGTTAAAGATATCATGACAAAAGAACTAATCACTGTCGATGGGGACATGCAACTCTACGACGTGGTAAAACTCTTCCATAAATATAACGTAGGAAGGCTTATTGTAACAATCAACGGCGTACCCAAAGGAACCCTATCAAAAACCGATGTCCTGAACGAACTGGCAGTTTACTGAGAATTAAGGTTTTTCACAGTTATAGGAAAAAGCAGGAAAATTCCGCAGGGTTTGCGGAAAAAACGAGAATTCCCCCAACATTTTAATTGTTTTCACCTTCAAGCCAGGTGTAGCAAATTCTCTAAACCTTCAGTCTCTTTTCATACTTTCATGCCGGGCAGTAAGCTCGGCTGCAATTTCTTCCAGGGTGATATTATTTGCCGCAAGCATTACCAGAAGATGGAAGATTAGGTCCGAACTTTCCGAAACGATCTCTGCATGGTCTTCATTCCTGACTGCAAGAATAGTTTCAATTGATTCCTCTCCTACTTTTTCAAGAATTTTGTTCATACCCTTGCGATTGTTCAAAAGCTTGCAGACATATGAACTCTCGTCATAGTTCTGTTTCCGGTCCAGGATTATCTCGTATACCCTGTTCAAAATTGATAAGTCAGCATCCGACATTCTAACACCTGTTGATGTAAACACGCAGAGAAATACTCAAAAAGCAAACAGGAAGTTGTTCAAACCTTCCTGGGGTCAGTGATTTCTCCTGTAAGGGCTGATGCTCCTGCGGTTGCAGGGGAGGAGAGATATACAAAAGATTCGGAGCTCCCTTCTCTGCCTTTGAAGTTGCGGTTAGACGTTGCAAGGCCCACTTCCCCGGCACCAAGTAGGCCGAAAGAACCGCCCATACATGGGCCGCAGCAGGGAGATTCCACGATTGCACCGGCATTCATAAGCTTTTCAATGTATCCGGCCTTCAACAGTTTCATGTATTCTGTCCTTGAAGCAGGGACAACAAGGAGTCGTACACCCTTTGCTACCGGCTCGTCACCCATGATATCTGCCATGATCTTAATATCTTCGAACCTGCCGTTAGTGCAAGAACCCATAAAGATCTGGTCAATTTTTGTGCCCTCGACCTCAGTTACAGGTTTTACGTTGTCCACGTTATGCGGACAGGCCACCTGGGGCTCCAGATCAGAGATATCGTAGTGCCTGGTAGCTACATATTCCGCTTCTTCGTCAGATTTCCAGTAGGGGTCAAATTCGTAATATAAAATTCGTTCTTTGAGGTAGGCTACAGTCACCTCATCAGCTTCGATAATTCCTGCTTTTCCTCCCATCTCAATTGCCATATTGGAGATGGTCATGCGTTCGGGAATAGAGAGAGAACGGATTGTTGAACCCGCGAATTCGGCTGCCATATACCTGGCCCCTTCTACCCCGACGTCACCGATCAGGTGAAGGATAAGGTCTTTTGAGTAAACGCGCCTTGGCAAGTTGCCTTCAACTTCAAAACGGAAGGTCTCAGGTACCCTGAACCAGAGTTTGCCTGTGGCAAAAACAGCTGCCATGTCAGTAGACCCTATGCCGGTAGAAAATGCCCCTAAAGCTCCATACGCGCATGTATGCGAGTCAGAGCCGACAATCAGGTCTCCTGGCAGAACATGCCCCTTTTCTGGAAGAACCTGATGGCAGACTCCCTCATATACGTCATAATTTAGAATTCCCTGTTCTTCAGCAAACTTTCTGAGCATTATATGATTTGCTGCGGAATTGATGGAATCCGCAGGAACCTGATGGTCGAATACGATCACTATTTTCTTAGGGTCCCAGACTTTCTTCTCTTCCTGATCTTTCATTATCTCGTAAAAGCCCTGGACTGCCAGCGGACCCGTAATGTCATGCGTCATTGCCAGGTCTACATTTGCCAGCACGAAATCCCCGGCTTTTACTGGACTTCCGGCCGCTTTCGAGAAGACTTTTTCCGAAACTGTCATCGGACGATTTTCATTACCAGACATTCCGTTCATGGGGAATAACTGGCTCTTTATAATAAATAAATTTAATTGATGGTTCAGAGCATGCAGAAATTAAAATATCCTTCAGGCATATGCAAAGATAAATATGCTTAAAAATAAAGAAAGCTTAATCAATGAGTTTTACAACTTTGTGCTGTTGTGTTGTCACTCAATAATTTTAGTAATTCCTGTGCTATCGTGGACTATATATGTACATGTGCCTTTTTCCAAGCTCTCCTTTGCGAGCTCCAGTCCTTTTTCGTCTCTCATGAAATCTACATATTTTTCATACATAGCAAGCATGTCCTCAAGCTCCGAAATATACCTGAAAAGGAGATTTTCTGCCAGTTTTCGGCTGTCTTCTACAGAAATCGGACATCTGAGACCTTCGCACTCGCACGTGTGCAATTTCAGCCCTTCGAGATAAAAGGGATAGGTTCTGCAGAGCATTGGACGCACCGGATACGCCCGGCATCTTCTCGTTCCTTTTTCAAGAAAGATGCAGTCCCAGTTTCTCTTCCGCCTGAGTGTCCATCCAAAAGTGTGAATATTGCCCTCACAATCGATATTTTCCTGAAAAAGCTCAAGAAACTCAGTGAAGAACGAATCTTCGTTTTCTTCTGAAGCTCCGGAAAAAACCTCAGTACTGTTTTCTTCCCCATCCAATTCATCCGGTTGAAAGGTTTCAGGGACAAATGGTCCTGCTACCTCAAGCTTTGAGAGACCTGTGAATTCCCGGATTCTCTCGATTTCGGGAGGAATTATCACTACCCTATTGTCCCCGAAAGCCCGCTGGCAACACTTTCCACAGTGCTGGCAGGAGAAACCAACTGTTCTGATTTCAGCTGCAAGCTTTTCAGAATCAAGTTTGCGAGCCGATTCTATTTCCTTGCTGAGACTGGCAATGAGAAGGAGCTGGTAGTTTGTTTTTCCTGACTTTTGTTTACTGCCTGAGCTGGAAATTTCCATATAAAAGTTCGTGCCCTGCAGGTACATCAAATTAACGCAAGCTGAGGTTAGTGCCAACGACACTCCAAAATTACCATTCGGGAAAATTTTGTTCCGAGGACAACAGATTGTAATACGAAAGTATATCAAGGAACTAGTTTTAATTAAGTTTATATGTGGCAGACATTACTTAAAAAATTTGAAAAATACCCTGCGCAGGCAAAAGTGCTTAAATTGCTCTTTGAACGTGGGTTTCAGGTGAACGAGGAAGGAAAAGTCACTTCCGGAAGTATCGAGATAGCACATACCCAGCTTGCAAAAGAGGCAGGTGTTGACAGAAGAGTGGTAGACGCAACCACAAAGACCATTATCTCAGATGAACTTCTTAGCACGATTTTTAAAAATGTTCATTCCATTCCCTTCTTGAGAGATGTTGCCCCCTCCCTTGGATTAGGAGTGATTATCATTATCCCGGAAGATGCCGCTAATGTGGGTATTCTCGCAGAAGTTGCAGGCCTTATCTCCAAAAACAACATGAGTATCCGCCAGGCTGTCTCGGATGACCCCTATCTTACTGACAATCCTAGGCTTACAATCATTACCGACCGCAAAGTGCCCGGAGACCTGGTGGACAAAATCCTTAACCTGCCCTTGGTGAAGGGAGTGAGCATCTACTGACATTTCGGGATCAGTAAAACTTAACCGGACTTGATAAAAAAGGGTAATTACCAAGTGATATTTTATTTATATTTCTGGTAAAAAGACATATACTTTTTAACTCCTGTAGTCTGCCGACTGAAAAGAAAATTTAAGTTTTCCTGCAAAAAGAAGAGGGCAGAAACAGGATTTCAGAATTCCTAGATAGACCAGGAAAAGAGCCTGAAAGTGAGACGATTTCAAACATCAGAGGATTTTAAACATCAGAGGATTTCAAACATTAGAGTTTTTGCTCGACGTCGAGAATCTTACTGAAACATCGGATTGTCCGATTCGTATTTTTATGCAGGATTCCTGTTCCTCCTGCTTCTTCCCATTCGCTGATGTTTTCGGAGTTGTCATCAATCAGGACTCTTGAGGCCCCGGATTGAAGGGCTTTTTCAGGGCGGAAACATAGAATTGCATTGTTTGCGTATTGGATTCCGAGTTCTTTTCTAAGCCACTGAATTTTTCCTTTTCTCGCATCAGCTAAAGCCTTTTTTCTTTCCTGACCCGGGAGCGCAGAAAGAATTGTGGGACAAAAGCCAGAGTTTTTAAGGAACCCATGAAGTTCACGCCCTCCAGTCATCCATGGCATATCCGACCAGAATTTAGCCCCTGAAAATGTAATCTGTCTCCAGAAACGCTCCTTATCGTTGCCGTACCAGAGCATCATATGCTCACTGAGCATTTCACAAGCGCACGTGAAATCTGTAAGGACTCCATCCATATCGAGAAAGAGCTTTATATTTCCCACATGCCTGGGAAAATAGGACGCCGTAGATGAATAATCTGAAATCGCATTCTGAATACTAACTGGATTACTCTTGATAAATTTACGCTGGTCGAAATAAATTGGCATAATAAACATTCCTTTAATGCTCTGGCGGCAAATGCCTTCCTACTTATACATTAAGATATCATGATAAAAGAACGTACTCATTGTATAAAAATTATATATGATGGGTGAAAGTAGAAAGAACAAGAGTGAACTACCTCTTAGCTAAAGACTAACCGGCTTCGCGGGTCATCCCTCCCTTTATCGAGGACAAGTCACACGCGCTCAACCCTGCGTTCCGCAGGTGGAAAATTATGTTAACCTTTTAATGTTCCTTACTATGCCCTGTTAACCAACTTGCTTTCGCATTGTGGTGACAGCATTTTAAGTAATATATAATAGGTTTGAAAGTATTAATAAGATTACGGAATCAATAACAGTAGAACGTGAGGAAGTTGACGCTTATATCCCACGAAGCTAAAGACTTCGGGGTTTTACGCTTCGTCCTATAAAAAAGAAGTCAAAAGAAAGCAAGAGGAAGAGAGAGCAAGGAAAAAAAACCTAACTAATTTCAGTCCTCCTGAATAAACACAACGGTCTTTGCAATAATGTCATGAAGAGCCTGCTTTTTTTCAGTAAAGAAGATTAGAAAAAACCCTGCAAAGAAGGGAATTGCAGCCAGAAATTTTCCTAAAAAGCGCTTTGTTGCCTGTTTAAAGGAAATTTTGTTTCCGTTAAGATCAGTTACAATAAGATTCATAGCTTGCTTGCCTACTGTCCCTTTCCTGGTCGAACTCTCCTGGAAAGCAAAATAACTCAACATCATAAAAAATACAATAACGTAGAAAAACGTTCCATCCATAACTCCTGAGATAAACTGGATTAATACAATAAAAAGGATGATTACAAAAATATCGATTATTGAGGCTACAAATCTCCTGAAAAAGCCGGAATACCATTGCACATTTATCCCTCTAAGGTATTTTATACATTAGGCAGTGATAAATTTAAAATTATCCATACGAATAAAACACCTTATTTAAACATGGGAATAAAGTAAACAGTCAAAAGACTGTATTCCACTTAAATTAAGGTTATTAATCAGGTTTCGCTATAAGGTTTATATTTATAATTATTACAAAGATATATTAAGTTAATTGAATGAAAAATGAAAGAGTAACAAAAATTGTTTTTTACAGTGACATCCAAAGTTACATGCGGCGAAGTCTTCACACAGTCTATTGCAGGACAACAGGTACTAATAGAAATCAAAAACAATTTCTTGAACACTGCAACCTTAATAACAAAAAAGAGAAATTAAAAG